>NZ_AYOY01000009.1 GCF_000508185.1 Sphingobium sp. C100 | reverse complement strand
CGCCCCCGCCCAACCGCCCGATCCAGTGTCATTCTGTCGGGCGGTTGGGCGGGGGCGCGGGCTGGAACCGTCTTTCTCAAACAAAATCTCAGCCGTCGCGGATGACGCGCAGGGCGCCGGCGACGCTCAGATGGTGCGAATCGAAATAGAGCGGCTTTCCCTCAGCCTCGATGGCGCAGCGGTCCGTAGCGCATAGCGCCTTGACCGGATCGATCAACCTGACGCCGCGCACCTGCCAGCGGGTGAAAAGCGCGCGCAGATGCACTGTGCGCGCATCGACCCAGGCGCGGCTCACGCCCTGCGCCTGATCCATTCGTCCGGCGCGCGCCAGATGGGCGAGATGGCGCGGCACGTCGAAGGGATGGGGCGGCACCGGGCCGATCAACACCACCTCGCGCCCTTCGGCCCGGATCGCGGCGATGGTCCGGTCGAGCCTGGCGACGAAATCCGGCGCGTCGAAGTCGCCATTGGCCCAGAAGGCGGCCAGATAGACCCGACGGATGCCCTGATCGGCGCGCAGGGCGGCGAAAGCGGCGCGATTTGCGGCCGCGCAACGCGCGTCCTTCGCCTCATAGTCCAGGACCGGCGGGCAGCTTGAGGTCGTGCGTTCGATGAGCGCACGGCCCCGCCTCTTTGCCTCCAGCGACAGTGCGTAGGCCAGTTCCACGCCATGGCTATCGCCCCACAACATGGCGTCGGGGTGAGTCGCGGCACCCAGGATGCAGGGGGATGCGCCACGCATATAGCTGTCGTGGCAGCGTTTGCGCGTCGGGCTGAAATCCTGTTGCCCCGCGATCTGCGCCAGCACCGGCGCGGCGAAGCGGGAGGGCCATCCTCCCATTGCCATCAGGCCGAGCGAAGACAGGCAGAGCAGCGCCATGGCGGCGGCCGTGAAACGGAAGACTGTTCGCGCCGGCACGCGCGCCCGGCTGCGGAAGGGGCGTTCGACGAAGCGCCAGGACAATGCGGCTGCCAGAAGCGCGGCCGCCATGACGATCAGGCGGGTCGCGCCCGACAGCGGCGCGTCGGTGGCATATTCGGTGAAGACGATCAGCGGCCAGTGCCAGAGATAGAGCGAATAGGACAGGAGGCCGATGCCGACCAATATCGGCAGCGACAGGAGCCGCCCGACGCTGGTGCCCGGCGAGGCATGGATCAGAGCGGCTGCGCCCAACACCGGAGGCAGGGCCGTCAAGCCGGGGAAAATCGTGTCGCGATTGTAGAAAGTGACGGCCAGGGCTATGGCGAGCAGGCCGCCCCAGGCGACCAGTTCGCCGATCCAGCGGCGGTTGATGGCGGGCAGGACGCCCAGCGCGAGCAAGCCCCCCGCGAACAATTCCCAGGCGCGGGTGGGCAGGAGGTAGAAGGTGAAGCCGCTGGTGTCACGTTGCAGGATGATCGCGAGCGCCAATGATCCCGCCGCAATCAGCGTCAGCACCACGGCGCGCCAACGCGGCGCATAGCGGGCGAGCAGCATCAGCAGGACCGGAAAGCCGATATAATATTGTTCCTCGACCGCAAGCGACCATGTGTGCAGCAGCGGTTTGACGTCCGCTCCGCCAGCGAAATAGCCGGTGTCGGTGAAGAACCACAGGTTGGAAGCGAACAGGGTCGCGGCCAGCGCCGATTTCGGCACGCCGTCCAGGTCGCCCGGCAGATAGAGCCATGCCGCGCATCCCAGCGTGACCAGGATCATCAGCGCCAGGGCGGGGATGATCCGGCGGAAGCGGCGCTCGTAGAAATGGACCAGGGAAAAGCGGCCTTCATCCACTTCGCGGGCGATGATGCCGGTGATCAGGAAGCCGGATATGACGAAGAAGATGTCGACGCCGACATAGCCGCCGGAAAAGCCGGGCACATGGGCGTGGAACAGCAGCACCGGCAGGATGGCGACGGCGCGCAGGCCGTCAATGTCGCGCCGGTAGCGAATCGGGTGGTCGATGCCCGCCATGGGGGTCGCTGATCCATGCATCCGGCCGGGCCTAGCGCCAAAGCCCTGACATTTGCTTTACCCGCCCCCGCCGATATCCGGCCGGGAAGGCGGTTGCACATTCTGCAACCATGGTTTCGCCCTTCGCAGTTGCACAAAAACGGCCGGCGGGACAAAAGGACTGTGCCTTTCAGGCATCCTCTCCTAAAAACTTTGCGGCTGGTCTTCGGATCAGCCTTTTTTTTGTCATTCCGCTGGGCTAGAGGGTTCTTGCTCATGCCGAGCCACCAAAAAAAGTTTCTGGAGAGGAGCCGCCGGTAAGACCGGCAGGCTGGGCATGGCTGGGGGATGGAGCGCTTTGACCGGCGCTCTCCCCCATCTTCTTTCCCTTCAGTCCGCCATTGCCTCGGCTTCCCGGCCATAGGCGGCCACGGCCTCTACCTCTGCCGTATCGCCCAGCACCACGCCGACGCGCTGGTGCAGCCCCTTCGCTTCCACGTCCATGATGGGGATGAAGCCGTCGCTGGCCGCACCGCCCGCCTGTTCGATCAGGAAGGCCATGGGATTGGCTTCATACATCAGTCGCAGCTTCGCCTTGCCGGGCGTCCGGTGGTCATAGGGATACATGAAGATGCCGCCCCGCTTGAGGATGCGGTGGACGTCCGCGACCATGGAGGCGGTCCAGCGCATATTATAATCCTGACCGCACGGGCCGGCGGCGCCCATCACCCGTTCATCGACATAGCGGGCGATCGCCGGCGACCATTGGCGACGGTTGGACATGTTGATGGCGAATTCGCACTTGCCCTGGGGCATCTTCATGTCCGGGTCGGTCATCACCCAGCTGCCGACTTCCCGGTCGAGGGTGAATTCGAAGACGCCGGTGCCGACGCTGAGCACCAGCAGCGTCTGCGGGCCGTAGATGGCGTAGCCCGCCGCGACCTGGTGGCGGCCGGTCTGAAGAAAATCATCCTCCGTCACGTCGCGGCCGGCACAGGCGTCGGGCGCTTTGAGAACCGAGAAGATGGTGCCGACCGACAGGTCGACATCGACATTGCTCGACCCGTCGATCGGGTCGAACAGCATCAGATATTCGCCCTTGGGATAGCGATTGGGGATGGGATAGATGGTTTCCATCTCCTCCGACGCCATCGCCGCCAGATGGCCGCCCCATTCATTGGCGTCGAGCAGCAGTTCGTTGGCGATCACGTCCAGCTTCTTCTGGACCTCACCCTGCACATTTTCGCTGTCGAGGCTGCCCAGCACTTCGCCCAGCGCGCCCTTGCTGATCGAAAAGCTGATCACCTTGCAGGCGCGGGCGACGGTTTCGATCAGCAGGCGCAGTTCGCCGGGCAGCGCACCGGAGTTGCGTTGTTGTTCGATCAGGAAACGAGTCAGGGTGGTTCTGGTCATAAGCCGCCTCTCGCAAGGGATAAGGGTGCGGCCGCGCGCCGCGGGATCTGCACACGCGCTGTCGCTACGGCAGCCAATGCGCCAAGTCCAGCCGACAAGTCCAGCCGCAGCGTCACTGCCCGTCCATGCGCCGTTGCGCATCGTCGCGTCCGACGGTCAGGTCGCGTGCCCGCGCCACATCGTCCTGCGCTCCGGCGCGGGCGTAAAGCTGTTCGGCCGCGTCATAGTCGCCGTCCCGTTCAGCGCATAGGCCAAGGTTGAACAGGATCGACGGGTGGTCGGGCGTCGCTGCGTCCATCTCGCGCCACTGGTCGCAGGCCGTCGCGGGATCGCGCTGCGAGAGTTTCACGCTGTCCTTGAACGCCTGTCCCATGGCCTTGTCCATGCCATCGCGTCCTTCCCGCAGGCGGATGCGGTAGCTTTCGTGGCGGGGCACGATGTCGTCGGCGAAACGATCCGCGGCGGTCTTGACCATCCGCGCGATGCTGTCCTTGGAATCGCGCTGCCGCTTGTCGCCGGGGCAGGTGACGAGCCGCTCGCTCTGCGGCCGGGTCTGGGTGTAGAGGATGCGGCCGTCATCGCTGTCCGCCACGCGCAGGGTGGAGGAGAAGCTGATCACTTCCTCCAGGCAGGTGGCCTCTACCTTCTCCTTCTTCTTGCAGACGCTGCCCTGTTTTTCGACGCAGTTTTCGACCTGCCGCTTCACGTCATTCCTGCTTATGCGGGCGTCCGCCAGGCCGGTGATGACGGCGTCGGCGCCCGGGCCGCGACGGGACAAGGCGATGAGGTCATAATAGGCTTGGCCATCGGGACCGCGGCGGCCAAGCTGCTGTTCGATCGCCAGCGACAGCGCCATGCCGTCGCGCCCTGCAATCCGGTCGATCCCGATGCTGCGGGCCAGGCTGACGTCCCGATAGGCCGCAGGAAAATGCCCGACCATTTCAAAGATTTCCGCATGGGCCGGCGCGGCGACGCCGAGTGCCGCCAAACAAAGAATGAAGCGCATTGATGATCCCCCCCGTGGAACGGCGTCAGCCATATAAAAGCGGCGTCCCGGCATCAAGCAGCAACAAAGGAACGGTAGCGAGACTGCGCCGTTTTGATAGGCTGTCGATTTCGACCGCAGGGGAGCAGCATGGATAGTCTCATCACCGCCTTCACCGATCCGGCCGCTTTGGCGGCGCTCATCGCTCTGGTGGTGATGGAGGTGGTGCTGGGTATCGACAACCTGGTCTTCATTTCCATCCTGACCAACAAGCTGCCCGAGGCGCAGCGACCCAAAGCGCGGCGAATCGGCATCGGCCTGGCGCTGGGAATGCGGCTGGTGCTGCTGTCGATGATCGCCTGGATCGTCGGCCTGACGCAGCCGGTGTTCGACCTGGGCCTGAACGGTCCGATCGACAGCCATGGCGCGCCGACGTTCGAGACGCAATTTTCGTGGCGCGACATGATCCTGATTGCCGGCGGCCTGTTCCTGATCTGGAAGGCGACCAAGGAAATCCATCATAATGTCGATCCGACGGGCAGCGACGACATACTCGACAAACGCGGGGTGGCGTCCATCAGCTTTGGCGCGGCGATCGTCCAGATCATCCTGCTCGACATGATCTTCTCGCTCGATTCGATCCTGACGGCGGTGGGGATGACAGACAATCTGGCGATCATGGTCATCGCCGTGGTCGTTGCGGTGACGGTGATGCTGCTGGCGGCCGATCCGCTTGCCAACTTCATCGCGCGCAACCCGACCGTGGTGATGCTGGCGCTGGGCTTCCTGCTGATGATCGGCGCGGTGCTGATCGCGGACGGTTTCGGCGTGCATGTGCCCAAGGGCTATATCTATGCCGCCATGGCCTTTTCGACGCTGGTCGAGGTGCTCAACATTTTCGCCCGGCGGGCGAAGATGCGCAAGGGCCAGGGCTGACGCGACGCGCCACCGGCGAAGTTCACAGTGTCGTCGGCCTTTTCGGAGCAATTGCGCCGGGGAAGCGCCTGCAAAGCGTCGGCGAGGCGTCGCCGACGCGCCGGTTGGGTCACACTGACGTATCACTGGCGCCTCACTGACGCGCCACCCACGCGCCAGTGACGCGCCAGTGATGCGCCACCGGCGCGATGGTCGCGCGCAGGGGGGATGAGGGTGGCGAGTGGGTCCATCGGCAAGGATAGACCAGAGAAAATCCTACATTGGAAGATGCGGCGGCGGGGCCGGGGGCGCGGCGCGTCCGTGGCGATTTGCTGTCGACAAGGTCGAAGCTCGCTGCGCTCGCGCCGTTCCCTGGAAGGGGGGCTTCGCGCATTTCCCCCTCCACCGCCTGCGGCGGTCCCCCTCCCCAAGCAAGCTTGGGGAGGATTTTATGGCCCGCCGGGCGGGGGATCATTCTTCCTCTACCATCTCCTGGCCCGGCGCGGCGTCCACCCAGCGGCGGGCGAGCGCATAGTCATGGCCCGCGCGCAGAAAGGCGGCGATCGCCTTTTCGCGTTGCCGGGGGTCGAGCGGACCGACCGCATAGGGGCCGAGCCGCTTGCGGCGGGCGAAGCGGTCGGCGGCGCTCCAGGCGTCCCTGCGAGTCTGGGCGTCGGCCTGTTCGCGGTCGCTTTGCGCGATGCCGGCTGCGCGCAACTCCTCCTCCACCCGGCGCGCGCCATAGCCGCGACGGGCGAGCGAGGCGCTTTTCATCGCCGCATAGCCCGCATCGTCGATATAATGGAGATCGACGAAGTGGTCGGCCAGTGTTTCGGGATCGGCGGGCCGCTCGCCACCCCAGCCGCGTTCGCGCAATTTTCGGTTGAGATAGGCCAGCAACTTGCCCCGGCTGGTGGCGAAACGCGCGACATGGCGCAGCGCCAGGTCGCGCAAAGCAGCCTCATCGAGCGGCGTGGGGAGGCGTTTTCCGGCCATATCGTATCAACATGGCCCAAGCGCCATGTTTATGCCACAGTCGGGCCGGAATTTTACCGCGCCTTGTCGGCTAGAAAGCGAGGCTGGAATGCAACTATCCGGTGCAAGTGGCGATCAAAGCTGCTAGCGGCCGCGCTTTCGCAAGTTTTAGAACATTGGGTGAAACCAATATGACGGGTTCGCAAGAGATGATGGCACCGACGCCGACCACTGACGATCTGCCGCGCCGCCTCTCCGATTTCGAGACGCTGGGCGAGGCGCTGGACTATGCGGCGCAGGGGCGACGTGGCCTCAACTTTCACGACGCGCGGGGCAATCTGGCGCGGCCCTATCCGTTCAGCGAGCTGCGTGACGACGCCGTCGCCTGCGCGCACCGGCTGATCGCCCATGGCGTCAAGCCGCTGGACCGCGTGGCGCTGGTCGCCGAGACCGGCCCGGAGTTCGCGCAGCTGTTCTTCGGCATCGTCTATGCCGGCGCCTGGCCGGTGCCTTTGCCGCTGCCGACCAGCTTTGGCGGCAAGGAAAGCTATATCGACCAATTGGTCGTCCAGCTTTCGAGCTGCGACCCGATGCTGTTCCTCTTTCCGCAGGAACTGGCCGACATGGCGGGCGCGGCCGGCGACCTGCGCAGCGTGGAAGGCATCGCGTTCGAGGATTTCCTGGCGCGCGAGGCGACGCCCGTCGCCCTGCCGCAGGCCAAGGGCGACGAGATCGCCTATCTGCAATATTCGAGCGGATCGACCCGCTTCCCACATGGCGTGGCGGTGACGCACCATGCGCTGCTGAGCAACCTGTCGTCGCACAGCCACGGGATGCAGGTGCAGGACAGCGACCGCTGCATCAGCTGGCTGCCCTGGTATCATGACATGGGGCTGGTCGGCTGCTTCCTGTCGGTCGTCGCCAACCAGGTGTCGACCGACTATATGAAGACCGAGGATTTCGCCCGCCGTCCGCTGGCGTGGCTGGACCTCATCAGCCGCAATGAAGGCACGTCGATCAGCTATTCGCCGACCTTTGGCTATGACATTTGCGCGCGGCGCATGTCGAGCCAGACCAAGGCGCAGGACCGGTTCGACCTGTCGCGCTGGCGCCTGGCGGGCAATGGCGCGGACATGATCCGGCCCGACGTGATGCAGAGCTTCGTCGATGCCTTCGCCGACGCGGGGTTCAGCCCCAGGGCGTTCCTGCCCAGCTATGGCCTGGCCGAAGCGACGCTGGCCGTCACCATCATGCCGCCGGGCGAGGGCATTATCGTGGAACTGGTCGAGGAAACCGACCTGTCGGGCGGCCATGCCACCGAAGGGCGGCCGCAGCGTTTCCGGTCGATCGTCAATTGCGGCAAACCCGCCAAGGACATGATCGTGGAAATCCGCGACGAAGATGGCGGCCTGTTGAAGGAACGGCAGATCGGCAAGGTGTGGACCACCGGCCCGTCGCTGATGGTCGGCTATTTCCGCGACGAGGAAGCGACCAGAGCCTGCATGGCCGATGGCTGGCTCGATACCGGAGACATGGGCTATCTGAGCGACGGCTATCTCTACATCGTCGGCCGCGCCAAGGACATGATCATCATCAACGGCAAGAATCACTGGCCGCAGGACATTGAATGGGCGGTGGAGCAACTGCCCGGTTTCAAGCAGGGCGACATCGCCGCCTTCGCCATCACGACGCCGGGCGGCGAGGAAGCGCCCGCCGTGCTGGTCCATTGCCGCACGTCGGACAATGAGGAGCGCTCGCGCCTGCGCGACCAGATCCGTGAGCGGGTGCGGGCCATCACCGGCATGAATTGCGTCGTCGAACTGGTGCCGCCGCGCACATTGCCACGGACCAGTTCGGGCAAGCTCAGCCGGTCCAAGGCGCGCAATCTCTACCTGACCGGCGAGATCCGGCCCTATGACATCGCCGCCTGAACGCTGATAGGGTCCCGGTCGGGCGAGTTACCGATTGCTAACCCGCAGCTGCTATATGCCGGGCTGTGGGTAACGGGCAGAAGCAATTAACGCAGGATCATCGGCCGGAGCGTGCATCGCTGCGCGTCATGATGGGGCTGGCGCCGGCGACCGATGCGCTGGGCGAGCGGGTGCTGGCCGCGCAGCTGCGATCGGCCGACGCCGTCAGCCCGTTGCGGCACGTCATGAACATATGTGGCCTGCTGTTCGTGTGGCCGGTCTTTTCCCATTGCTGTTCCCCTGTGCTGCTGGCCGGATGGAGCGCGGCGCTGATCGCCGCGACCCTTGTCGGCATGGGGCTGGATCGCGGCGTGCGGACAGGGCGCGGCGCGCCTGGGGCGGCGGATGTGCGCCGCCACGGCCTGGGCGCGTTGCTCCAGGGGATCGTATGGACGGCCTGCATGATGCTGGTGTCGCACATGGGGCAGACGGAAGAACTGGTCGCTTTATGGACGCTGGTCAGCTGCATCATGGTATGCGGGGCGATCAGCTATGCGGCCACGCCGCTGGCCGCGACAGCCTTTTTGCTGCCCTGCATTTTGGGCCTGTTCGCGATGTTCGACGATGGCGGGCAGTTGCCGTTGCGCGCGCTGGCGACCAGCTATGCGCTGTCCCTGCTGGTGGGATGTTTCATCTACGCGCGCACATTGGCGCGGCAGCATCGCACCCATGCCCAACTGGCGGAAAAGACCGAGGTGGTCAGCCTGTTGCTGCGTGAATATGAGGATGGCGGCTCCGACTGGTTGTGGCAGACCGATGTGGCCCGCCGGATCAGCGGGGCGTCCCGGCGCTTCGCCGAGACGCTGGGAATGGAGCCGGAGCGGCTGGAGGGCGCGCCGCTGGTACAGATACTGGCGGGCAGCGCCTGGGAGAGCGGTCGTTTCCCGGCGGGGCTGCACAGCCTGGCCGACCATCTCAAACATCGGGAAAGCTTCAGCAATCTGGTCCTGCCGGTGGAAGTTCAGGGTCAGTGGCGCTGGTGGGAGCTGTCGGCGTCGCCGCGCTATGACGAAAGCGGCGCTTTCCTAGGATTCCGCGGCGTCGGATCGGACGTCACGGTCCAGCGTGAATCGGCCGAGAAAATCGCCCAGCTGGCGCGGTTCGATCCGCTGACCGGCCTGCCCAACCGCAGCCATTTGCGCGAGGTGCTGGACCAGGCGATGGCGGCGGGACGCGCCCGGTCGCCCGGCTGCGCCTTCCTGATGATCGACCTGGACCGGTTCAAGGCGGTCAACGACACGCTGGGCCACCAGACCGGCGACAGACTGCTGAGCCAGGTGGCGCGGCGGCTGCGGCAGATTTGTGCGGAAGGCGATTTCTGCGGGCGTATTGGCGGCGATGAATTTGCGGTCGTCATGTCGCAGGTCGGCGACGGCCATGGCATTGCCCGGCTGGCCGGGCAGATCATCGGCGCCCTGTCCGCGCCCTATCAGGTCGATGCCCATATGCTCTATGTCGGCGCTTCGGTGGGTTCGGCCTGTTCGCCTGCCGATGGCGTCGATTCAGAAACACTGATCCGCAGCGCCGATCTGGCGCTTTATCGCGCCAAGGCGGAGGGCGGCGGCGTGCATTGCGCCTATGAGCCGCAGCTCCACGCCCAGGCCGAGGAGCGGCACCAGCTCGAACTGGCTTTGCGCGAGGCGTTGGAGAAGGACCAGCTTCGCGTCCTGTATCAGCCCGTCGTCGATGCCGCGCAAGGATGCGTCGTGGGGTTCGAGGCGCTGGTGCGTTGGACCCACCCGGTGTTGGGGCAGATCTCGCCGGCCCGGTTCATCCCGGTGGCGGAGGAGGCGCGGCTGATCGCGCCGATCGGCGAGTGGGTGTTGCGCACCGCCTGCATGGAGGCGGCCAACTGGCCCGAGGATGTGCGCATCGCCGTCAATGTGTCGCCCGAGCAATTGACCAACCTCAGCTTCGTCGCGGCGGTCCTGTCCGCGCTGGCGCAGAGCGGCCTGGAATCCCGGCGGCTGGAGCTGGAAGTGACCGAAAGCGTCTTCATGAACGAGGATGCCGGCGCGCTGCGCGTGCTCGATCAGTTGATGGCGCTGGGCGTCCAGCTTTCGCTCGACGATTTCGGCACCGGCTATTCCTCGCTCGGCTATCTGAGCCGCACGCGGTTCAACACGATCAAGATCGACCGCAGCTTCGTCGTCGGCGCGTCCCGTAACACGGCCGAAAGCCTGGCCATCATCCGCGCGGTCGTCACTTTGGCCCAAAGTCTGGGCATGACGACGACGGCGGAGGGCGTGGAGACCGAAGCCGAGCTGGCGATGGTCCGGCAACTGGGCTGCAACAAGGTGCAGGGCTTTTATTTCGGGAGGCCGATGCCCGCGCAGGATGCCGCGCGCCTGTTTCCGGCCGCGCCCCGGCGCGCCGCAGGCTGAAGCTTCCATGCAAGTTCCGTCCCGTCAGCGTTCGCTGATCTGACGCTCCACCTGCGTCCAGAGCGCGGCGAAGGCCCGCGCGGGCGGGGATGCGGGAGCGAAGGCGCCGAGCGGCTTGCGGCGCACGGTCATCTGTTCGACGGTGCTGGCCATCGGAATGGCGTGCCATCCGGCCTGGCTCTCCAGCGCCTTGCGATGCAGGCTGCGGCGGCGATCGACCATCGAATAGACCGGCAGGATCGGCGCTTGCGCGCCGCCGCGCTGGACCAGATAGCGGGCGACCTCTCCCATGGCGCGTTGCGACAGGGGAGACGGGATGACGGGAATGACGATCAGGTCGGCGGCGCGCAGCACCTGCTCGCTGGTTTCGGTGAGGCCCGGCGGACAATCGAGGATGATGCGGTCATAATCCTTGCCCAGGCTGTCGATCAGTCGCGCGAGCCGCTTCTTCTTGTCCATTTCGCGGAACAGATGGTCAAGGCCGCGCAGGGAGGTGTCGGCGGCGATCAGGTCCAGCCCCGGCACGGTCGAGGGCTGGATCAGCTTGCGCACCTCCACATCCTTGCTGAAGATCGCCTGCGCGGCGTCGCGGCTGGTCTGGTCGGTGGAGATGAGCCAGCTTGACGCGGCCTGCGGGTCGAGATCCCACAGCAAGGTGCGGCGTTTCGAGATGCAGGCCGATGCCCAGGCGAGGTTGATCGCGAATGTGGTTTTGCCCACGCCTCCCTTGAGGCTGTAGACGGCGATGGTCGCCAATGCCTTGTCCTTTGCCATGAACCGGCACGCTAGTTTGTCCTACCATCAAAGCAAGCGCTGAAATCAAGGGCTGATTGGGCGAGGTCGGATGGTCATGCCGGGTGCGGCAGCGTCTGTCCGGCGGACAGCTACAGAAGCGCCCGCGCCTTTTCGGGCGGGCGGGCGATCACGGCGCCCTTGTCGGTGATGACGACCGGGCGTTCGATCAGGATCGGATGTTGCGCCATCGCGTCCAGCACCGTGGCGTCGTCGCCGGTGTCGAGGCCGATCTCCCTGGCCACCGCTTCGCCCTTGCGCACCGCCTGGGAGGGGCGGGCGCCGGCCTGGGCCAGCACCGCCGCTATCTCCGCGCGGGTGGGCGGGGTCTTGAGATATTCAAGCACCGTCACCGCGACGCCGGGCGTTTCCTCCAGGATCGCCAGTGCCTGGCGCGACTTGGAACAGCGCGGATTATGCCAGATGGTCGCCTTCACTGGCCGCCCTCACGGGCGAGCCAATCTTCCAGCCACTTGATCGTATAATCGCCGTTGAGGAAGTCGGGATCGGTCAGCAGCGCCTGATGCAGCGGGATGGTGGTCTTCATCCCTTCGATCACATATTCCTGAAGCGCGCGCTTCAGCCGCATGATCGCGCCTTCGCGGGTGCGGCCATAGACGATCAGCTTGCCGATCATCGAATCATAATAGGGCGGCACGCGATAGCCCTGATACAGGCCGCTATCGACGCGCACATGCATCCCGCCCGGCACATGATAGCTGGTGACGGTGCCCGGCGAAGGCGCGAAGGTCCGGGGATCTTCGGCATTGATGCGGCATTCGATCGCGTGGCCGGTGAAGCGGATTTCATCCTGTGCGACCGAGAGCGGCTTGCCTTCGGCGACGCGGATCTGTTCGCGGACCAGATCGACGCCGGTGATCATCTCGGTCACCGGATGCTCGACCTGAAGCCGGGTGTTCATCTCGATGAAGTAGAATTCGCCATTTTCCCACAGGAATTCGATCGTGCCCGCGCCGCGATAGCTCATATCGGCCATCGCCTTCGCGCAGATGCCGCCGATCCGCTCGCGCTCGGCCTGGGACAGGACGGGCGAGGGGGCTTCCTCCAGCACCTTTTGATGGCGGCGCTGGAGCGAACAGTCGCGTTCGCCCAGATGGATGGCGTTGCCCTTGCCGTCGCCGAACACCTGAATTTCGATATGGCGCGGATTGCCGAGATATTTTTCGATGTAGACGGTGGCGTCGCCGAAGGCGGCCTTCGCTTCGGAGCCGGCCTGCTGCATCAGCGTTTCGAGGCTGTCGGGCGAGGTGCAGACCTTCATGCCGCGACCGCCGCCGCCCGACGCCGCCTTGATGATGACGGGATAGCCCGCAGCTTCGGCGATCGCCTTGGCTTCCTCAAGGTCGCTGACCGCGCCGTCGGAGCCGGGGACGAGCGGCAGGCCGAGCGCGCCGGCCGTGCGCTTCGCCTCGATCTTGTCGCCCATGGTGCGGATATGTTCGGGCTTGGGACCGACAAAGGCGATGCCATGGGCTTCGACGATTTCGGCGAACTTGGCGTTTTCGCTGAGGAAGCCATAGCCCGGATGGATGGCGTCGGCGCCCGAGATTTCCGCCGCCGAGATGATCGCGGCGACGTTCAGATAGCTGTCCCTGGCGGCGGGCGGGCCGATGCAGATCGCTTCGTCGGCGAGGCGCACATGCATGGCGTCGGCGTCGGCGGTCGAATGGACCGCGACGGTCTTGATGCCCATTTCATGGCAGGCGCGGTGGATGCGGAGCGCGATCTCGCCCCGATTGGCGATCAGCAGCTTTTCAATGGCCATAAGCGTATGCGACCTTATTCGATGACGATCAGCGGCTGGTCATATTCGACCGGCTGACCATTATCGACCAGGACGGCCTTCACCGTGCCGGCGACCGGCGCGGGAATCGCGTTCATGACCTTCATCGCTTCGACGATCAGGACGGTTTCGCCCGCTTTCACCTGCGATCCGACGCGCGCGAAGGGCGCGGCGCCGGGTTCGGCGGACAGATAGGCGGTGCCCACGATCGGCGACTGGACCACGGTGCCCGAAGGCAGGGCGGCGTCGGCAGCGGCAGGCGTGGCGGCGACCGGGGCGGCGGCGGCGGCAGGCGCCGCGACCGGAGCGGGGGCATAGACGGCGGCGGGCGCGGCGGCCG
>NZ_AYOY01000008.1 GCF_000508185.1 Sphingobium sp. C100 | reverse complement strand
GCTCTGCTGGCGCGCGAGCCGATCGGTCATCTGCTCGACATCGGGACCGGCACCGGACGGATGATCGAATTGTTCGGCGACACCGCCGCGCAGGTGACGGCGCTCGATCGCAGCCCGGACATGCTGCGGCTTGCCCGCGCCAAACTGCCCCAGGATGCGGGCGGCAAATATGCGTTGCTGCTGGGCGACTTCATGGACCTGCCGCTGGAATGGGGCAGCGCCGACACGGTGCTGCTGCATCAGGTGTTGCATTATGCGCAGGCGCCCGAGGCGGCGATCGCGGAGGCGGCGCGCGTGACGGCGCAGGACGGCCGCGTGCTGATCGCCGACTTTGCCCCGCACGAACGCGAGGAATTGCGCCTGCGCGACCAACATGCGCGGCTGGGCTTTTCCAACGCACAGATGGAAGGCTGGTTCGCGGATGCGGGCCTTGACCTGGAACGGGTGGAAAGCTTGCCCGGCCAGGGGTTGACGGTGCAACTCTGGCTGGGGCGGCGCAGACAGGCGCGCATCCTGCCGATCGAAGGACGGATTTCCGCATGACCCTGAATGATCCCGCCGCGCCGCTCTATGCGGACCTTGCCGGCGATGCCCGTGTCAGCTTCGAATTTTTCCCGCCCAAGACGGAGAAGATGGAGACGCAGCTCTGGTCCGCGATCGAGACGCTGACGCCGCTGGCGCCGCGATTCGTGTCCGTCACCTATGGCGCGGGCGGCTCGACGCGCGAACGCACCCATAATACGGTGGCCCGCATCGCCAGGGAAACGCCGCTCGCCGCCGCCGCGCACCTGACCTGCGTCGCGGCGAGCAAGGACGAGATCGCCGACATCGCCGACGCCTATTGGGAAGCGGGCGTGCGCCACATCGTGGCGCTGCGCGGCGACCCGCCGGAACAGGGCGGCGCCTTCGAACCGCATCCGCAAGGCTATACGGGCGCGGCCGACCTGGTCGAAGGGCTGGTAAAGCGCCACCCGTTCGAAATTTCCGTGTCGGCCTATCCCGAAGTCCATCCCGATGCGGCGAGCGCGCAGAGCGACCTCGACAATCTGAAGCGCAAGCTGGACGCCGGCGCCACCCGCGCGATCACGCAATTCTTCTTTTCGCCCGAAGCCTATTTCCGCTTCCTCGACAAAACGGCGGCAGCGGGCATCACCGCCGACATCGTGCCGGGCATCATGCCGGTCAGCAATTTCGCCGCGACCCAGCGCATGGCCGCCATGTGCAATACCCAGGTGCCCAGCTGGATGGCGCGCCTGTTCCACGGGCTGGACGACCTTCCCGCCGCGCGTCAATTGGTGTCGGCGACGATCGCGGCCGAACTGTGCCGCCAACTCTATGCCGGCGGCGTGCGCGACTTTCATTTCTATACGCTCAACCGGGCGGAACTCAGCTATGCGATCTGCCACCTGCTGGGCCTTCGGGCGCAGGCGGCAGGCAATGATTCGGAGAAAGCGGCATGAGCGCCGAAGCACAATTTCGCGCCCTGGCGGCGGAAAAGATCCTGATCTTCGACGGCGGCTATGGCACGTCGATCCAGAAACATGGTCTGACCGAAGCCGATTATCGCGGAGACCTGGACCTGGTGAAGGACCAGAAGGGCAATAACGACCTGCTCTGCCTGACCCGCCCCGACATTGTCGAGGGCATCCACGCCGCCTATCTCGACGCCGGCGCGGACATGGTGGAAACCAACACCTTTTCCTCGACCAAGATCGCGATGGCCGACTATGGCTGCGAACATCTGGTCTGGGACATCAATCTCGCCGCTGCGAAGCTCGCCCGCGTCGCCTCCGAGAAGGCAAGCGCGAAGGACGGCAAGCCCCGCTTCGTGTGCGGCTCGATCGGCCCGACTAACAAAACGCTGTCGATCTCACCCGACGTCAACGACCCCGCCTATCGCGAGGTCGATTATGACACGCTCAAGGCCGATTATCGCGAACAGTGCGACGCGCTGATCGCAGGCGGGGTGGATTTCCTGCTGGTCGAAACCTGCTTCGATACATTGAACGCCAAGGCGGCGGGCATGGCCGCGCGCGAGGCGGAGGCAGCGGCGGGTCGCGACGTGCCGCTGATGCTCAGCTTCACCATCACCGACATGTCGGGTCGCAACCTGTCGGGCCATACGATCAACGCCTTCTGGTATTCGCTGCGGCACCTCAAGCCGTTGACCATCGGCGTGAACTGCGCGTTCGGCGCGGACCTGCTGCGGCCCTATCTGGCGGAACTGTCGAAAAACGCCGACACGCTGATCCTGGCCTACCCCAATGCCGGCCTGCCCAATGAACTGGGCCAATATGACGAACTGCCCGAAACCACGGCCAGCCTCATCCGTCAGTGGGTGGACGAAGGCCTCGTCAACATGGTCGGCGGCTGTTGCGGCACGACGCCGGCGCATATCGGCGCGGTGGCGAGGGCGCTGGCGGGCCACAAGCCGCGCGTGGTGCCGGAACTGCCGGTCGTGACGCGGCTCGCGGGCCTCGAACCGATGCACATCGCGGCGTAAGCTGTTCCCCCCTTCCGCAAGCGGGAGGGGGTCAGGGGGTGGGCCGGGAAGGCGCCACCTCACTTGCCCACCCCCAGCTCCTCCCGCCAACGGGAGGGGAGCAGGTAGTAGAAATGACTCAGACCTCCACCGCCACCTTCGTCAATATCGGCGAACGCACCAACGTCACCGGATCGGCCAAGTTCAAGAAGCTGATCATGGCGGGCGATTATGCCACGGCCATCGACATCGCGCGCGAGCAGGTGGAAAATGGCGCGCAGATCGTCGACGTCAACATGGACGAGGGGTTGCTCGACGCGGTCGAGGCGATGACGACCTTCCTCAAGCTCATGACCTCGGAACCCGACATCAGCCGCGTGCCGGTCATGATCGACAGCTCCAAATGGGAGGTGATCGAAGCCGGCCTGAAATGCGTCAGCGGCAAGCCGATCGTCAATTCCATCAGCATGAAGGAGGGCGAGGAAGCCTTCCTGCACCATGCGAAACTTTGCATGGCCTATGGCGCCGCCGTCGTCGTCATGGCCTTCGACGAAACCGGCCAGGCCGACACGCGCGACCGCAAGGTCGAAATCTGCGAACGCGCCTACAAGCTGTTGATGACCATTGGCTTCCCGCCCGAGGACATCATCTTCGACCCCAATATCTTCGCCGTCGCGACCGGGATCGAGGAGCATAATAATTACGGCATGGACTTCATCGAAGCCTGTCGCGAGATCAAGGCGCGCTGCCCGCACGTCCATATTTCGGGCGGCCTGTCCAACTTCTCCTTCTCCTTCCGCGGCAACGAACCGGTCCGCCGCGCGATGCACAGCGTGTTCCTCTATCACGCCATTCCCGCCGGCCTCGACATGGCGATCGTCAATGCCGGGCAGCTCGACGTCTATGACGCGATCGATCCCGCGCTGCGCACCGCTTGCGAGGATGTGCTGCTGAACCGCGACCCGGATGCGGGCGAGCGCCTCGTCACCCTGGCCGAAAGCTATCGCGGCAAGGATGCGGCGACGGAAAAGGCGGCGCAGGAATGGCGCGGCTGGCCGGTCGCCCGGCGGCTGGAACATGCGCTGGTCAAGGGCATCGACATGTATGTGGTCGAGGATACGGAGGAAGCCCGCCTCGCCGCCGCCCGGCCGATCGAAGTGATCGAAGGACCGCTGATGGACGGCATGAACGTCGTCGGCGACCTGTTCGGCGCGGGCAAGATGTTCCTGCCCCAGGTGGTGAAGTCCGCCCGCGTCATGAAAAAGGCGGTGGCCCATCTCCTCCCCTATATCGAGGCCGCCAAGGAACCGGGCGCCAAGGGCAAGGGCAAGATCATCATGGCGACGGTCAAGGGCGACGTCCATGACATCGGCAAGAATATCGTCGGCGTCGTGCTTCAGTGCAACGGCTTTGACGTGATCGACATGGGCGTGATGGTCCCCTGGCAGGACATCATCAAGGCCGCGAACGAGAATGACGCCGACATGATCGGCCTGTCCGGCCTCATCACCCCCTCGCTGGACGAGATGGTGACGGTCGCTGTCGAAATGCAGCGCGCCAACATGACGATGCCGCTCCTGATCGGCGGCGCGACCACGTCGAAGGTGCATACCGCGCTGCGCATCGATCCCGCCTTCACCGGCCCGGTCGTCCATGTGCTCGACGCCAGCCGCGCCGTGGGCGTGGCGACCGCGCTCGTCTCCGACACGCAAAAGACCGACTTCGTGCGCAAGACGAAGGACGATTATGAACATGTCCGCGTCGCCCGCGCGAACAAGGGGCAAAGCGCGCTGGTCAGTATCGAGGATGCCCGCGCCAACGCGTTCGAGATGGACGAGAGCCTGAAGGCGCCGCGCCCGCGCCTGCCGGGCGTCCATCGCTTCCCCGACTGGGATTTGAAGGATCTGGTGGATTATATCGACTGGACCCCCTTCTTCCGCGCCTGGGAACTGGCGGGCAATTATCCCGCCATCCTGGAGGACGCGGTGGTCGGCGAAAGCGCGCGCAGCCTGTTCGCCGACGCGCAAAAGATGCTGGATCGCATCGTCAGCGAAAAATGGCTGACCGCGCGCGGCGTCTGCGGTCTGTGGCCCTGCCGGCGCGCCAATGACATGGGCGGCGACGACATCATCGTCCATGTCGAGGATGAAAAACATGTCCGCCTGCCGATGCTGCGTCAGCAGATCCAGAAGCGGGAAGGGCGCGCGAACATGTGCCTGGCTGACTTCATCAGCCATGACGGCGACTGGATGGGCGGCTTCGCCGTCTCGATCCACGGCATCGAACCGCATCTGGCGCGCTTCAAAAATGCGATCGACGATTATTCGGACATTTTGCTGAAGGCGCTGGCCGACCGGCTCGCCGAAGCCTTTGCCGAGCGGCTCCACCATTATGTCCGCACCGCGCTGTGGGGCTATGCGGAGGGGGAACAGCTCACCAACGAAGCGCTTATCAAGGAACAATATCGCGGCATCCGTCCGGCGCCCGGCTATCCCGCCTGCCCGGAACATAGCCTCAAGCCCCTGTTGTTCGACATGCTCGACGCCCATCATGCGACCGGCGTGACCTTGACCGAAAGCTTCGCGATGCTGCCCACGGCGGCGGTCAGCGGCTTTTATTTCGGCCATGCCCAGGCCGAATATTTCGGCGTGGCGCGGGTCGGCCGCGATCAGCTGGAGGAATATGCGACGCGGCGCGGCATCGACCTTGAAACGGCGGAGCGCTATTTGCGTCCGAACCTCGACTGACAGAGGCGCGGCCGGCGGGGGCATCATGACCTTCGGATCACGGATCGCGGATCGCCGGTTGGCGACGGCGCGATCAGGGGCTAATCCTGTCCCGGTCATGGCCGCCTTGTCTCTCCTGCTTCGCCCTTTTCCTCGTGGCGCGCTCATCTGTGGCGCGGCGATCGGCCTGACGCTGACGGGCTGTTCGAACGAAGGCAGCGGCCCGGTGGTGGTCAGCGTGGTGGGCACGCGGGAGGATTTCACCAAGCCGCTGCAAAATCTGCCCGACCCCGCCGCCAAGCTGATGCTGGAAAGCACGGCGCAGGGGCTGGTCGCCTTCGACGCGCAGGGCGACATCGTCCCCGGCCTGGCGCAGCGCTGGATTGTGGAGGATGACGGGCGCAGCTACATCTTCCGGCTGCGCCGCGCCTTCTGGGCCGACGGCACCCGCGTCACCGCGCCGGATGTCGCGCGGATGCTGATGGCGCGAATCGTCAGCCTGCGCCGGCTTGATCCCGACGGTCCGCTGGACGCGGTGCAGGCGGTGGTGCCGATGACCGGCGAAGTCATCGAGATCCGCATGGCCGCCGCGCGTCCCTATATGCTGCAAATGCTGGCCCAGCCGCAAATGGGCGTGCTGTCGCGCGATGGCGGCACTGGTCCCTATCGCCAGCGGCGGCAGGGCAGCGCCTTGATGCTGACGCCCATCGACCGGTCGACCGGAGACGATGAATCGACCGAAGAGCCGGTGCCGCCGTCGCAATTGCGCGTATTGCGGGCGGAACGGGCGGCGCTGGCGATCATCCGCTTTCGCGACGGTCAGGCGGCGCTGATGCTGGGCGGACGCTTTTCCGACCTGCCGCTGCTCATTCCCGCCGGCGTGGAACGCGACGCGGTCCGCATTGATCCGGTGCAGGGGTTGCTGGGGCTGACGGTCGTGGGCAGTGGCGCGTTGCTGGACGATGATGCGGTCCGCGCGGCGATCAACATGGCCATCGACCGGAGCCAGTTGCCGGCCTTTTTCCCTCTGGGCGGTTGGGCAACGACCGAGCAGATCGTCCCGTCCGACCTGGATCTGGGCCGCGCGCCCACGGCGCCGGCCTGGGCGAACCAGTCGATGGAAGACCGCCGCGCCCAGGCGAGCGCCACCATCACCCGCTGGCGTGCCGACAATGACGCGCCAGCGCCGCTGCGCATCGCCTTGCCCGAAGGTCCGGGCGGAACCCTTTTGTTCGGGCTGCTGCGGCGCGATCTGGCGGCGATCGGCCTGCCGGTCAGTCGGGTCGCCATGAAGGACGAAGCCGACCTGCGCCTGATCGACGAGGTCGCGCCTTATGACAGCGCGCTCTGGTATCTTGGCCGCGTCGGTTGCGCGCGCAAGGTCCATTGCAGCGATGCCGCCGACGCGGCGATGCAGTCGGCCAGCCTCGCCAGCAGCGCGGAAGAGCGCATGGCCCGGGTGGCGGAGGCCGAAGCGTTGATGCAGGCGCATAATGGCTATATCGCGCTGGGCGCGCCCGTCCGCTGGTCGCTGGTCTCCCGGCGGCTGACCGGTTTCACGCCTTCGCCGCGCGCGCGCCACCCATTGAACCATCTCTTCCGCCGCCCCAATTAGAAGGGGAGGAGAAAGAAATGGCGTTTTCGCAGGACCAGTTTGATCGCATCGTGCAGGATATGCCCGGTTTCGGCCGCGATCCCACATCGGTGCGTCGCCGGATCGAGGCGATGGAGGCGCTGCTGGAGGGACTGTTCGTCATTCCCGGCATCAACCGGCGCGTCGGGCTGGACAGTCTGGTCGGGCTGGTGCCGGTGGTGGGGGACATCGCCACCGCGGCCATGGGTGCCTGGATTGTCTGGGAAGCGCGCAACCTGGGCATGTCGAAATGGCAGCTCACCCGCATGGCCGCCAATGTGGGCGTCGATACGCTGGTTGGCGCCATCCCCTTCGCCGGCGACCTGTTCGACTTTCTCTATAAATCGAACACGAAAAATCTGCGCATCATCCGCAAGCATCTCGATCGCCACCATCCTTCGACGGCGACGATCGAGGGCTGATCATTCGCCGCTGGCGTTGGTCAGCGGCTGCACCTTGGGATCGAGGTCGAGGACAAGGCCGGGCTTGCGCGCCGGCGCCGCGCGCGACCCGCGCGGAGTGGTCAGGCGCGCATTGGGAATGTTGGGGCCAGGCTCGATCCGCAAATAGCTCGGCCCTGGCGCGCCGCCCTGATGCGCCGGGCAGCGCGTAAATTCCATCGCGCGGTCCATGCAGATCCACACTTCGCTCAGCCAGTTGCCGCGCACCGTCGTCACCCGCAGCATGTCCGGCTCCAGCCGCTTGTTGGCGGCGGCGAAGGCGGTGGCGAACTGCGTCACCGTCAGCGTCTTTCGGCGGGCGAGGGCGGCCATGTCGGGATAGCGCAGCGACTGGTAGAAAGCGCGCGAAAGGTCGAAATACAGCTCCGGCCTGGTCGCCATGCAGGTGCCATGCTTGGCCCATTCATGCTGGATCAGCTGGACCGAGGGGGTGGTGCACAGATTGTCGCGCACCACCTCTCGCGGCACCAGGTCGGCGGCGCGACAATATTGCGGCCACGCCTTGTCGCGGCCGTCCGGCCACAGGCCGTGGAGGGTGAAGCCGAACTTCCCGTTCCGGCCGCTGCATTGCAGGCTGTTCCGCTCGCGCGCGGTCGAGCAATATTGCGGCGTCCAACTGATCGCCAGCGTGTAGCTGCCGATCGGCAGGACGCGCTTAGGCTCCTTCTCGGTTGGTCCCTCCGCCTCGGGCCGCGCCACATTGGCGGGCATCCGGCACTGGGCGGACTGGGCGAGCGCGGGAGCGGGCAGGGCGATCAGCGCTAGGGCGAAGATGGGCCTAAGCATAAGCGAAATCCAGTCCGATGTCCGCAGCGGGAGCAGATTGGGTCAGGCGACCGACGCTGATATAGGTGACGCCGGTCTCGGCCTTCGCCCGGATTGTCTCCAGCGTGACGCCGCCTGACGCCTCGGTCGGCACGCGCCCGCCCACCAGCGTCACCGCGCCGCGCAGCACCGGCGCGGCCATATTGTCGAGCAGCAGATGAGTCGCGCCGGCGGCCAGCGCGGGTTCGATCTGGTCGACCCGGTCGACCTCCACGATGATGCGCGCGACGCCCGCTGCGACGGCGCGGCGCACCGCTTCCTCCACCGATCCGGCGACGGCGACATGATTGTCCTTGATCATCGCCGCATCCCACAGGCCCATGCGGTGATTGGTCGCGCCGCCCATGCGGGTCGCATATTTCTCCAGCACGCGCAGCCCCGGAATGGTCTTGCGGGTGTCGAGCAGGGTTGCGCCGGTGCCCAATATCGCATCGACATAGGCGCGCGTCATGGTCGCGATGCCGGTCAGATGCTGGACGGTGTTGAGCGCGGACCGCTCCGCCGTCAGCATCGCCCGCGCCTTGCCCCGGATGCGCATCAGGTCGGTGCCCGCCGCGACCTGATCGCCGTCCCGGTGCAGCAACTCTATCTTCACCTGGGGGTCGAGCGCCCGGAAAAAGGCGACCGCGATCGGCAGTCCCGCCAGCGTCACCGCGTCGCGGCTGTCCATCACGCCGTCGAACACCGCATCGGCGGGGATCACGGCCTCGCTGGTGACGTCCCGCCCGTCGGGGCCGAGATCCTCGGCCAAGGTGGACGCGACGAAGGCGTCCAGGTCGAATCCGTCCAGCGAAAAGGCGTCAGGAGGAAAGCCGTTCATGGGTGTCGTCTTTCATGGCTTGTACGAAATCGCAATAGTGCGCGTCCAACTCGTCCAGCGACGGGCCGGCCAGTTCCAGCCGCGCCTGCGCCATCAGCAAAGCGCCTTCCTGGCGCAGCCGGGCGCGACGGCCGTTCAGGCTCAGCGTCGATCCCGCGCCCAGCAGGCAATCGAGGAACTGCGTCGCCGCGATCGGGCTGGTCGCCGCCGCCGCGCGTATGCCGCCAAAGCCCCGGCGCACGAAATGGTCGAAATCGTCGTTGAGCGGCACGATCCGGTTCCAGTCATAATCGCCGCGATCCGGGCCGCCGCGCAGGTCGCGCTCGCCGATCTGCGCCGTGGCCGCGCCCAGCCAGTGCAACGCGGTGACGGCGGTGAACGGATCGTTGATGCCGGGGGACAGCGCCCGCAGCGCGATTTCCACCAGTTCGTCGATCAGGAATTCGATGTCCTGCGCGGGCGATCGCATCGCGCCCAACGAGAAGCAGCCGCGCAGCCGCTCGGCCATGGCCTCGTCGGGCGCCTTGCCGCCCACCACCGCCAGCAGCACGATATCGGGATGCACGAAATCGCCGGGCCGCAGCCGCAGCTCGATGCGGCATCCCGCCTCGCGCGCGATCCGGTCCAGCCCGGCAAAATCCACGATCTGGACATAGCCGGTGCGGGTCGCGGGGACGGGCGCGCCCTGGGGCGCCTGGTCGCGCTGCTCGCCGGCGCAATCATGGGGGAAACGCTCGCGCACCGCCCGCAACAGCCGCGCGCCGATCCCTTCCAGCACCGCGTTGATGCGGATCGACGCGGGCACATGGTTCAGGAAATAGACCAGCACGGCGATCGACGCCGCCATCATGCCGGTCGCGATCATCAGCGACAACTGCGGCACGAACCCCGGATCGCCCGCCGTCTCATAGGCGTCGCGCACCACCCGCAGCACCAGCACGGCATAGACGAAGGTGGCGATGAAGGTCGCGAGCGATAATTGGTTGCCGCGATCCTCCATGAAATTGGCCAGCAATCGCGGCCCATAGCTGCCCGACGCATAGACGACGGCGGCGATGGTGATCGAAAAGACGGTCGACGCGACGCCGATCATCGACCCTGAAATGACGTTCAGGACGTTGCGCGCGCCTTCGGGGCGCGCTTCGTCCACCCACTCATGACTGGTCAGCCATTCGGCCGCGCCATGCCGGTCCAGCCAGACGGTCAGGATCGCCAGCAGCGCCGCCAGCAAGGTGAACAGCGCCGGATAGAACCAGTAGCTGGCCCTTGTTTCCTGCCAGAGCGCGCGGAGCCGGGCGACCATCGTTCAGCCCTCAGCCGCGCGGGCCGACATCCCCCTGGCCCACCGTGCCGCTCGCCATTTCCAGCATCCTGTCCAGGCTCTTCTTGGCCGCCACGCGCAACGTCTCGTCCATCTCGATGCGCGGCGTCAGGTCGCGCAGGGCCAGATACAGCTTTTCCATCGTGTTGAGCGCCATATAGGGGCAGATGTTGCAGTTGCAGTTGCCGTCCGCGCCGGGCGCGCCGATGAAATTCTTGTCCGGCACGCTCTTACGCATCTGGTGGATGATGTGCGGCTCGGTCGCGACGATCAGCGTGTCGCCCGGCATCGTCCTCGAAAATTCCAGAATGCCGCTGGTCGATCCGACATAGTCGGCATGGTCGATGATATAGGGTGGGCATTCGGGATGGGCGGCGACCGGCGCTTGCGGATGCTGGGCCTTCAGCTTCAGCAACTCGGTCTCGCTGAACGCCTCATGCACGATGCACACGCCCGGCCACAACAGCATGTCGCGATTGAGCTTGCGCTTGAGGTAGCCGCCCAGATGCTTGTCGGGACCGAAGATGATCTTCTGGTCCTGGGGGATCTGCGCCAGGATCTTTTCCGCCGACGAACTGGTGACGATGATGTCGGACAGCGCCTTCACCTCGGCCGAACAGTTGATGTAGCTGAGCGCAATATGATCGGGATGCGCTTCGCGAAACGCCTTGAACTGGGCGGGGGGGCAGCTGTCTTCCAGGCTGCAACCCGCATCCATGTCGGGCAGCACCACGATTTTTTCAGGCGACAGGATCTTTGCCGTTTCCGCCATGAAACGCACGCCGCAAAAGGCGATGACATCGGCGTCGGTCTCCGCCGCCTTGCGCGACAACTCCAGCGAATCGCCGACGAAATCGGACAGGTCCTGAATTTCGGGCTTCTGATAATAATGGCCCAGGATGACGGCGTTGCGCTCCTTGCGCAGCCGGTCGATTTCGGCGCGCAGATCGGTGCCCTGCGGGATTCCGGTGATTGCGTTCATACCCTGTGCTCCTTGGTCCCATTGTCTGGGGTCTTGCGCCGCGCCCTAGCGCTGCTGCCGCTCGTTGGCCAGTACCTCGTTGATCGGCGTGGTGACGTCCCACCGTTCGCGCTTGTCGTTCTTGCGCTCGGGCGGGAAGGTGACGAGCACCCGCACATCGCCATAGCCCATCGCGCCCAGCGGCGCGGCCATGATCTTGCCGATCGCCGCGCGACCATATTCGCGCGCCTGCGCCATCCGCTCGGGCGACCTGGCCGACGCCGCCGCCCGCGCCTGCGCATGGGCGGAGGTGCGGCGGCTCAATTCCTCGGCCGCCTGCCGCGTCACGAAGATGCCGTTGGTGCGCACCAGCGTCCGGCGGGCTTCATCGACATTGGGCTTGCCCGGCTTCACATCGGGCGCGTTGACGATCAGCGTGCGGTTCGCCTCGTCCCACTCCAGTTCATCGGCGCCCAGCCCGCCCAGATCGACGAAATAATCCACCGAATAGGGCATTTTCACCACCTGGTCGGATTTCAGCCAGCCGAAACCGCGTACGTCCTGCGCCGTGCTTTGAATGGTGCCGTTCAGTTGCGACACACGCAGGCTGGCCGACCCGGCAATCCTTTCCGCGATGATCTTCGTCACCGCCGACCCGTCATCCTCGACGCTCACCACATAGTCGCGATTATAGCGCTGCCAGCCAACCAGCATCGCCGCGCCGGCAAACAGGATCAGCAGCGCGGCGGCGATCGGCCCGGCATAGCGTTTCAGGCCGTCCGCCATCGCCCGTCCCCGATCCGTTCGGCCATGCCGCGGCCGTGCAGATCGATCAGATGCGCCAGCACGGATCGACCCGCCGCGCCATGCAGGCGTGGATCGACGCCCTTGTACATGTCCGCCACCATGTCGGGGATGGCGCTGTCGCCGTTGCGCTCCATGAAGCGCAATATCTGCCCTTCGCGCTGCTTGCGATGCCCCATCATGCCGCGCACCAGCCGCTGCGGCGCGTCGATCGGTTCGCCATGGGCGGGATAATAGACGATGTCGTCCCGTTCCGTGAGCCGCTGCATCGACCGCATATAGGCGGTCATGTCGCCGTCGGGCGGGGAAATGACGCTGGTGGACCAGCCCATGACATGGTCGCCGGTGAACAGCGCCTGCTCCTGCGGCAGGGCGAAGCAGAGATGGTTGGACGTATGGCCGGGCGTCGCCACCGCCTCCAGCGTCCAGCCCGGCCCGCTGACCTGCTCGCCGTCGGTCAGCACGCGGTCGGGCCGGTATTCGGCATCGAACGCCGCATCGGCGCGCGGCCCGTCATCCTCCAGCGTCAGCGGCGCGCAACCGATGATCGGCGCGCCGGTCGCTTGCGCCAACGGTCGGGCCGCCGGGCTATGGTCGCGATGCGTATGGGTGCACAGGATCGCCGCCACCGGGCGTCCGGCGATCGCAGCGCGCAGCGCGGCGAGATGCGCCGCATCGTCCGGGCCGGGATCGATGATGGCCACGGCCTCCACGCCCACCATATAGGTTTGCGTGCCGGTATAGGTGAAGGGCGACGAGTTGGGCGCCAGCACGCGGTTCACCAGCGGCGATAGCGGCATCAGGATACCGGTCGGCAGGTCGGCCGGGTCGAAAGGGGGTGCCATATGTCCCATGTGCCCATTTCGACCCGGATTTCAAGGGCGGCGCGCCCGCCTTAGCGGTTGCCCCCGATAAAGTCGCCCAGTTCGCCCAATACCGATCCTTCGCCGCGATTCTGTCCGCCCCGGCTGCCCGCCGCCGCCAGCATTCGCCCGGCAAGGCGTGAGAAGGGCAGGGACTGGATCCACACATGGCCCGGCCCCCGCAACCGCGCGAAGAAAGCGCCCTCGCCGCCGAAGATCATCGACTTGACCCCGCCTGCGGCGACCAGGTCGAAATCGACGCTTGGCGTCATCGCGGCAAGGCAGCCGGTATCGACATGCAGTTCCTCGCCGGCGCGCAGTTCCTTTTCCACCAGCGTCCCGCCCATCTGCACGAACACCCAGCCATCGCCGGTCAGCCGCTGCATGATGAAGCCCTCGCCGCCGAACAGGCCGGTCATGATCCGCTTCTGGAAATGCACGCCGATCGCCACGCCCTTGGCCGCCGCCAGGAAACTATCCTTCTGGCAGATCAGCGTGCCGCCATATTGGTCGAGCTTCAGCGGCAGGATCGACCCCGGCGTGGGGGAGGCAAAGGCGACTCGCGCCTTGCCATGACCCTGATGGGTGAAAACGGTGGTGAACAGGCTCTCGCCCGTCACCAGCCTTTTGCCCGCGCCCAGCAGCTTGCCCATGAAGCCGCCATCCTGCCCGCCGCTGCCATCGCCGAACACGGTGGCCATGCTGACGCTGCCGTCCTTCCACACCATCGCCCCCGCTTCGGCGACCGCGCTTTCGCCGGGGTCCAGTTCGATCTCCAGAAATTGCAGTTCCTGGCCCTTGATCTCGAAATCAATATCGTCGGACAGGCTGGCGCTGCGGTGATGGCTCCAGGGGGAATTGGGCATGGAAACGCGCTCCTTGTGCGAAGGGAATGCCCTTGTCTAACGTCATGCCATTGGCCACGCCATGCGTTTGCGCCGTTCATCCTTGCCGTCCGGCTTGTGCCATTACGGGCCAGCGGGGGATTGAGCGACGCGCGTCCTTGGCGGCGCGCCCCGACGGGTATATGGACCCGCTCCATGCGCACCGTCTCCACCGCTCTTCTCCTGACCGTCGCCGTCGCCGCCAGCGCGCTGGCGCAGGGGCAGGGCGCGCCCTTCACCGTGGCGGAGACGGGCC
>NZ_AYOY01000007.1 GCF_000508185.1 Sphingobium sp. C100 | reverse complement strand
GCGGCCGCCGACGCTGGCGTTCAGCCAGTACATGCCGGGCTGGGGCCAGGTGACGGAAACCTTGCCATCCTGATCGGCGGTGAGGTCCATCTGCCCCAGGCTGTCGCGATAGCGGATGCCGCCGGGAATGACCGTGACCTTGAGGCCGGCGGCGGGCTGGCCGTCGAGCAGGAACTGGAAGGTCGCGGCCTCGCCCGACACCAGGTCATTGGGATGGGTGACCGGGACCAGTTCAATGCCGTTGCCGGTGGGCTTGAAGATGGTCGTGGTGGGCGCGCCCAGGGTCACGAAGATTTCATTGCGGCTGGACGCTTCGGCGACCTGCACGTCCGTCGCGCCGGCGGGGACGGCGCTCGTCAGCTTGTCCTTGGTGGTGCCGCGCGGCAGCCGCTCACGCTTGCCGTTCAGCATGTAGCTGCCCATCATCCCGGTCGAGACATTGGCGATGCGATAGGTGCCCGGCTTGGTCAGATGCACGTCGAAGGTGGAGCGATACCGGCCGGTGGCGGCATTTTCAATCTTGCCTTCGGTGCCGTCCGGTTGCGTCACGGTGATATTGTCCGTCCGCATCGGGAAATGTTCGAAATAGAAAAGGTCGTTGGACACCGCGGCATCGACGGTAACCCAGCTTTCATCGCCCGACAGGGTCGTGGATGACGGCATCATCCATTGGCGGTGCGCCTGCGCCGCGCCCGAGAGCAACAGGGCGGCAAGAGCGCCCGCGATCATATGTCTGGCCTTCATGTTCAGTTTCCCCTTATTTACCGAAAGTCAGCGCCACCGCGCCCAGTTCGCTGCTGCCCTTCGCCCGGACCTGCGCACCCGGTTTGGGCGGCCAGGCGAAGGGGAGGCGAAGCACCTCGCGGCCGCCGACTTCGCGCGCGGCCTCGACGAAAAGCGTGTAGTTGCCGGGCGAAAGCTGGCCGAGCGGCCCCTTGCCGGCGGTGAAGGCGATCTTCTGCTCGCCGGGCGCGCGGGTTGCGCCCGTCACGCCGTCGGCGGGGAATTTCATCGCCCGGCCGGACGCGCGCCACCATTGGCGCACGTCGCGCAGCCATTTGGTGCCTTCGCCATTCTTCATGTCATAATCATACCAGACCGACAGGCTGCGGGGGGCGGCGCCCTCTTTCTCGATCCAGATCGCGACATAGGGACGGTGATATTCGGCGACCGACAGGCGCGGAATAGTGACGCTGAGGTTCAGCGTCTGGGCGCCTGCAGGCGCGGCGAGCGCGCCGGTTGCACCAAGCGCCGCCGTGCCGGTCAGCAGCAGACTGTGGCGGATCTGCATGTTTAGTCCCCCTTAATGGATGAAGATGATGGCAAGAACCGCCGGTATGGCGAGGCCGGCGGCGACCAGCGGCCAGGTGCTGGGCCGTTTTTTCGCATGAAGCTGAAGCAGCAGCAGACCGGTGAGCGCGAACAGGAAACAGGCGACCGCGAAAATATCGATGAACCATTTCCAGATGGCGCCGGAATTGCGGCCCTTATGCAGGTCATTGAGATAGCTGATCCAGCCACGACTGGTGCTTTCGCTGGTGACCTCGCCGCTTATCCTGTCGATTGCGACCCAGCCATCGCCGCCGGGGCGAGGCAGAGCGAGATAGACTTCGTCGGCGGACCATTCCGCCTCCCCCGCGCCGCTCTGACCGATTTCCTGTTCGACCCAGGCCGCGACCGGCACGGGCAGGGGTTTCTTCGTGTCGGCCGCATCGTCGGGGGCGATCTGTTTCAACAGGTCGGCGGGCAGGGTGCCGCTTTTTTCGACCGTCCGCGGGGCGCCCTCCACATCGGCGGCATGGTTGAGCGTGATGCCGGTGAAGGCGAAGAGCAGCAGGCCGATCAGGCTGATCGCGGAACTGACCCAATGCCAGGTATGAAGCTGCTTCAGCCAGAAAGCCTTGGCGTTCTTCTTCCTGGCGGTATGGATACGGGCGGTTCCGTGCATCGGGAAAGCAACTGGTCCTGCGAAAACTGAGGCCGTCCGCATAACGCGAACGACTCGCAATTGCAAACGAGTCGCAGAAAGAAAATTGTATCAAAATGTATGACGGACCGGATGTGCGGCGAACGTCCTGTATGGGACGGCGAGCGGTCGGCGCCGGACTTGACGGGCGCAGGCATCCCGCCTAGCCGCACGGACTGCCGGATAATATAGGTTAATCCATAGCGGAACGTCGCGGCAGAGAACAGGCCTGGTCTCCGAAGAGCGAGCGTGGCCGTGCTAGGGATAAAATATGCTGTTACCGGCCGTTGTCGCGGGAATGATGATGATGGGCGCTCGGGCGGAAGCCGATGCGCCGCTGCTGGCCATGGCTGCGGCTGATGAGGTCATGCAGGGGGATGAAGCGCCCGCTGGCGGATCGACGACGGGCGCTGCGCCGCCGGTGGTCGCCGAACCGACGCCGCCGCCTGCCGTGAACCCCGCCAATGCGTCCCCGACGGATGATGCGGTTCAGGACGAAACGGTCCAGGACATTGTCGTGACCGGCGAAAAGGGCGCGCCTCCGGGTGATCCGCTCGAGCAGCTCAACGCAAAGAGTTTCGAAGCGGTGCAGTCGGTGGACAAGGCCGTGGTGGAGCCAGTGGCGAAGGCCTATAATAAGGGGCTGCCACGGCCTGTGCGCACAGGGTTGCGCAACTTCTTTTCAAACCTGGGCGAGCCGGTGGTGTTCGCCGCCTATCTGCTTCAGTTGAAACCGGGGAAGGCGGCGGAGACGGCCGGGCGGTTCGGGGTCAATTCGACGCTCGGCTTCCTGGGACTGTTCGACGTGGCCAAGCGCAAGCCCTTCCATCTGCCGCACCGGAACAACGGGCTGGCCAATACGCTGGGCTATTATGGCGTCGGGCCGGGGCCTTATATGTATCTGCCGGTCGTCGGCCCCACGACGCTGCGCGATATTGTCGGCGATACGGTAGACAAGATGATCCTGCCGCTTTCCGTGGGCAAGCCGTTCAACAAGCCGGCCTATGTCATCCCCGCCACCTTGCTGAACCAGTTGGGTGAGCGCGCGGCGTTCGACGAGACGATCCAGGACCTTCGCAGCCAGGATGATCCCTATGCGGCTTATCGCGAACTTTATCTGAAACAGCGTCAGGCGGAGATCGACGCGCTGCACGGCCGGGCGCCCGCCGAGCCTGTGGTGCCGGTCTATGGACCGGGGATCAAGACGCCGGGCAAGGGTGACGTCAGGGGAACTGCGCCGCAGGCCGTGGCGCCGGACGCGGCAGCGCCGGAGACCGACTAGAGCCGGATGACCTTGCGCTCAATCGCCGTTGCCGGCGGCGCGGGTCGATCTGATTTCATCTGAAGCGTCGTTTCGGGCGGAGCGAGACGGGTTCTCGCTCCGCCCGAACGGCGGACTGGCCGATCAGCGCGCCAGCAGGCCGCGCGCCTGGCCAGCGATCTCCGCGAGCATGGCGACATTGGGCGTTGCCGCCGCCTTCGCGCGCTGGACGAGGGTGCGGAACTGGCGGATGCGCGCTCCCTTCGCCTTCAACCACTCCTCGACATGGGCGGCTATGTCCTTGCCCTTCCCCTGCGCGAGGAAATCTAGCCGCACTTGCTGCATGTCGCGGGCCACGCCCGAGATGAGCAGCCGTTCCCACGGATCGGAAGGCTCCATGCGCGCGGCGGTCGACTGGACCCAATCGATGCCGACCGCTTCGCCCAGATGGGTGAAGGCGCGGGTCAACGCCACTTCCTCCACCCCCATGCGCGCGGCCAGCGCGGCGATGCCGACAGCGCCGTCCAGCTTGAACAGGCCGGCGGCGCGCCGGGCCAGCGCTTCGGGGGCGCCAAGGCCAAGCAGCCGGTCCGTGACGCCACTGGTGCGCCGTTGCGCCTCGCTGGTCAGCAGGTCATCCACCTGCGCTGCGAGCTGGCCAACGCCGGCGGCCAGACGTTCATGCCCTTCGGCCGGCAGGGTGCCGGCGGGCAGCGCGCGCAAGATATCGGCGATCTGCGCGCGCATCCCGCTGGCGATGGTGGCGAACAGGCCCAGGCGCGCAGCTTCGCCCATCTCGGCCGCGTCAATGTCCCCCCACAGTTCGCGAATGCCATAGAGGCGCTCCGCGATGAGGAAGGCATTGGCGAGATCGGCAAGCGAGCAGCCTTCCTCCTCCGCAAGCTCGAACGGATGGATCAGGCCCAGCCGGTTGACGATCCGGTTGGCCACCTTTGTCGCGATGATTTCCTTGCGCAGCGCATGGGCAGCGATCGCGTCGGCTTCCTTTTCCTGCATGGCCGGCGGAAAGGCGGCCATTAATTCGCCGATCATGCTGTCGTCGCTGGCGAGTTCGCCATGTTCGATCGCGTCTTGCAACGCCAGCTTTGCGGTCGACAGAAGCACGGCCAGTTCGGGCCGCGTCAAGCCCTGCCCATCCTGCCCACGGCGCAGCAACTGGTCGTTGGCGGCCAGCCCTTCGACCTGGCGGTCCAGGCGACCGGTTTCCTCGAATGTCTCGATCAGGCGGACATAGCTGGCGAGATCCTCGCAGCCGCCTGCCTCTGCGATCGAGAGGCCGAGCGCCTGAAGCCGGTTATCCTCCAGCACCAGGTCGGACACCGCGTCCGTCATGCTTTCGAGCAGTGCGTTGCGGTTCTCGAAGGGCAGGCGGCCTTCGGCCATTTCCTTGTTCAGCGCGATCTTGATATTGACTTCATTGTCCGAGCAATCGACGCCCGCGCTATTGTCGATGAAGTCGGTGTTGATGCGCCCGCCCTTCAGCGAGAAGGCGATGCGGCCTGCCTGGGTGATGCCCAGATTCGCGCCTTCGCCCACGACCTGGATGCGCAATTGTTCGGCATTGATGCGGAGGCGGTCATTGGCCGGATCGCCGACATCGCCATGGCTCTGCGCGGCGGCCTTCACATAGGTGCCGATGCCACCGAACCAGAGCAGGTCGGCCGGCGCCTTCAGGATGGCGGAGATGAGGGCGCTGGGCTCCATCTCGGCATCGGTGACGTCGAGTATCGCCTGCATTTCAGGGGTAAGCGCAATGCGCTTGAGACTGCGTGAGAAGACGCCGCCGCCCTTCGAGATCAGGGCCTTGTCATAATCTTCCCAGATCGACCGGGGAAGCTGGAACAGGCGGTTGCGTTCGTCCCAGCTCTTGGCCGGATCAGGCGAGGGGTCGAAAAAGATATGGCGATGATCGAAAGCGGCGACCAGCTTGATCGCCTTGCTGAGCAACATGCCGTTGCCGAACACGTCGCCCGACATGTCGCCACAGCCCACGACGCTGATCGGCTCGCTCTGCACGTCGACGCCCATTTCGGCGAAATGACGCTGTACCGAGATCCAGGCGCCCCGCGCGGTGATGCCCATCGCCTTATGGTCATAGCCGTTGGAGCCGCCGCTGGCGAAGGCGTCGCCCAGCCAGAAGTCGCGGTCCTGCGCGATGGCGTTGGCGACGTCGCTGAAGGTCGCGGTGCCCTTGTCGGCGGCGACCACGAAATAGGGGTCATCGCCGTCGCGCACGACGACTTCTTCCGGGTGCCTGACCTTGCCCTTGACGATATTGTCGGTGACGGACAGCAGCGCCCGGATGAAGATGCGATAGCTTTCCGTGCCTTCGGCCAGCCAGGCATCGCGATCGGCCTGGGGATTGGGAAGCTGTTTGGGGTAGAATCCGCCCTTCGCGCCGGTTGGCACGATGACGGCGTTCTTGACCCGCTGCGCCTTCATGAGGCCCAGGATTTCCGTGCGGAAATCGTCACGCCGGTCAGACCAGCGCAGCCCGCCGCGCGCGACCGGGCCGGCGCGCAGGTGGATGCCTTCGACCCGGGGGCTGTAGACCCAGATTTCGCGCCAGGGGAGCGGGGCGGGCAAACCGGGAATCTGGGCGCTGTCGAGCTTGAAGGCCAGCGCCTCGGCAGCGGCGCGGCCAAAGAAATTGGTGCGCAGCGTGGCGCCGATCACGGCGCGAAGCAGGCGGAGCACACGATCCTCGTCGATCGCGGTCACCTTTTCCAGCCCGGCGTCAATGGCGGCCTCGGCCGCGGCGATGCGGTTTGCGGCGTCATCCTGCGCGGCAGGATCGTGCAATGCTTCGAACAGAGCGACGAGGTTCGCCGTCACGTCCTGCGCGCGGCGCAGCGTTTCTGCGAAGGTCGCCATGCCGTAAGCGACGCCGGTCTGGCGCAGATAGCGGTAGAGCGCGCGGAACAGCACGACCGCGCGGGGCGACAGGCCGGCGGTGACGATCAGTTCGTTGAACCGGTCGTTTTCGGCGACGCCTTCCAGAACCTGGGCAATGGCCTCGGTCACTACTTCGGCGCGATCGACCACTGGCTGGGCATTGTCGCCCGCAGGCAGTTCCAGCACGAAGCGCTGAACATGACCCAGCGTCCCGCCGTCAATCGGGGTCGTCATCTCCTCAATCACGCGGAAGCCGAAATTTTCGAACGCGGGCACGACTTGCGAAAGCGCCGTCGTGTCATGGCTATACAGCTTGAGCCGAAGCCGTTCGTTGCAATCTTCCGGGTTGCGATAGATGCGGATCGACTTGTCGCCCGGCCCGGACAGTCCGTGGACCAGCCGGATGTCAATGGCGGCCTCGACCGGCCCGGCGCCGTTGCGATAGGCCAGCGGGAAGCCGGGGGCAAAGCGCTGCGCCAGTGCGGCGGCGCGGCCTCCGTCCTCGGTTTCGGCCAGCGCCTCTTCGACGGCGGGCACCCAGCCGCGCACCATCTGCTGCAACTGGCGGTCGAGCGCGATGGCGTCGGGCACGACGCCGCCTTCGCGCAGGTCGAGGGTGATGCGGAGCAGCGCGAGGCCGCCTTCCTCCAGTGCGATCGACCAACTGAGCACCGGGCCTTTCGCAGCCTTGGCCAGCATATCCTGAACGGCCGTCCGGCGGGCGGTCGACAGTTCGTCGCGGGGCAACCAGACGAAGGCGTAAAGATGGCGGGCGAGCGCGCTGGTGGCGAGCGCCAGCTTGGGGCGGGGGCGATCGGTCAGCGACATGAAAGTCAGCGCCAATCGCTCCAGCGTCTCGCGATCGAAGCCGATCGTGATGTCATGGGGCAGCGAGGTCAGCGCATGGGACAGCGTCTTGCCCGCGTGGCCCAACGGATCGAATCCGAATTTGTCCATCAGGGTCGACAGCGCCGAACGCAGCAGAGGCACCTTGTCCGGCGTGGCGGCAAGGCCCGAACTGGTCCACATGCCGGCGTGGATCGACAGCGCCGTGACATCCTTCCCCGAACGGACGGGAATGATGACGAGGTCAAGCAGCACATGGCGATGCACGCGCGACAGGCGGCTGGACTTGATGATCAGCGGGGTGCGCTTGCCTTCTTCGAACCAGGTGAAGGCGGCCTCCAGCGAGGCGGGCGCGATCAGCGCGCGTTCGTGGCGGGTGCAGATGCCGAGCGCCGCGCTGCTGCTGCCGTCGCGGCTGACGATTTCATGCCCGGTCTGGGTGAAATGACGTGCGAGGAACCAGCGCAGCAGCGCCGCGCCTTCCTCATCGGGGACGGCATCGGCATCGGCGGCCATGGCGGATTGCATCTGCGCCCAGTCGGCCACCGCGGCGCGGACGTCCGCCAGCGTTTCGGCGAGCGACCTTTCCAATGCGCGGCGGGCCTTTGCATCGGCCCGATCCGCTTCGATGTAGATCATCGATTCGCGGCGCGCGCCGGGTGCTTCGTCGTCCAATATGGCGGTCAGTGCGCCGCTGGCGTCGCGCTCGACCGACAGGACGGGATGGAGCAGGCGATGAATGGTGATGTCCGCGCCCGCGAGCGCGTTGGCGATCGAATCGACCAGGAAAGGCATGTCGTCATTCACGATGGCGAGCCGCATGAAACGGCCGGTGGCGCCTTCGCCGAGCGTTTCGATCGCGATCGCGGCTTCGCCGGACCGGCGCCCATTGGCGGTGCGGCCGAGGAAGCCGGCGGCGGCGGCAAGCGCGGCCTGATCCAGTCCTTCTCTTTCGCCCGGCAGCGCGCCCCTGCTCAGCGCGCCTTGCAACGCCTCCCGGATGCTCGTGTCGACTTCCTTATTCTTCGCTTCAGCCAGCGCCGTCATTCGCTCACCTCTCAACAGCGGTTTGGTCCGCTTTCAACAGAACGGAGGAGGCGCTGGATCGCCGCCATGCGACTCCTCGGCTCGGGAGCGCTTATATGCGCCTGGCCGCTGAACGGCTCAAGTCTGGCAAGAAATAAAATTTCTATGAATTGAAACAATATGACGACGCACGCCGCCCCGCGCGGCGTGCGCGAGGAAGGTGAAGCCGCGCCTGTATCGCGCGGAGATCGCCACATGTCGAGGGTCCGCGCGACGGGTGGAGAAGCAGATCAGGGCGCAGGCGCCGTGTCGCACGGCGGGAAATGCCGCGCAGGCGTCATCAACGCGCGGCGGCGACGATGACGCGCTGGCCCAGATCCGATCCTTCTGGAAGCGCGGCGACAATCGAGAGGCTGCCATCATCCTCGCGTCGGGCGATGACGACGGCCAGGCCGTCCGCATCGGTCGTGACCGCTGCCATGTCCATGGCGACAGCAGCCCTGATCGTGTTGCGCGCGGTCTGGCGGCGATCGGGGCGGGTGGGCAGCGCGGCGCGGCGCTTGGCGCGTTCGTCGCGAACCACCGCCTTGAGGCCGCCGACATAGGTCGCCAGATATTCGGCAAGCATCCCCACGCCCAGTTCCGCCGCCAGCGCATGATCGAGCGCGGTCGCATATTCGGTGATGCGGGTTTTGTCATAGGTCGCGCCGAACACGAGCTTGATGACCGCCGTCATCGGACTGCGTGCCTGCGCCTTGATACCATAGTCGGCGAGCAGTTCGGCATAGTCGTCGGGACGCGCGCGCGCGACGAGCGAGAAATCATAAGCGAGGCTGACCGCGCGATAGAGCGCCGCATGGCTGCGCGCCTCGCTGATGCGGACGCGGGCGGCCCCGTCGCGGGCCAGCGCGAGCCAGTCGGCAAGCGAGGCGTCGTCCGTAGGACATTCCATGCCGGCAAGGTCGAGCGTGTCATCCTCATCATCGTCCAGGTCGGCATAGCTGTTCGCCGTGGCGGACATGGCATTGTTCACGCCGTCGCTGGCGGGGCCATCCGCCCAGATCGGCGTGACGGGACGCGCCGCGGGCGCGCTGCGCAGCGCATCATCGACTTCCTGCTCCAGGCCATGAAGCACCTCGTCGCTCACCAGTTCCTTCCAGTTGATGACGCCGAACACGAAGTCGATCGTCTCGCCGTCCGAGGAAAAGGGCATCAGTATGCCGCGATAGAGGATTTGCGCCTCGCGCTGGTTGATGAATTCGGCTTCGAAGCCGATTGGCGCGGCATTGGCGATGATCTGGAGATAATGATCCGTAAGCCGCGACAGCAGCGACCGGGCCGGGACATCGTTGATATAGTCGATCATGCCCTCGATCGCGCATTCCTGACGCAGCGCCGAGCCAAGATAGACGATCGCTGGATTGTCCAGTCCGGTGCTGAAATCGAGCAGCACGCTGTAGGGACCGAAATCCTCAAGCTGATCGGGGGCCAGATCCTCGATTGAGGGCAGGGCGCGGTCGCCCAGCAGGGATGCCCAGTAATTATAGGCGCGCACCTGCATCCGGCGCTCGTCCGATCCGACAGCGTGGGGCGTTTCGATCGCGGCATCGTCGCCATTATCGAAATCGTCCTGGTCGTTGGCGACTTCGTGCCCCCGCAGAGTGTCCATCCAGTCGGTTCCTACATTCGTGCAAAGCGTTGCTCGGGACTCGACATTGGCATGGGATGGTAAAGAGGGCGTAAAGACGCGATGGGAGAAAAGCACGGCCGGTGTAATTTGCCGGCTTGTCCTATCGCCCAACCGCTGTTATCTGCCGGCGCCAACGCCGCAGTAGCTCAGTTGGCAGGGCGCGACATTCATAGTCGGGTAATCCCGCTGGAATGCCGAGTAAAACCAACGGGCTGCGCGTCGGAGAAGACGTTAGTACGGTTCCAAGCCGCCTTAGCTCAGTTGGTAGAGCATCGCATTCGTAATGCGGGGGTCACAGGTTCGAGTCCTGTAGGCGGCACCAGAACTGCCCTTTTCGCGGGGCCTGAAGCCGAAAAACCCCTGAAAACTGGTATGTTTGCGCATCTGCTTTCCGGTGCCATAAGCGGCTTTCCACCCCTGTCCGGGTGATTTTGGCGCCTCGAATGGCGGGCCTTTTTGACATTTTTGAGTCGAAGCCTCCAGGTGCTTACAACGGTTCAGATCAATGCCCTCAAATTTAGGCAAAGCCTGACAAGGGCGCTTTCTGAGACCCCAGCCTTCGCGGGAGCACCGTTGTTGTAATTCGCTGCAAATTGAAATCTGACATATTGCGCACCCACTCGGGTTTTCGATTGCCTCACATTAATCTGATCCTGAGAGATTCTGTCTCAATGAATTAAAAGCCAGTCATGCGAGACGCCGTCACTGGCAGTCGAATCTATCTCACATGGGTAGGGGCGTATGAGAGACCATTCAGCAAGGTGCATTACTGAACCTGTGGGCAATGTTGTCAGGAGTGGACGCTATCACAATGGTATACGCCAGAGGTTTGGATTTTGGCATCACTGCTGCTTCGTTCCATTGCGGCGATGATAATTCAGCGCAAAGTGAAATTAGCGAAGCCGAGAAGAAATCATTATTATTGCAGCGACAATAATACTAGATATCAGTGCCTCTGATACAACGTAGTAATCAAAATCCATACCTCTTATCTTCACAGATGTGACGAGGCTTATTATTACGACCGCTATGAATATTATGACCCCCGCGATTTTTGGGTTGTTTAATTTGGACATGAGCCGTCCGCCTTGCGCTTGAGATGTTCGATTTGCAATCCGACTAGGGCTGCCTTTTCCTTGTAGTATCCGCCAATTACGTTTGCGCCGCCCTTTGTAGCGGCCCATACGCCCGCACCAGTGTACGGGCCGCCACCCAATACAGTTGCAAGGCCCGCGGCGAGATCACTAACCACATAGCCTAGCCCCCAATCGGCATCAAAAGCACTATCTAAGTAGGTAAGTTCGAAGAATTTGAGGGACGCCGGATCGTTCCAAACACTCTCTCTAGTAATCCGAAGAGGCAAAGACTTACGAGCGTTTTCAGCTGCAACACGCACATCGCGGCATATTGGAGGCTCGTCATTTTACGGCGAATGCTACCGGCGCCGTTTGTATTCAATGAATGCGAAAAACCCACCCAAGAAGAAGATCGTCGAAAACATGACGAACGGATTAATGACATCCATCCAATATGCTACAATCATGACTGCGCACAAAAATAAAGTCCATTTCTTCAATGGACGATAGCGTGAACTCATCATTGGCATAATCCGGGTGTTCTGTAGCTCAGACCTCCGTCGAATCCGGCCACGGCATATGCACCTTCAAAAAATCCAACTTTTGGGCCTGCGGAGATTGCACCTGACGTGCCCGCTGCTGGATTGCCACTGGCAGTAAGAGGATGAGCCTGAAGGGAACCTGAAACAGCAGCCGGTCCTACGCCGAAGCTACCGCGAGCACCAATCCCAAGTCCAGCGTTGAAGCCATGACCGGTTGAGCCTCCATTATCAACGCCTCCTCCTACTCCAGCAAAGGCTGCGATGCCAGCCCCCCAATGGGCGGAAACCGGCGCCTTTTTTTTCGGGCTTATGCAGGGGCCTTTGCATCCATTGGTATGATTATTGCGCCTGTTAAGGATGATAGTATCGCTTCATCAGTCTTGTAGACTTTTCAAAACGCCATGGGTTGAACGGAGCGCCGGCTCAGAGGCGTCGCGCGATCGCGCCCGCTGCCCAGCCCATGCCGACGGCCAGCGCGATGGCGGTAAGGCCATAGAAAAACGACCATTGTTCAGCCGCTACCGCCATGAATTGCTCGAAACCCGATTTGCGCACGCTGATGTCGCGCACGGCGGCCGCGACGACGCGCCCATCCTGCACCAGAAATGTTTCGGCGGTATAGTCGCCGACAATAACGCGCGCCGAAAGCGGCAGGCGTGCTCGATAAAGGACGCCGTCGGTGATCTCCACCGTGCCCTGGCGTTGCACGAACAGGCCGGTGCGGTCGCGCAGGTCGACAAGTCCCGCCTGAAAACGGTCGAGTTCCGCGCTTTCGTTCAGCGACGAAGGCGAAAGTTGCAGCTTGTCGACGCCCAGTTCGTAGATGGCGGCGGTGCGTTCGTCGACGATCTGTGCGATCGGGCGGGACGACGCCATGGCGTAGAAGCTGGGCGCGGACTCGAAGCGGGCGCTGTCGGCGTTCACCCAGATGCCGGCGACTTTCTGCTTTTCGCGCATCTGGATCGACTGGTCGGGGCCTTTGAGGACGACGACGATGTCCGCCGGCTTGTCCGGCCGCACGCCACCGGGATAGACGATCGCGCCGAACAGAAGCAGGTCCGCGCCTGTGAAGCTATACTGGATTGCGATTTCGCGCTGCGAGACGTCCGGCACCAGTTGCGGCTCGTCCGCCGCGCTGAGCAGCAGGGCGGCCACGATCAGGGCAAGAGGCCGGCGCATCGGTCAGCGCACCTCGATCGTGTAAATCTCGTCCGGTCGCCAGCCCAGGCCCAGGGCCATGCGGCCCGCGACCAGCAGCACGATGGCAGCGAGCAGGACGCGCAGATATTCGGGCCGCAATGTCATGGAAATACGGGTGCCGATCTGTGCGCCGGTGACGCTGCCGATCAGCAGGAGCATGGCGAGGACGAGATCCACCGCCTTGGTCGTCATGGCGTGCATCATCGTGGTTGCCATCGTCACGAACAGGATCTGGAACAGGGACGTGCCGACCACCGACTGGGTCGCCATGCCGAGCAGATACAGCATCGCGGGCACCAGGATGAAACCGCCGCCCACGCCCAGCAACATGGTGAGGATGCCGGTTGCCATGCCCAGCAGCAGAGGCGCGAGCGGCGAGATGTAGAGGCCCGAGCGATAGAAGCGCCAACGCATCGGCAGCGCAGCGACCAGCGGATGATGGCGACGTTTGCGTGCTTGCGGCTTGCGCCCCGTCTTGAGCGCGATCAGTGCCTGGATCGATTCCTTGGCCATCAAACCGCCGATGCCGCCCAGCATCAGCACGTAGAGGATGCCGATGACCGTATCGATCTGACCCAGGCTTTGCAGCAGGCGAAAGATGAAGACGCCCATGCCCGCGCCGACGATGCCGCCCGCGATCAGCACGCCGCCCATGCGGAAATCGACCGTGCCGCGCGCCATATGCGTGACAACGCCCGATACGCTGGCGCCGGTGACCTGCGATGCGGCGGAGGCGGCGGCGACCGTGGGCGGGATACCGTAGAATATCAGCAGCGGCGTGGTCAAAAAGCCGCCGCCCACGCCGAACATGCCCGAAAGCAGGCCGACCAGCCCCCCCAGACCGATAATGACCAGTGCGTTCACCGACAGATTGGCGATGGGGAGGTAAAGATCCATGGCTTGTCAGGGCCTAATCGTAAAGCGGGGCGATATAAAGGCTGCTTGAGCGTTGCAGCTCAAAAATCCGCGGCCAAAGTGATGGCGAGGCCCGACATCGGCGCCGCGTCCCCGGCGATGCGTTCGCGTCATTCGATCGAGAGACGCGCGGCCGTGCGGGGGAGCGGCAGGCGGACCTGCACCTCCGGCCCGATGTCGAGCCGCCCGGCGCCGGGCTGGGCGCCTCCGGATACCGTCGCTCCCACCCGCATCGGCGTGCCGTCGATGGGCTTGAGCAGCGCCAGCTTTCCATCAATGAAGGCATCGCGTTGGCGAAATCCGACAATGCCCGTCTGGGCATAGCCCTCCGCCTGGAGTTTCGGGGCCACCTCCACCGGGCCGAAACCGCCGGCGATGACCATGGCCATGGCGTCGCGCGCGCCATCGTCCAGCGCGATTCGGCGTTCGATGCCAAGGCTGACCGGCACGCCGGACAGAGGACGAACCGCCATGCCCGCGGCGGCTTCGGGCGCGGCCGGACTTTGCAACGCCCGTGTGACTCGGCCATAGAGTGTGGGTCGAAAGGGCGACTGCGGGGCCAGCGCATAGTCGATCCGTAATCCCGCCTGCGATCCGCCGAGCCGCCCCACCGTCGCGACGTCCGCCGGTTGGGTATCGCCT
>NZ_AYOY01000006.1 GCF_000508185.1 Sphingobium sp. C100 | reverse complement strand
AGCGCTTCCGCGTCACGGCCGCCCGTCGTGCAGGGGCCACCTGCGCCCGGCTTTGAATCGATCGACAATCCGCCGCCCGTCGCCAACCCGCCTTCGGACGCAGGCGCGCAACTCAACGCCATCGCGTTGGCCCAGGCATCGACGCCCGCCGCCGCGCCCCCGGCGACCCAGCCGACGCCGCCGCCAACGGCCATGGTTGAGCCGACCGCGCCAGCCTCGCCCCAGCCCAGTGCCGAGGCGACTCGCACCCTGGCCGACATCATCCGCGCGATCGACGTGCCCGATGCCGAGCGGCGGCCGACCGTCGCGGCCGTCGACCTGAACGAAATCGCGGCAATGCAGGCCAAGCGTCGCGCCGAACGCGAAGCGGAGGCCGCCGCCGCCGCGCAGAAGGCGAAGAAGGAAGCCGCCGCCAAGGCCAAGGCCGAAGCGGCCGCCAAGGCGAAGAAGGAAGCCGAGGAAAAGAAGCGCCTCACCGACAATCCGTCGCGCAACTGGCTTCAGGTCGGGGTAGGGCAGAGCAAGTCGGCGCTCGCCTTCACCATGAAAAGATTGCGCGGCAAATATGACAGCCTGGCGCCGCAGGATGCATGGACCGCCGGCTGGGGCCAGACCAACCGCCTGCTGGTCGGTCCCTTCGCCAGCTTCACCCGCGCGAAGGAACTGGAAACCAAGCTGAAGGCGGCCGGTGCGGATGCGTTCGCGTGGAAAAGCGACGCGGGGGAGGTAGTCGAGAAGCTGGGAGGCGAGTAAAGGGCGGCGCATGACGATGCTCGCCCCCTATGCCTCGCACCCTGCCGCCAGCCGTGGCCGACTCCATGCCGAACCGGGGGGCGAGATGCGCGGGCCGCGCGACGTCTTCCAGCGGGATCGCGACCGGATCATCCATTCGATCGCCTTTCGCCGCCTGCGCCACAAGACGCAGGTGTTCGTTTCCCCCGATGGCGATCATTTTCGCGTCCGCCTGACCCACAGTCTGGAAGTCGCGCAGATCGGCCGCACCACCGCGCGCACCCTGGGGCTGAACGAGGATCTGACCGAAGCATTGTGCCTGGCCCACGATATCGGCCATCCGCCTTTCGGCCATGCCGGGGAGGATGCGCTGGAAGCGGCGCTCGACCATCATGGCGGCTTCGATCATAACGCCCATACGCTGCGCACGCTGATGCTGCTGGAAAGCCCCTATCCGCGCTTTTCGGGACTGAACCTCAGCTGGGAAATGCTGGAAGGGCTGGCCAAGCATAATGGCCCGATCGACCGGCCCGGCTGGGCGATGCGCGAACTGGACGCGCTCTTCCCGCTCGACCTTGCGAGCCACGCCTCGCTGGAGGCGCAGCTTGCGGCGATTTCCGACGACATCGCCTATGACAATCACGATATTGACGATGGCCTGCGCGCCGGGTTGCTGACGCTCGACCAACTGCTCGAAGTCCCCTTCGTTCGCCATTGCTGGGACCGGGTCCGCGCCCGCTATCCCGACATTGCGGCCGACCGGCTGCTGCGCGAACTGGTGCGCGAACAGATTGGCGTCATGGCCAACGACCTGATCGATTCCACCCGCCGCAACATCGCCGAATCCGGCGTCGAGACGGTGGAGGATGTCCGTGCGTTTGGCCGCACCCTGGTCTGTTTCTCACCCGAACTGACGGCGCAGGAGCGGGATCTCAAGCGGTTCATGTATGCGACGCTTTATCATCATCCCGATCAACTGGCCGCCGCCGACCGCGCGCGGGTGATCGTGACCGACCTGTTTGGCGCTTATCAGGCCGATCCGGCGCTGATGCCCCCGGAATGGCGCGATGACTGCGCGCTGGCGGAGCCGGCCCGCAGCCGCCACATCGCCGACTTCATCGCCGGCATGACCGATCGCTATGCCGAAAAGCGCCATGCGGAAATCTATGGCGCGCTCGCGCTGGCGGATTGACGCGCTGGCTGCTTTGCCGCAATGCCTGAGACGTCTCTGGCGGATTCGTCCGCCGGGCATGATGCGGGAGAGCATGGGAAGCCTTTGAGGCCACCCCGTCGCCGAAGGAGCAACCGCCCCGGAATCTCTCAGGCCAAAGGACCGCATCGCGCGCAAGGCACTCTGGAAAGCGGACGGCTCGACCGTCCCACCGAAGGGGTAAGCCATCGGGCCGCAATGCCCATGGTCAAAGCTCTCAGGTTCCGTGACAGAGGGGGTGGCAGCCGACTGGTCCTTGGGGCAGTATCGGGCCGTCGCCGCACTTTTCATCACGGAGGCCGCTTATGTCCGGCAATGACGACGTCGCTCATCTCGAAGAAGAATTGCCGCTCCAGCATCTGCCGCTGGATGGCTGGCATCGGGCGAAAGGCGCGCGCATGGTTGGCTTCGCCGGCTATCACATGCCGATCCAATATGATGGCATCATGGCCGAACATAGCTGGACCCGCGAACATGCCGGCCTGTTCGACGTCAGCCATATGGGCCAGCTCACTTTCTCCGGCGAAGGCGTGGACGCGGCGCTGGAACAGTTGCTGCCCGGCGACATTCGGGGGCTCAAGCCCTTCCGGCAGCGCTATTCGATGCTGCTCGACGAAGAGGGTGGCATTCTCGACGACCTGATGGTCTCGCGCCTGGGCGACGGCGCCTTCGATGGGGCGGACATTTACATGGTGGTGAACGGCGCCACCAAATATGACGACATGGGCTGGATGATCGAACATCTGCCGGACGAAGTCGTGATGAACCATATGGATGAGCAGGCGCTGCTTGCTCTTCAGGGGCCGGAAGCGGGCGAGGCGCTGGCCAGCCTCATCCCGGAAACCGCCGACATGATCTTCATGCAGTCTGGCCTGTTCACCTGGCGCGGCGTGCCATTGTGGATCAGCCGATCGGGCTATACCGGGGAGGACGGGTTCGAGATCAGCGTGCCGGCCGACGACGCCAGGCTGCTCGCCGACGCGCTGTGCGCCCTGCCGCAGGTGAAGCCCATCGGCCTTGGCGCGCGCGATTCGCTGCGGCTGGAAGCCGGTCTGCCGCTCTACGGCCATGACCTGACGCCCGCCGTCAGCACCATCGGCGCTGACCTGGGCTTCGCCATCGGCAAGCGCCGGCGCGAGGAGGGGGGCTTTATCGGCCATGCCCGCGTGATGAAGGAACTGGCAGACGGTCCTGGTGCAAAGCGTGTGGGCCTGACCATCGAGGGGCGCCTGCCCGCTCGTGAGGGCGCACCCATTTATGCCGGGGCGAACCGGGTGGGCGAAGTCACGTCGGGCGGCTTCGCGCCGACCGTCGGCGCGCCGATCGCCATGGGCTGGGTCAGCCTGCCCCATTGCGCCATCGGCACCGCGCTGGAGATCGAAGTGCGCGGCAAGCGCATTGCCGCTGTGGTTGCGCCGATGCCGTTCGTTCCACATCGTTACCGCCGCAAGGCCTGATTTTCGTCTGTTTTTTATTGTCGTGATTTTTAGTCAGATCACTCCGAGGGGAATATCATCATGAGCCGTTATTTCACCGACGAACATGAATGGATCGATGTCGAAGGCGGAATCGCCACTGTCGGCATCACCGATTATGCGCAGGAACAACTGGGCGACATCGTGTTCGTCGAGCTGCCCGCCGAAGGCGCCAGCTTTGAAAAGGGCGACGACGCCGCCGTGGTCGAATCGGTCAAGGCCGCGTCCGACGTTTATGCCCCGATTTCGGGCGAAGTCGTCGAAAGCAACAGTGCGCTGGAGGATGAGCCCGCGCTGGTGAACAGCGACGCCGAGGAGGATGGCTGGTTCTTCAAGCTGCGCATCGCCGACGAAAGCGAGCTGGAAGGGCTGATGAACGAAGCCGCCTACAAAAAGTTCGTGGCGGCGCTTTGATTTCAAATTCCCCTCCCGCTTGCGGGAGGGGTTAGGGGAGGGCGTGTAGCGCCATCTCCGTAACAGGCCCTCGCCCAGCCCCTCCCGCCAGTGGGAGGGGAGCCATATGGGAGAGCGGGGAGAAGAAGAATGCGCTACCTACCCCTGACCGACGCCGACCGGGCCGAAATGCTGTCCGTCATCGGTGCGGCCTCGATCGACGATTTGTTTATCGACGTGCCTGCCGAAGCCCGCCTGCCGGGCACGATTCCCGGCCTGCCCGATCATGCCAGCGAACTGGCGGTCGAGCGCCATATGGCGAAACTGGCGCGGCAAAATCTGTCGGCGGGGGAAGCGCCCTTCTTCCTGGGCGCGGGCGCCTACAAGCATCATGTTCCCGCCAGCGTCGATCATCTGATCCAGCGCGGCGAATTCCTGACCGCCTACACGCCTTACCAGCCCGAAATCGCGCAGGGCACGTTGCAGGTGCTGTTCGAGTTTCAGACCCAGGTGGCGCGCCTGCTGGGTTGCGACGTCGCCAACGCCTCCATGTATGACGGCTCGACCGCCTGCTGGGAAGCGATCGGCATGGCGCGGCGGATCACCAAGCGGGGCAAGGCGATGCTGTCGTCCGGCCTCCACCCGCATTATGTGTCGGTGGCCCGGACCATGGCGAAGTTCACCGGCGACGATCTCGCTTATGCGACGCCCGAACTGGGCAGCGAAAGCGACATCAACGCGCTGATCGCCGGCATCGACAAGGATACGAGCTGCGTCGTCGTCCAATATCCCGATATTCTCGGCCGCATCGCCGACCTGACCCCGCTCGCCGACGCCGCCCATGCGGCCGGCGCGCTGCTGGTCGCGGTCGTGACAGAGCCGGTGGCGCTGGGCGCGATCCGATCGCCGGGCGAGATGGGCGCGGACATCGTCGTGGGCGAAGGCCAGTCGATCGGCGTCGGCCTTCAGTTCGGCGGCCCCTATCTCGGCCTGTTCGCGTGCAAGCAGAAATATGTCCGACAGATGCCGGGCCGCCTCTGCGGCGAGACCGTGGACGCGGCGGGCAAGCGCGGTTTCGTGCTGACCCTTTCGACCCGCGAACAGCATATCCGCCGGGAAAAGGCGACGTCGAACATCTGCACCAATTCCGGTCTGTGCGCCCTGGCCTTCAGCGTTCATATGACGCTGCTGGGTGAGAAGGGGCTGCGTCAGCTGGCGGGTCTCAACCATGCGCTTGCCGTGCAGGCGGCCGATCGTCTGGCGAAGGTGCCGGGTGTTTCGCTGATAAATTCCAGCTTTTTCAATGAGTTCACTCTTTCCCTATCAAAGGATGCGCGGGAAGTCGTCCGCAACCTCGCTGACAAGGGCGTGCTTGGCGGCGTCTCGCTCGGCCGCCTCTTCCCCGATGCGCCGGAGATCGGCAACGGCCTGATCGTCGCGGTGACCGAGACGGTCACGCCGGAGGACATCGAAACCTTCGCCGCCGCGCTTGAGGAGGAACTGGCATGACCATGCTCAAGGAAGGCCGCCCCACCGCCCCCATCCCTGTCGAGGACGCCCATATGGCCCCCGCTACCGTCACCGGCAATCGCGCCCTGATGCTGGAAGAAAAGCTGATCTTCGAGATCGGGTCGAACGACACCACAGGTGTCGACTTCGCTGTCGTGCCAGAGGTTGCCAGCCGCCTCGGCACGCTCGCCCGCACTGACGCGATCGGCCTGCCGGGTCTGTCCGAACAGGAAACCGTGCGGCACTATACCCGCCTCAGCCGCCAGAATTATGCCATCGACCTTGGCCTGTTCCCGCTCGGCAGTTGCACGATGAAGCATAATCCGCGCCTCAACGAAAAAGTCGCGCGGATGCCCGGTTTCGCCGATGTCCACCCGCTCCAGCCGCAGTCCACGGTGCAGGGCGCGCTGGGCGTCATCAACGAACTCGCGGTCTGGCTGATCCAACTGACCGGGATGCACGGCGTCGCCATGACGCCCAAGGCGGGCGCCCATGGCGAGCTGTGCGGCCTGCTCTGCATTCGCGCCGCGCTCGAAGCGCGCGGTGATGCGCGCCAGGTCGTGCTGGTGCCCGAAAGCGCGCACGGCACCAATCCCGCCACCGCCGCCTTCTGCGGCTATAAGGTGGAGGATATTCCGGCGACGCCGGATGGCCGTGTCGACCTTGAAGCGCTCAAGGCGCGCCTTGGCCCCGATGTCGCAGCGGTGATGATCACCAATCCCAACACCTGCGGCCTGTTCGAACGCGACATGAAGGTGATTTCCGACGCGGTTCACGCCGTCGGCGCCTTCGTCTATTGCGATGGCGCCAACTTCAACGCCATCGTCGGCCGGGTCCGTCCCGGCGACCTGGGCGTCGATGCCATGCACATCAATCTGCACAAGACCTTCTCCACCCCCCATGGCGGTGGCGGCCCCGGCTCCGGCCCGGTGGTGCTGTCGGAGGCGCTGTCGCCCTTCGGCCCGCTGCCCTACACCGCGCGCATGGCCGACGGGACGATCCACCTGATCGAGGAGGAGAATGTCGGGGAGGAAATGCCGCAGAGCTTCGGCCGCATGAGCGCCTTCCACGGCCAGATGGGCATGTTCACCCGCGCGCTCGCCTATATTCTCTCCCACGGCGCGGACGGTCTGCGTCAGGTGGCGGAGGATGCGGTGCTCAACGCCAATTACATCCTGCGCAGCCTGGAAGATGTGCTGGACGCGCCCTTTGGCGGCAGCGGCCCATGTATGCATGAGGCCCTGTTCAGCGACAAGGGGTTCGCAGACGGCTTCACCACGCTCGACATCGCCAAGGGGTTGATCGACGAAGGCTTCCACCCGATGACCATGTATTTCCCGCTGGTCGTCCATGGCGCGATGCTGGTCGAACCGACCGAGACGGAGAGCAAGGCGGCGCTCGACCAGTTCATCCTGGCGCTGCGCAGCCTGGCGCAGCGCGCCAAGGCGGGGGACGACGCGCTCAAGGGCGCGCCCTATCACGCCCCGCGCCGCCGCCTGGACGAGACGCTGGCTGCGCGCAAGCCGGTGCTGACCTGGAGCGAGCCGGAGATGGCGCAGGCGGCCGAGTGAGCATCTGGGTGCCGGGCGAAGCCGCGGCGGCGGGTGACAAGCGCCACGCCCCGGCCACGGCGCGCAATCGCGACGCGATTGTTGCAGTCCTGCACGATGCCTTGCCATCCTCCGGCCTGATGGTGGAGGTGGCGAGCGGCAGCGGCGAACATGCTGTCCATTTCGCTGTCGCTTTTCCCCATCTCGACTGGCAACCGACCGATCCCGATCCGGCGGCGTTGGCGTCGATCGCGGCGTGGCGAGCGGACGCCAGCCTGCCCAATCTGAATGCGCCCCTGCAACTGGATGCGGCGGGCGACTGGCCGGTGAGCCGGGCCGACGCCGTCCTGTGCATCAACATGGTGCATATCTCGCCCTGGGACGCGACGCTGGGTCTGATGAAGGGAGCGGGAGCGCTGTTGCCGCCTGGCGGGCTGCTCTATCTTTACGGTCCCTATCTGCGCGACGATGTCGAAACCGCGCCCGGCAATCTTGCCTTCGACGCTTCGCTCAAGGCGCGCGATCCCCGCTGGGGCCTTCGCCGCGTCGCGGATGTGGTCGCAGCGGCGGCGGTGCAGGGTCTGGTCTTTGACCGGCAGGTTGACATGCCCGCCAATAATCTGTCGCTGCTGTTTCGTCGACGTTGATCCACATCAACCCTTCGACAAGTGTGAAGTGAGCCGATAAAGGGCTAAGGCCCATGCCCAACCAACTCCTCTCCCTCGTTTCCGCTGAACTCTCCGCGCCCGCCGATCCCCGCGCCGCCGCCATGGCGGGCGCACTGGCGGCGAAATATCCGCAGGCGGCCCGTGCCGTCCTATTTTATGGCTCCTGCCTGCGGGAGGCCAATCTCGACGGGTTGATGCTCGACTTCTACCTGATCGTCTCGGACTATCCGGCGGCTTACGGGAAAAGCTGGCTGGCGCGCGCCAATCGCCTGATCCCGCCCAATGTTTTCCCGTTCGAACATAATGGCCTGCTCGCAAAATATGCCGTCTTGTCGGAAGCGGACTTCGCCCGGCTCAACGGTCCGGCCGCGGACAATGTGTCGGTCTGGGCGCGCTTTGCCCAGCCTGCGCGCCTGCTCTGGGCGGCCGACGACCTCGCCCGCCAGCGCGCCGTCGCCGCCGTGGCACAAGCTGTGCCGACCCTGTTCGACCTGACGTTGCCGATGTTGCCGCCCGGCGTGGATCATGACCTGCAGGACATCTGGAAAACCGGCTTCACCCTGACCTATAATGCGGAATTGCGGGCGGAGAAAAAGGGGCGCTCGGTTTCGATCGTGGACACCGACCCGGATCGCTACGCCCGTTTCGGTCAGGCAGCGCTCGCCGGACTGGCCAGACAAGGCGGCCTGGGACAGGGGGGAGAGGTGCCCAATACCATGTCCCCATTAAAGGCTGCCGCCCGCTGGCGCCGCCTGCAACGACGCGGCAAGCGGCTGTCGATCCTGCGCCTGGCCAAGGCGAGCTTCACCTATGCCGGCGGGATCGACTATCTCGCCTGGAAGATCAACCGCCACGCCGGGACTGCCATAGCGATCCAGCCGTGGCAGCGGCGCTGGCCCCTGCTCGGCGCGATCACTCTGCTGCCGCGGCTGTTCCGGGGCGGCGCGATCCGCTGAGCACGGCGCCCAGCGCCTGGCCCAGGGCGGCCAGCGTATAGGGCTTGCGCAGCACCGCATGGTCCTGGAAATCCGCCCTTTCGTTGCTGTCGCCGGCATAGCCGGTGACGAACAGCACCGGCAGATGCTGGAACGCGGGCGGCAGGGCGCGGATCATTTCCGGTCCGGTCATATCGGGCATCAGCACATCGCTTATGATGAGGCCGATGTCGCCATTATGGGCCAGCAGCCGGGCCGCCTTTGCCGGATGGTCGCAGGCGATCGGCAAATGCCCCAGTTCCGACAGGGCGGCCATGGTCTGGTTCAGCACGCGCGGATCATCCTCCACCACCAGGATGCGGGTCGGCGGTTGCTCCACCGGCGCGCGGGCGAAGGCGCCGGCGTCGGGCGCCGCATCGTCCGCGTTCAGCATGGAACGGGGCAGATAAAGTTGCACGCTGCTGCCCTTGCCGGGCTCGGATTCGATGCGGATTTCGCCCTCGCTCTGGCGCACCAGCCCGAAAATCTGGCTGAGGCCCAACCCGGTGCCCTTGCCGACCGGCTTGGTGGTGAAGAAAGGCTCGAACACGCGCGCCAGAACGTCGGGCGTCATGCCGCAGCCGTTGTCGGCGACGGTCATCACCACATAATCGCCCGCCGCGCATTCGCCGATCTCACCCGCAGACAGCACCGCCCGGCCGGTGGTCAGCGTCAGCCGCCCCCGTCCATCCATGGCGTCGCGGGCATTGACGCACAGGTTCAGGATCGCATTTTCCATCTGATGCTGGTCGACGAAGATACACCAGCCCTGCGCCTCCTGTCGGAAGATGACGATGATCTGGTCGCCGATCGTGCGGTCGATCAGGTCGGCCATGCCGGACAATAGCGCGTCGGGATCGACTGCGGCGGGCAGCAGCGGTTCGGACCGGGCGAAAGCCAGCAGCCGGCGGGTAAGGGCGGCGGCGCGCCCTGCGCCCTCCATCGCATTGTCAAGATGCCGCGCCGCTTCCTCGGGCTTGAGCCGCAGCTTGCGCTTGGCCAATTCCAGCCCGCCGACGACCACTGCCAGCATATTGTTGAAATCGTGCGCGATGCCGCCGGTCAACTGTCCGATCGCGTCCATCTTCTGCATCTGGCGCAGATTATCCTCAGCGGCGGCCCGTTCGCCCGATTCACGCTTCAACCGCTCATAGGCGTCCGACAATTCGGCGGTGCGCGCGCGCACGGCGGCCTCCATCCGGTCGGCGCGCTCGGTCTCCAGTTCCGCCTGCCGCCGCGCGTTGCGCCGTTCGGTGAAAGCGACATTGGCGAACCAGGCGGCGAACAGCACACACACCAGCAGCACCAGGCCGAACAGGCGCCAAGTCCGACCGACCCATTCGGTTCGGTCCCCTGCCAGCGATACGGCCAGGCTGCGTTCACGCAACCGCGCATTTTCCGCTTGGATCACCCGATCGAGCAGCGCCGTGATGCGCTGCAAGTCGCGGCTCTTGCCTGCCTGATGGAATTTGGCGAGTGCCGCCATCTTCTGGTCATAGGTGGTGCGCAGCCCGATCTCGCTCAGCGTCTTGCCGCGCTGTTCGAAGGCATGTCGCAGCGCTTCGACATTGCCCCGCTGCCAACCCGACCCGCGCGTGGCGTAATGCAGCGCCCTCAGCTGGTTGGCGGCGCCGCGCCACTGGTCCTGAAACAGGCGGCCCGTATCGGGGTCCAGGCTGATGACATAACGGGCCAGCGTGACTTCGGCCCGCGCGGTGCGCGCCTCGAAGCCGCGGGCGAGCGCAATGATCTCGAAGCTGCGCTGTTGTTCGGCAAGCGCCCTGCCATGATCGCGCGAGGCGTTGCTCGCGGTGTAGAGCAGGGCGCCCAGCGATCCGATCAGCAGTGCGATCAGCAACAGCGGCACGACGCGGCGCAAGACGCCGCGCCAGCGCCGGCCCGGCAACTCTCTGCCCTGAGCATCCCGATGATCGTTGTCGGCCATGGACCGTTACACTAGCCGAACAAGGTTAAAGGTGAAATATCACAAGCAAAAAGTTCCGGGCCGCTTAGCCGTTCCATCGCAGCTATGGCCCGGCCGGCCGTCAGGTAGCGGTCAGGGGGTCGCGCCGGTCGCCTTGCCGGCGGCGGCGAACATGGCGATGATCTGTTCGACCTGTTCGTCGCTATGGTCCGCGCACAGCGAGCAGCGCAGCAGGAAAGTACCGGCCGGGGTCGCCGGCGGACGGGCCATGTTGACGTAAAGCCCCAGCTCCAGCAGCGCCTGCCACATCGCGACGGCCTGGGCCTGGTCGTTCAGGATGACGGCGATGATTGCCGATTGCGGCGTCTGCGTGCCCAGCGTGAAGCCGAGGTCAGTCAGGCCCTGGTGCAGCCGCTTGCTGTTCTTCCACAGATGCGCGCGCTTCTCGCCGGCGTGCATCAGCTTGCGGATGCTGGTGGCGGCGGTGGCGACCACGCTGGGCGGCAGCGAGGCCGTGAATACATAGGGGCGGCAGACCAACCGCAGCACTTCGAACTTGGGATGGTTGGAGACGCAGAAGCCGCCGACCGTCCCGACCGACTTGGAGAAGGTGCCGACGATGAAATCGACGTCTGCCTCGACGCCCTGTTCCTCGTAAACGCCACGGCCATTGGGACCGAAAAAGCCCATGCCATGGGCTTCATCGACGAGGATCATGCAATTGGGATGCTTGCGGATCGCCGCGACCATGGCGGGCAGGGGGGCGATGTCGCCCAGCATCGAATAGACGCCTTCCAGCACGACCAGCTTGAGCGCATCGGCGGGCAGGCGGCCCAGGCGCTTGTCCAGATCCTCGACGCTGTTGTGGCGGAAGCGGACGATGTCGGCATCGCCCAGGAAGCAGCCATCATAGATGGAGGCATGGCTGTCGGCATCCAGGATGACATAGTCGCCCTTGCCCGCCAGCGTGGAGATTGTGCCCAGATTGGCCTGATAGCCGGTCGAAAACACCATGGCGCCGGCCATGCCGTAAAAGTCCCTGAGCGCGTCCTCGACCTCCCGATGCCCCTGATAAGTGCCGTTGAGGACGCGGCTTCCGGTGGTGCCGGCGCCGAATTCGTCCAGCGCCTTCTTGCCCGCCGCAACCACGTCGGGGTCGAATGTCATACCCATATAATTATAGGTGCCGAGCAGGATCGTATCCTTGCCCTTGATGACGGCCTGGGTCGGCGACTTCACCTCATCCATCACGATCGCAAAGGGATCGCGCACGCCCGTCGCCAGCAGCGCTTCGCGCTCGGCGATCAGGGGATCGAATTTGGAGAAAAGGTCGCGCGCATTTGCCGTTGCCGCAGGAGTGCGGGCATCGTTTGCGGTGGCGGCTGCTTCGGTCATAGCGTAATCCGTTCAGGTAGAAACGCCGTTCGGTTCGCGCTTGACGAGCAGCATGTGCCGGGTTCTCGACAAGCTCGAACCGAACGGAACAAGGGTATCAGGCTGCCTTGAGCTTGGCGACCGCGTCCACCAACTGGCCGACGGTTTCGATCTCGGCCTGCATGTTCATGGTGATGATGATGTCGAATTCGTCCTCGATCGCGGCGACGAAGTCCATTACCGTCAGGCTGTCCCACTCCAGGTCGCCGGCGAAGCTGGTGGCTTCGGTCAACTCGACGCCCTTCTTGTTGAAGGGTTCGATCTGCGCGGCGACGCTGTCGAAAATTGCGTTGCGATCCGTCATTATCGTGCAAGTCTTTCCGTCAAAGCGCGGCTTTTGCCGCCTTGGCCTGCCCTTTGGCAAGCGAATAAGGCGTCAATCGGGCAGCATCGCGCCCGAATGTGCGACCGGCAATCGCTGCTCAGCGAAAATTGTCGGCGTAGGCCTGAATTTTCAGCGTCTTGGGCGGCGTGGGGATCAGCGTGTAGGCGATGCCATTTTTGTCGGCATAGGCGATCGCGGCCTCGGGCGAGGGGAAGTTGAGCTTCACCTGCTGGAGCGTATCGCCCGAACCGGCCCAGCCGGTCAGCGGATCGGGCGTCTTGGCTTCCGCCTGCGCGAATTCCAGCACCCATTTATGAGTCAGCGCCTTGCCGGACTGCATGGCGTTTTTCTGGATCTGGTAGATGCGCGCGGTCATCGCGTTGGGACTCCGTAAAATCGTCATGCTGCGTTGCACCAGCCGCGTGCCCCAAGTCAAGACTTGGCGCGGGCGTCGGCCCTTTTGGTGCGCAGCGTCGCACTGGCGGCGGCGGGATCGTCGGGCCAGGGATGGCGGGGATAGCGGCCGCGCATTTCCTTTGCGACGTCGCGCCAGTTGCCCGCCCAGAAGCCCGGCAGGTCGCGGGTGGTCTGGATCGGCCGGCCGGCGGGCGAAGTGAGCGAGAGGACGAGCGGGATGCGCTGCGTCCCCACGACCGGATGTTCGGACAGGCCAAACAGCGCCTGCACCCGCAATTCGACGCGCGGCCCGCCTTCGGCCGCATAGTCGATCGCGTGGGCGCTGCCGGCGGGCGAGCGGAAATCCGGCGGGGCGAGCCGGTCGAGCTGCTGCTTGCCGTCCCAGCCGATCAGCCCTTCCAGCACGCCAGAGAGTTGCGAGCGGTCGATGTCGGACAGGCGGCGTTTGCCGTCGAGCAGCGGGGGCAGCCAGTCGTCGAGCGTCGCCATCAAGGCGGCGTCGGACAGGGCGTCGATTTGCGCGAAGGTCGCGCGTGTGCGCAATGACAAGGCCGCCTCCGACCAGGGAAGCAGCTCCAGGCCGCCCTGAATAACCCCTTGTATTAAAGCGACTTTCACGGCTTTCGGATCGGGCCGGTCATCGGCGCCGGACGTCAGCCGCACCGCGCCCAGGCGGCGTTCGCGCAGCGCCTCTATCCCGCCATTGGCGGGGCGAAAGCGCACGGTGCGATGCTCCTCCACGCGCGCGCCGAACAGGGCGATCACGTCGGCCTCGCTGATCGGCGCGGCGGACAGGATGCGCGCGCCCGCCGCGCTGCCCTGCACTTCGCCCACCGCCAGCCATTCCTCCCGCGCCAATGGGGAGAGCGGATCGAGCCGGAAGCCGCGCCCGCCCACGCTGGCCCAGTCCGCGCCATCGGCGGAGCGGCGTTTGGCGACGCGGTCGGGGAAAGCGAGGGCGAGGCAGAGGCCGACCGCCTCACCGCCCGCGCTGACAGCGCCCCTCGCTTCAGGGAGGGGAATTTTTGAAGGGAGGGGCGACGTGAGCTTCGCCCACCGCTTCGCCAGCCCCCTTGCCGCGTCGGCGCGCTTGCCGCTTTCGCGGCGCCAGCGTTGCCGCCGCGAGGTGAGGTCGGTGTCCTGCCCGCCGATACCGCGCTCACCCAGCAGCACGGCGACCTCGGCGGCGGTATCGGCCAGCCCGATGTCGCCCGCGCGCACCAGCATATGGGCGATCCGGGGCGCGAGCGGCAGTTTCGCCAGCGCCTTGCCATGGGCGGTGATCCGGCCGTCGGCGTCGAGCGCGTCCAGCACGCGCAGCCGTCCGCGCGCTTCGTCGATCGCCGCGGCGGGCGGCGGGTCGAGCCAGCGCAACGCGCCCGGATCGTTCACGCCCCATAATGCGCAGTCGAGCAGCAGGCTGGAGAGGTCGCTTTCCAATATTTCGGGCGGATCGAAGGGCGGCATCCCCGCGCTCGCCGCCGCTTCCCACAGGCGATAGGCGACGCC
>NZ_AYOY01000005.1 GCF_000508185.1 Sphingobium sp. C100 | reverse complement strand
GGGCCGCCGCGACTGGCGGGCGCTGCGGCTGGGCGGCATCGCGCCAGACTCGGCCCTGCTCGATATGCCCGCCCGGCGGCGCATCTGCATCGACGTCTCGCCTGTCTATCAGGTCGATCTCGCCGCCGTGCGCGGCGCGCGGGGCGATTATCTCTCGTTGCTCAGCGCCAACACGCGCAGCCAGATACGCCGCGCGATCAAGGATCGTGGCGGCGCGCTGCCACAGGTGACGACCGGCACGCTGGCCGATATTGATCTCTGGGTGGCGGAAATGGCCGCGCTCAACCAGGGGCGCCACGCCGACAATGCCTGGGACGACGCCGCCTTTCGCGGCTTCGTGGCCACGCTCGCGGCGCGCGGACTGCCGGGCGGGCAGGTGGAATTGCTGCGGTTTACCGATGGCGATCAGGCGGTCGGGCTGCTCGTGAATTTCGTCCATCGCGGCGTAGCGATGAACTATCAGTCCGCCTTCGTCGACCCAAGCGGGGCCAAGGACAAGCCGGGCCTGCTCTGCCATGCCGCGGCGGTCGGCCATTATGCCGGGCGCGGGCTGGATCGCTATTCCTTCCTCGCCGGCAAGGATCGTTATAAGCAGAGCCTGTCGACCTGCGAGGAGCGGCTGGAATGGTGGCTGGTCGAACGCTTTTCGCCCCGGCTGGAGGCCGAGGCGCTGCTGCGCCGGTTGCTCAGACGCCCAGCTTCCGCATGATGCGATAGGCCAGGCGGCGCAAACCCTGCCGCTCGGGCCGATCGCTGACCGTGCCGGTGGGCAGGCCGCGCTTGCGCAGCAGGGCATTGAAACTGTGCAGTTCGCCCTCCGCCACCGACCGTTCCGACCGCCAGGTGACGGACAGGCTGACTGATACCGCCGGGCCGTTCTCGACGAAATGGGGCGCCTTGACCGGCACATGCACGGCGTCCCCCGGCGCGAGCGGGAAAGCGGTCCCCCGCGCCTTGAACCCGTCCTGCCATTCCAGATTGCGATGGCCGCCCCCGTGGAAATCCTCGCTTTGCCGGGCGGGCACCAGTGCCTCGTCGCGGGCCGGGAATATGGTCATGGTCTTGGTGCCCATGATCTGGAGCAGGATATTATGCTCCGGGTCCATGTGGAACGGCGTGACGCTGCCGGGCGAGGACAGGAAGATGAACGCCTCCCGGTGCAGCATCGGCCCTGTCCGCGCGGCGACGATCGGTTCCAACTCGCCCAGCGCGGCGTCAAGCAGGGCGGCATAGGCGGGATCGCGCTCGACATTTTTGAGCACTGCCCAACTGCCATTTGTTTCGATCGTGCGGATCGTTTCGCCCAGGGTCAGGCCGTTGGACGGCGTATCCTCCGGCCGTACGCCAAGCGGCAGCTTGCCCAGATTATATTCGACCGAAGCGGCCGGCATCCGTTCCGCCAGCACCGCCAGCGCCTCCAGCCCCAGCAGCGCGTGGCCGACAAGGTCGTGGCTCAGCTTGGTCGGGCGGTCGGGATAAGCAGCGGCAAAGGTGGCGCGCGCATCGTCGGGGAAGGTGCCGGCGGCATCGGCCTTAACGGGTTGGGGGGCGGTCATCCCTGTCCTTTCAAAAGACTGGCAAGCGATTCGGCGCCATTGGCGAAGGTGAAGGCGGCGGCCCGTTGCAGCCGGATCGCACCTTTCCCGCGCAGGGCGATGCGATATTGAACGATGGTGCGACGCTCCGCCCACAGGCTGTCGATCATAGGATGATCCACCGCGGCGCAACTGTCCATCCAACTGATACCGGGATCGCCCTGGACCGCATGGAGGTTGGCGATCTCGATCAGGACGCCGGGGGAGAAGCGGCCGAGTTCCTCGTCGATCGCGATCTTGAAGGAAAAGGCGCCGTCGCCGTGGCGGAAATTCACCAGCATGGCGATGGCGCGTCCGTCGAGGTCGATGCGCAGCATGTGCAGTCGCCCCGCGTCGAAGGCGGCGGCGCAGGCCGCGCGGAAGAAGGCGCGGTCGTCCGCCTTGCAGGCGAGCGCTGTGCCTTCCTTCCCTTTCCAGCCCGATGCCTCGAGCGTCAGAAAGTCTTCGCACCAGGTCGCAAGGTCGGCCTCGTCGTCAAGCAGGCGCTGCTCGACCATGCCCAGTTCGGCCAGCCGTTTCTGCAAGCGCCGTAATTCCTTGCGCTTCTTCGACCGGACCTGGGTTTCCCAATAGGTGTCGGCATCAAGCTCCGAACGCAGCATCGCGCGGTCGTAGCGGTGAATCTCGCGCCAGCCGCGCCGCTGCTCTACGCACAGTGCCTCGATCGCGGCGGCGTTGGCGCCGGCCGCATCAATCCCGTCGAGATGGAGGAACCCGCCCGCCCAGGGCGCTGCATCCAGTTGCGCCATGAAGGCACGCCATGCCGCAAGCTCCGCGCCCCGCCTGACGATGGGCGCGCCGAAGAAGCAATGATCGTGCATCCAGTTGGAAACGCAGCCGATCGGCACACGGCCATGACGCGGTTGCGTCACGATCGGCAGCAGGCCGATCAGCGTGCCCTGCACCTCCGCCTCGACAAGATGGACAGACGTGCCGCCAGCGAGATGGTCGAGCGCGGCGCCCAGCATGTCCGGCGCGTAAAAGGCGTTGCATTCCGCCGCTTCCCGCGCCAGCGCCATCCAGCGCGCGCGGTGCGCGGGCGCGGCTGCCTGCGGAGCGGAGCGCGGTGGATGGGCGGCCATGTCCATGTCCCGGCGATAGCCGCGAAAGATTAGGGAATAGCTAAACGACATTGTTGTCCCGGCGTCCCGAAGCGGTCAAGGCTTTACATCGCCCCTCGCTTCGGCAGAGACGGGGGCGCATCATCCTGTGGGAGGAAGAAGGGCATGACGATTCTGGTCACCGGCGCGGCAGGGTTTATCGGGATGCACGTCGCCGACCGGCTCATGGCGCAGGGTCATGCCGTGGTCGGCGTCGATAATCTCAACGATTATTACCCGGTATCGCTCAAGCGTGCGCGCCTCGATGTATTGCGTGAAGGGCATGGTAAGCTCTTCACCTTCCATGAACTGGACTTCGCCGACATGGACGCGGTGCAGGCGGCGCTGCACGACCAGGTGATCGAGGCGATTGTCCATCTGGGTGCGCAGGCGGGTGTGCGCTATTCGCTGGTCAATCCCCATGCCTATGTCCGCTCCAACCTGGCGGGGCATGTCAACATGCTGGAACTGGCGCGGGAACGGCATGTGCGCCATCTGGTCTATGCCTCCTCCTCGTCCGTCTATGGCGGCAATGACAGCCTGCCGTTCCGGGTGGAGGATCGGGTGGACCATCCCGTTTCGCTCTACGCCGCTACCAAGCGCGCCGACGAACTGATGAGCGAAACCTACGCCCATCTTTTCCGCATCCCGATGACCGGGCTGCGCTTCTTCACCGTTTACGGCCCATGGGGGCGTCCCGACATGGCGATGTGGATCTTCACGTCCAAGATCCTCGCGGGCGAGCCGATCCCGGTCTTCAACCATGGCCGGATGAAGCGGGACTTCACCTATATCGACGATATCGTCACCGGCATCCTGGGATGCCTGGATCACCCGCCGGTGGATGATGGGGCCATCAAGGCGGGGGGCAGTCGCGCGCCGCACCGGCTTTACAATATCGGTAATAACCGGCCCGAAGAGTTGATGCACCTGATCGCGGTGCTGGAGGAGGCGATCGGCCGTAAGGCGCAGATTGATTTCCAGCCGATGCAGCCGGGCGACGTTCATGCCACCTTTGCGGACATTAGCGCGATCGTCCAGGATATCGGCTTCGCACCCAGCACAGCTATCGAGTCGGGGGTGCCACGATTCGTCGAATGGTATCGTAGCTATCATCAAGGTGATTGACCCGCATACGCACGAACCCGAGAAAGGATGCACAGGTTACCCCTTAAATCATTCGGTTCAACGGAAAAAATACCCTTCTATTCTGTAATTTTTTCTCCATCATTTCTTTTCGCAGCTGCAAAATCGATTGCCATAAGTGCCTGAAACGGCGTAGACAGTCTCACCATGCCGGTCTGATGGCTGGCATGGGGGTCGCGGAACAAGGGAAGACTGCACGCCGAATTCGGCGGTTAGTCACTGCCTGTGCTTGCGAACGGAGGCTCGCGGCACCGGTGGAGAAAAGGGCGAACGCGTGTCGACATCAGCATCAAAAATCGTGCCATTTGGCTCTGGCGGGCGTATCGTCGAGACGGCGTGCCGCAGCCTTTCGGTTGCCGCAGCCGGTCTGCAAGCATTGGAAGCCCGCTTCAGCGAGCGTGACTTTGCAGCGACGTTCCTGCGTCTTGTCGGCGTTCTGATGAATGTCCGCGGCCGCGTCATCGTAACCGGCATCGGCAAGAGCGGCATCGTCGCGCGCAAGATGACCGCGACGCTGACATCGACCGGTACGCCGGCCATTTTCCTGCATCCCGCCGATGCAGGCCATGGCGACCTGGGCATGGTCACGCCCGACGACGTCGTGCTGATGCTGTCCCATTCCGGCGAATCGAGCGAACTCGGTCCGATCATCCAGTACTGCAAGCGCTTTGCCATCCCGTTGCTGGGCATGACCGCGCAGCCGCACAGCACGGTGGCCCAGGCCGCCGACATCTGCATCATGATGCCCGAGGTGCAGGAAGCCTGCCCCAATGCGCTGGCGCCGACGACATCGACGACTGTGCAGATGGCGTTTGGCGACGCGCTGGCCATCTCCTTGATGGAAATGCGCGGCTTCTCTGCCGATGACTTTCACAAATTCCATCCCAATGGTCGGCTGGGCGCGCAATTGCTCAAGGTCCGCGAATTGATGGCACGCGGCGACGACGTGCCGATGGTGCGCGAGGACGCCTCGCTGCTCGACGCCACGATAGAAATGACGCGCGCGCGTCTGGGCGGCACGGCGGTCATCGACCGCAACGGACGCTTGATCGGCGCCTTCACCGATGGTGACCTGCGTCGCACCGTGACCGGCAAGCAGAATCTGACCGAACCAGTGGGCCGTTTCATGACCGTAACGCCAAAAGCGGTGGGGCCGGACGAACTGGCGTCGGAAGCGCTGCACATGATGCACGAACGCAATATCATGTTGCTGTTCGTCTGCGAAAATGGCCGGCTGACTGGGGCGCTGCATATGCACGACCTGCTGCACGCGGGTATCGCCTGAATCATCTGGTCGTCATTCCCGCGCGGGCCGGTTCGACCCGGCTGCCGCGCAAGCCGCTTCGGCTGATTGCCGGGCGCACGCTGTTGCACCGGACCATCGCCATGGCGCGTGCGGCGATCGCTGGGCGACCCGGCGTGGCGTTGATGGTTGCGACCGATGACCCCGCCATCGCCGCTCATGCCCAGGCCGTGGGGTGCGACGCCGTCCTGACCGACAGCGCGATCGCGACCGGCTCGGGCCGCGCCCTGGCCGCCGCCCTCGCTTTGCCTTCACCGCCGCGCTTCGTCGTGAACCTCCAGGGGGATTCGCCGTTCCAGCCCGAAGGCGCGCTGCGAGCGGTGATCGCGGCTTTGGAGGGCGGAGCTGAGGTTGCGACACCAGTCATCGCGCTCGACTGGGCGACACTCGATGCACTGCGCGATCACAAGACCCGTTCCCCCTTCAGCGGCACCACTTGCGCGCGCGCGCCGGATGGGCGTGCGTTGTGGTTTTCCAAGACGATCATTCCCGCCATCCGCAACGAGGATGCTCTGCGCGCGGCTCAGCCGCTTTCGCCGGTCTGGCGCCATGTCGGCCTTTATGGCTATGCGCTCGACGCGCTGCGCCGGTTTGAGGCCTGCGCACCGACGGCGCTCGAAAATCTGGAAGGGCTGGAGCAGCTTCGCCTACTCGAACTGGGAATCCCGGTCATGACGGTCGCCGTCCATCCGCCCCGGTTCGACAGTTCCGGCATCGATACCGAAGCGGATATCGCGCGCGTCGAACAGTTGATCGCCGACCATGGCGATCCCACCCCGCCGCTCTGAATCCGATGCGCCGGATTTTCGTCATTCGCCATGGCAACACTTTCGCCAGTGGAGAAGCGCCCCGCCGCATCGGCGCGCGCACCGACATTCCGCTGGTGGAAAGCGGCCATGCCCAGGCCGAACGGCTGGGCCGCTGGTTCGCTGGCGAAGATATGGCCATCCAACGCCTGCTGTCCAGCCCTCTGCTACGAGCACGGCAAACCGCCGCGCCGATCGCGATAGCGACTGGCCATGCGCTGGATGACATCCGCGACTGGCTGGGCGAGATCGATCATGGTCCCGACGAAGGGCGGCCGGAGGACGAAGTGATCGCGCGCATCGGTGCGGCGGCGCTGGCCCGTTGGGAGGAAGAGGGGGTCGCGCCCGAAGGCTGGCGGGTCGATGCGGCGGCGCGCGTCGCCGCCTGGCGCGCCTTCTTCGCCGATGGCGGGCAGGGGGCGGACCTGCTCGTCACCAGCAATGGCGCCGCCCGCTTCGCTCTGCTGGCGTTGGGCCTCGCGCCCCGCAAATTGCGCACCGGCGCCTTTGGTGAGTTGGCGCTGGCGGCCGATGGCGCTGTGCGGCTGGTCCGTTGGGACGAACGGCCCCAGGACCAACTCTAGCTGACCGCTGGCTCCAGCAGCCTGATCGTCCCTGCCGCCGCGTCCATTTCCGCCGCCACGCCCAGCGGCAGGCTATATTGATTGGCGACATGGCCGAATTGTCCGCCCTGGAAGGCGGGGATGCCCAGCGGCTCCAGATGTTGTTGCAGCACTTGCGACACTGTGAAGCCGCCATAGCTGGCTCCCGCCGCGCCGCAGTCGGTACATTGACCGAATATTACGCCGGCCAGACTGCCAAGCACGCCCGCCAGCCCTAGCTGGGTCAGCATCCGGTCGATCCGATAGGGTTGCTCGCCAATATCCTCGATAAACAGGATCGCGCCGGAAAAATCGGGCAGCCAGGGCGTGCCCATCAAGGCGGCCAACACGGTCAGGTTGCCGCCCAGCAATCGTCCGCGCGCTACGCCGGGGCGAAAGGTGCGGACGCGACCGATCCGTTGCGCCAGCCGATCCTCATGGCCCTGCGGATTGGCAAGCGTCGGCGTGCCCGCGTCGAACGCGACCGCGCGGAAGGCATCCCAGCTATAGCTGCCCCAGCTGCTCGACGCATTGGGGCCGTGAATGGTGGTGAAGCCCGCCTTCGCCGCGAAGGCGAGGTGCAGCGCGGTGATGTCGGAAAAGCCGATCAGCAGCTTTGGATTTTTGCGGATCATCGCGAAATCCAGCAGCGGCAGGATGCGCGCGCAGCCCCAGCCGCCGCGCACCGCGAACACGGCCCGCACCTCCGGGTCGGCGAACATCATGTTGACGTCCGCGGCGCGGTCGGCGTCCTTGCCCGCCAGATAGCCGTAGCGATCGACCAGATGAGGCGCCGGCTTGGGCTTCAGCCCCATGGCCAGGATGGTTTCGCTGACCAGGTCCAGGTCGAAGGCGTCATCGGTGAAGCCCGCAGGCTCGATCAGGCCGACCGTATCGCCCGCGCGCAGACGCGGTGGCTTGACCAGGCCGGCCCCCGGCCGCAGTTTGGTCCCCTGACTTGCGGTCGCGCCGGGCGCCCGCGCGGCCATCAACATTGCGCCCATGCCCGCCAACCAGGCGCGGCGGTCCGTCTGGATCGTCAATAGCTGCTCCCATCCTTGTGCCGGTAAATGCCGCCCGACCATAGCAGGTCGATATCGGGATAATGGCAATCGCCCGTTGGCGGACGGCCGAAGACGACGAACGTGCAATCGCTGTCGCTTTCGTTGACGAGATGATGGCCGTTGGGTTCGCCTTTGGGAAAGGCGGCCATGTCGCCGGGACGCAGCAGGCTGCGTCCATCCTCCTCCACCAGGGTCGCGATGCCCGCGAGCATGACGAGGAACTCGTCCTCATCCTCATGCCAATGGCGCTGGGACGATGCTGCTCCCGGTTTCAGCACGACATGGCTGACGCCGAAATCGGACAGGCCAGCCATCGGACCCAAACGCCGCACCCAGCGCCCGGCCACTGCGCCGGCATGGTCGGCGGGATAGCCTGTGCTGTTCCGTTCGGCGATGCTGTCCAGGTCGATGCGGGGCATGGCCTCATCCTCCTTGTGCCGCTGGTCAAAAGCCAAGGCTTTCGCTAACGCCTCGCCATGAACATGACCAGCACCAATGACGATGTCGTGGCCCTGGCCCAGCGCCTGCTGGCCTGTCCGTCCATAACGCCCGCCACTGGCGCCGTGTTCGCGGCGCTGGAAACGATGCTGGTGCCGCTGGGCTTCACGGTGGACCGTTTCGTCGCGGGGGAGGCGCCCGACGGGCCGGTCGAAAATCTGCTCGCCTGGCGGACCACCGGCGCCGGGCCGCATTTCGCCTTCGCCGGACATCTGGACGTCGTGCCGCCAGGGCCGGGCTGGTCCAGCGATCCCTTCACACCGGACATTCGCGGCGACCTGCTCTACGGCCGGGGCGCGGTGGACATGAAGGGATCGATCGCGGCCTTCGTCGCGGCGCTGACCAGCCTGCCTGATGATCTGGCCGGCACGATCAGCCTTATCATCACCGGCGATGAGGAAGGCCCGGCCGTGCATGGCACGCTGGCGCTGATGGAGCGGATGGCGGCACGCGACCTGCGACCCGATTTCTGCCTAGTGGGCGAACCCACATCATCGCAGCGGCTGGGCGATGTGGTGAAGATCGGGCGGCGCGGCTCCGTCAACATGTGGATCACCGTGGCGGGTACGCAGGGGCATGTCGCCTATCCGCATTTGGCCGACAACCCCATCCCCCGGCTGGTCCGTATCCTCTCGCGGATCGAGGCGGAAGTGCTGGACGAGGGCACCGACTGGTTCCAGCCCAGCAATATCGAGATCACCGATCTGGAGGTGGGCAACGGCGCGCATAATGTCATTCCAGGGCAGGCGACTGCGCGCATCTCGATCCGGTTCAACGACCGGCATAGCGGCGCATCGCTGATCGAACGGATCAAGGCGCTGGCGGCGGTCGAGGGCGGCACGGTGGAGGCCCGGATCAGCGGCGAATCCTTCCTGACCGAGCCGGGTATGCTGTCCGATCTGATCAGCGGCGCGATTCGCGATGTGACGGGCGTGGACACGGAGTTATCGACCACGGGCGGCACGTCGGACGCCCGCTTCCTCTCGCGCCTTTGTCCTGTGGCGGAATTCGGCCTCAACAACGCGACGATGCACAAGCTGGACGAGGCGGTGGCATTGCAGGATCTGTTCGCCCTGCAACGCATCTACGCCCTGATCGTGGAGCGCGCGCTGGCGCCCGCCTGACGATCAGAGGCGGCTGCGTTCCGGCAGGATGACCGGCGTGGCGAAGCGGGCGAGATAATCCTGTTCGCCCGTCGGCCGGGCAAGATGATAGCCCTGGAACAGGGTGCAGCCGATCACGCGCAGCACTTCGATCTGGGCTTCGCTTTCGATGCCCTCGATAACGACTTCCATGCCCAGGCCTTGAATCAGGCCGACGACGGCGGAGCAGATGGTTCGCGCTTCAGCGGAAGTGGCGATGTCGCGCACCAGGCTGCGGTCGATCTTCACTCGATCGACCGGCAATTCCTTCAGCCGGGCCAGATTGGAATAGCCTGTGCCGAAATCGTCGATCGCGATGCACATGCCATCATCGCGCAGCGCGCCGAGTTGACTCAGGATGCGCGGCTCCATCTCCATCGCGACCGATTCGGTGATCTCCAGCTCCAGCATCGTGGCCGGGGTCTGGTGCGTCGCCATGGCGTGGCGCAGGCGCAGGAAGAAATCGGCCTGCGCCAGTTCGCGGGTGCTGATGTTGATCGCGATGCGTTGGCGCTGGCCCTGTCGCGTCCAGCGTGCGGCGGTTTCGCACACCCGGCTCATCACCCAGTCGCCCAGCGCGACGATTGCGCCGCTTTCCTCCGCGATCGGCACGAAGGCGCCGGGCATCACCAGGTTGCGCTCGGGATGTGCCCAGCGGACCAGCGCTTCGGCGGCGACGGCCTGTCCGCTCAATATGTCGATCTGCGGCTGGAACTCCAGCAGGAATTCGTCCCGTTGCAGGGCCAGCAGCAGATCGCGCTCCAGTTCCGCGCGATCGGCCGCCTCCAGCGCCAGTTCCGCGCTATAGATTTCCGCGCGGCCGCGCCCTTGATGCTTGGCATGATACATGGCGACATCGGCGGCGCGCAGCAGCGCCGACAGCGTGTCGCCATGTTCGGGGTAGCAGGCGATGCCCATGGACGCGCCCAGCTCGACATGCTGGCTGCCCAGGTCGAAACGTTCGCCCAGCGCGAACTGCACGGCGCGGGCGATGCGTGCGGCGGCGCTGGGGCCGGGCAGGGACGGGAAGAACATCGTGAATTCGTCGCCGGCGAGGCGACCGATGACTGCGTCGCCGGTGCCGGCGCTGACCTGCGCCATCACCACTTCGCGCAGCCGGCCCGCGACGCGGGCGAGCAATTGATCGCCCGCGGCATGGCCCAGCGTGTCATTCACGCTCTTGAACCCGTCGAGGTCGATGAAGAACAGCGCGGCCATGGCGCCGGGCGCGCGATCGGCCAGATGGCGCTCCACCTGACGGCAGAAGCTGGTGCGGTTGGCCAGGCCGGTGATCTGGTCAAACAAGGCCAGGGTCTGGACATGGTCCAGATTGGTGCGCACCTGGCTGAACAGGCTTTCCATCGCAACGGACAGGTCCGGCAGTTCAGCGCCGATTTCCTTTGGCACGCGCGACTGAAGGTCGCCATGGGCGGCGGCGAGCAGGCGTTCGGTCGCTGTGTCGATCGCCGACGCCGTAGCCGCCATTGAACGACTGGCGGAGGCCCAGCTCATGGTGCCGCACAATATGGCGATGATGAGCGCGCGGCCGACCTGCATCAGGTCGTCCTCCCGCCCGGGTGTATAGCCGAGCACGAGCGACAAGGTGAACACCAGCGCCCCCGCGGCGAAGGCGAAGGCAGCGGCGCGGCTTTTCAACGTCACGCCCTGCATTTGCCTCCTGCCCTGCTTTCCGCCCCGGTAAAGGAGCCCCGATCCGTCGGCTATGAAGGACAGTGGTTAAGAAACGGTCAGCACCGGACGAGCGTTGCCCGATTATTTCCGGCGGCGCAAAATCAGGTAAAGCGCGCCATCGCCGCCATGGCGCGGATGGGCGATGCGCACGCTGGCGATCCGGTCGGCATGGGGGCCGGTTTCCAGCCAGTGACCGATCTCCGCACGTATGGCGCCACGCCGCGTGCCGCCCGCGTTGCCCGCGCTTTTGGGCGGCTTACCGGTCACTACCAGCATGATGCGGGCATCCTGCGCCACCGCCGCGCCGATCGCCTGATTGAGCCGCGCATGGGCGGCCGACAGGCTGTGCCCATGCAGGTCGATGCTGATGTCCGGACTCAGCGCGCCGCTCCGAATGCGGCGTTCCCAGCTTGAATCGAGCATGGGCGAGGGGACCGGTGTCGGCTTGGCTGCGGGGAGGGCTGCGGGCGGCGGCGTTAACCTTGTTTTCGGCGCGCTTGAGGGCGGAACCGGGGGCGCGAGAGGCTGCCGCATGGCCGGCCGCAGCGGGCGAACAGACCGCGTCAGCGCCGTCCAGAGCGCCTCTTCATCCGATGTGAGCTTCCGCCGGACCATGGCGGGACCGTTCAGGGCCGCGTGAGCCGCGCCGCCGAACCGACCGGCAGCAGGATGAGCGCGCTGCCCCTGGCCGACATGCCCCCGGCAATGCCCCGCGCCCGTGCGCCGGCGCCCCAGAAACTGTCGAAGCGGTTGGCGCCCTTGATCGCGCCGCCCGTATCCTGCGCGATCCAGATGCCATTGGGTTCGGCACGGTCGAGCGAGAGCAGCACGGGCGCGCCCATAGGCATATATTTCGGGTCGGCGGCCACCGTCGCCTCGGGCGTCACCGGCACCCCCATCGCGCCCAGCGGTCCGGGACCGGTCAGCTCACGGAAGAAGACGAAACTCTTGTTTTCATTCATGATCGCGGCGCCTTCGGCCGGGTGGGCGCGCAGATAGGCCATGATATCCTGCATCGATCCGGCCTGGATCAGTCCCCGATCCTTCATCAGCTTGCCGATGCCGGTATAGTCGCGGCCATTCTGTCCGTCATAGCCGATCCGCATGACGCCGCCGTCGGGCAGGTTCAGCCGGCCGCTACCCTGCACCTGAAGAAAGAAAAATTCCACCGGATCGGCGGCCCAGGCGAGTTCCAGTCCGCGTCCGGCGAGCGATCCGGCGACGATTTGGCCACGCTCGTCATAGGGCACGAACTTGGTGCCCTGCACTTTTCCGCGGATCGAACGGCCTTTCAGGCTCTCGCTGAACTGGCCCAGATCGACGTCGATCAGGTCGCCGGGCCGTCTATAGATGGGGATTTCATAACCGGGCTGGCGGGTGCGCGATCCGGCGATTTCGGGTTCATAATAGCCGGTGACGAAGGCCGCGCCGTCGCCCACCTGCACCGCTTCGAAATAGCGGGAGAAAAACTCGCTGGCCGATGCCTCGGGCCAGCTCGAAGCGGCGGCGCAGGCATTGTTCCAGTCGGACCCGCGCGTCAGGCCGCTCTGGTCGGCGCGCCGCATCAGGCTGGGGCAGGACAGGCGGAACGCCTTGAGCGCCAGGCGCGATCGCTCGCCCGAGGGGAGGAGGCTGGCGATGTCGGGGCCGCGCGTGATGCCCAGGCCAATGGCAGTGCCGGTGTCCAGCGCCGGTTCTGCCGGCACGTCAACGGACAGGGTGGGGCGCGGCGTTGCCGGGGCGGGGCGGGTCGCTACTTCACCCGAAGGGGTGGGGCGGCCGGGCGCCGGCCCGCCAGCCGAGGGTGGAATGACGCCGCCCGCGCAGGCGGACAGCAACAGTGCAGCGGCGAGCGCTCCCCCCGAAAGGCGCAAATTCATGCTGCGATCACGCCCCGGATCACGCCCACGATCACGCTTCGTCGGTTTCGCTGAGCTTCCAGTTCGGGTCCGCGCTGCGGATGTCGCGGGTGAAGGTCCAGATATCCTTGGTGCCGATCGCGTCGGTCAGCGACCCGGCAACGACATTGCCGTCCTTGTCGCGGGTGACGGCGGCGATGTCGGCTTCGAACCGCAGGGCCACTTCGGCGACCCGGTCCCGGACCGACGCCTCGACGATCTGCGCCTTTTCGATCCGCACCATCCGATTGTCGAGCACATGGCCATGCGCGTCGCGCGCGGCGATCGCTTCCTCGAACGATGCCAGCACGTCGGCGTCGCATAGCCAGGCCAATTCCTCGCGGTCGCCGCGCCAGAACGATTCCAGCACCATCTTATAGGCGCTCTTGGCGCCTTCCACGAATTGCGGCACGTCGAAATTGCGGTCGGCGGCGATCAGCGCGCGCACGCCCGGTTCCGCGCCCGGCGCAATCAGGCCATCGGCCAGCCGCACCGAATCGCCCGTGGTTTCGGCCATCGGACGAGGCTGAAGCACGGTCACCTTCCCGCGCTCCTCGGCGGAGCGCAGCGCCGGCTCCTGCTCATGCCCCGTGCGCTTGCCGAGCACGGAGTAGAGCCGCAGCGCCAGAAAGCCGGCGATCATGGCGAGGATGACGATCACGTACACGGAAGCAAATACCCTTTGTTCGGGATGATGTTCCCCACAACATAGGCATGTTTCCCTCCAACTTCAAATAGCCTGTGCCCGGCCCGGCATTGCCCTCCCTCCGCGCCCCTGCTAAGCGCGCGGGCTATCATCTTCCGGGGGCGCGCCGCCGCCGGCCAATTGGGAAAGTCAAGGTAGAGAGCATGGCCGACGAAGCCGACACCAACACCACCATCAATGTTCAGCCCAACGGCGCCGACATCGGACCGCAGATCGCGCTGATCAGCCAATATGTGAAGGACTTGTCGTTCGAAAATCCGAACGCGCCGGCTGTCTACCAGTGGCCCGACCAGCCGCAGATCGATGTTCAGTTCAACATCGGCGCCGACAAGGTGGGTGACGATGTGCTGGAAGTCTCGCTCAAGATCGAGGTGAAGGCCGTCGGGCCGCAGGGCACCGCCTTCATCGTCGAACTTCTCTATGCCGCGATCTTCGGTATGCGCAACGTGCCCGAAGACCAGATCCAGCCCTTCATGCTGGCCGAAGCGCCGCGTCTCATCTTCCCTTTCGCCAGGCGGGTGCTGGCCGATGCGATCCGCGACGGCGGCTTCCCGCCGCTGCTGCTCGATCCCATCGACTTCGGTTCGCTCTACATGCAGCAGGCGCAGCAGATGCAGACGACTGCGGGCGAGCCGGCCGGCCACGCCTGATTATCCGCGATGACGTCCCGTCCCGATCGGGCTGAGCCGTTCGGGCCGAACACGGCCACAGGCCAGGCTTCGACATTCGATCGAGGCGTTCGGCTCGATCGAACAGGGCGAACGGATCGGGAGGCAAGCGCATGAACCTCGCCAAGGCTCTCGGCTCGGTCGGCGGGTTGACGCTGGTCAGCCGGGTGCTGGCGTTGGTGCGCGATTCACTCGCGGCGCGCTATGTCGGCGCAGGGTTCGCATCGGACGCCTTTAACGGCGTTGCCTTTCGCCTGCCCAACATGTTCCGCGCCCTCTTCGCCGAAGGGGCTTTCTCCGCCGCCTTCATCCCGCTTTTCAACAAGAAAGTGGCGGGGGAGGGCGGCCTGCCG
>NZ_AYOY01000004.1 GCF_000508185.1 Sphingobium sp. C100 | reverse complement strand
GGGGGCCGGTGCCCGCAGGTGGCCATAACGCGCCCGGCGGCGGCTAGGCTGCTGGCGCCAGACAGCGGAGCAATTCAGACAAGCTTGAAGCGAGCGGGATCGGACCGTTGAGTGTGGTGCAAGGCCGCTGGAAAGCGGCCACGTCCCACTATGTCACCCCAGCGAAGGCTGGGGTCTCAGGCGAAGCGTGAGGGCAATCGACCGCTGTTACCCCTGCTGCTTTGTATCTGCACAGGCATGCTATTGAGAATATTGAGTAGCAGGAAGCGACCATTTTTGGTCATTCGGTCAGATCATCCGCGTCCCTGAAACCGGCCACTTATTCAGATGGCAGGTAGAAGACTTAATGGCCAAATCTGGTGGTTTCGCGACTGTCGGCTTTTGAGCATGAGGTCGAAATAGCTGCCATCTCAAAACGAGTAGAGAGCGGGAACACAAAAGGTTCTCGAAGCTCGCCACCGTGGGAAAGATGCGCTGATCTACATTGCCTAGAGCAGAGGCGAATTTACCGCTTGACACTAAATCTATCTAGGTAGAGTTAGTGCGTATGACTCGAACACGTGCACTCTCACCCCATGCCCGGATGGTTCTCGCCGTCCTGCTCGATGCCAAGGGCCAATGGTCTCACGGATATGAACTGGCACGGCTTGCCGATGTCAAATCGGGCACGCTCTATCCGCTCCTTATCCGTCTGGAATCGCAAGGCTATCTCGAAGCGGAATGGCAGCAGCAGCCTGAAGGGGGGCGACCGCCGCGACATGCCTACAGGCTGACTGCTAGCGGAAGGCAGCTTGCCTTGAACAATCCGCCGGGAAAGGCGGCGACACGTGCCGGTCCAAGCAAGGAGGCGACCATATGAGCCTTGGCCTTCGCAGGGGTCTGACCAACCTTGCCTGCCGCGCGTTGCAAGCGACATTGCCGCCTTCGTTGCAGTCATGGGGATGGGCGGTCCGCTGCGAGGCGGCCAGCATCCCGGATGATACCAGGGCGCTCCTGTTCACGCTCGACAGCCTTTGCGGGCTGATGCCGCGGGCAGTTGTTTCGCATCTTCTTCAACCCTTCGCCACGCTAACCGTAAATGGCGCTTCGCTTTTCAAAGGATCGACCGCCATGCACATCTTAGACGCCACGGTGCGTCGCCCTCGCGCGCTCGGCATCGCCTGCGCAATCGGCGCCGTGATGCTCGGTGTGGTATATATGGCGATCGCCGGTGCGCCGATGCGTTATCTCGCCGTCAACGCCGGCGCATTGGTGATCGGGCTGACGATGCTGGCGCTTCTCGGCCGCGCAAACGCACCTGGTCAAACGCGGATAGGCGGTGCGATCATCGCGATTGCGGGCACGCTCCTGGCGACCGCTCTTCTTGGCTCCGAGGTAGAGGGCGCAGCTCGCTGGGTGAGGCTAGGCGAGCTGGCCATCCAACCGAGCCTGATCCTGTTGCCGGTAATGCTCCTCGCCTTCAGCCGAACTCGTAGCGTGCTGGCGACCGGGGGCATCGTCGCAGCGGCCGCCGCTTTGGCGCTGCAACCCGATCGGGCGATGGCCGGGATGCTTGCATCAGGCCTCGTCGCGCTAGCAGTCATACACCGTGACAAACATCTCAGCGTGGCGCTCGCCGCGGGCGTCGCCGGCTTCGCGGCCACGCTGGCTCGTGCCGATATGCTGCCGGCAGTCCCCTATGTCGATCAAATCCTCAACTCGGCCTTTGACGTTCATGTCGGTGCCGGTCTGGCTGTGCTGGCCGGTTCGGTGCTTTTACTTGTTCCCGCGATCGTCGGTTGGTGGCGTGATGCCGGCAACCGCGCGACCTATGCCGTTTTCGGTGCGGTCTGGTTTGCCGCGATAGTAGCGGCTGCCCTCGGCAACTACCCAACGCCGATTGTCGGCTATGGGGGCAGCGCCATCATCGGTTACGCAATAAGCCTGCTGGCCTTGCCGAAGCTGGCGGGGGTCCGTGCTGGCGCGGTCTCCCGCGCTTGTGACGAGAAAGACGGGACACTGTCCGACCGCCATCTCCTCGTCGGACTGGCCTGATCGCATGACGGCCTCCACTCGCGGCAAGTTGCGCCGCATGGTTTGGCTGATGACGTCGCGCCCATATAGATATTGGCTCGTTGTCGCGATCATCGTGGCCTCGATCTACTATGCATGGGGCGAAATCACGCGGACGCGGGGCGCTCAAAAGGTTTCGTTCCGCCCGGCAGGGGAAACTTGCGGCACGTCTGGATCGCTTCGCTACTGCGTCTTTCGCGATCGGCGTGGGACCAACGGCGATGTCGTCTACCATCTTCACGGTCGCAACCTCGACGAGCACATCTGGAACGACGACACATACATGACGGCTCTGATCCAGTCGGATTGGCAGCGTCGCCCCGAACTTCCGCCCACCGTCGTGACCGTTTCCTACGGCTCGACTTGGCTGCTGACCCCGAAAGGGGAGAAGCCCGACAGTGGGCTGCTGGACGATTTCATGGTCCGACTGCCCGCGATCGAGACGAAGGTCGGACGTCTGCGTCGGCGCCTCCTAATGGGAGAGTCGATGGGCGGCCTAAACGTCCTGATCGCCGGCCTTTCCCATCCGGACCGGTTCGATAAGGTCGCGGCCCTGTGCCCCGGCGTATACACGATGTCGCCGTTCTCATCGTTTTCTACGATCCGCGAAGCGATGAAGCGAACAGGCGCCAATCCCAAAAATATCTTCGGCGTCTGGCTCATGGCCCGGACTTATGCGGCGAACGATGCTGAATGGCGACGCATGTCGCCAATCGATTTGATCGAAAGCGCCGGCCCCGACTACCCTGCACTCTATCTGTCGAACGGCCTTTACGACGCCTATGGCAACTTCGAGGGCACGGAGCGGTTGGCCGAAATGGCGGATCAACGAGGCATCGAAACCGAATGGCATCCAATTTACGGCGGACACTGCTCCACCGACATATCCTCGCTGGCCGCTTTTCTCATATCCTAAGGCCGGCGAATGGCGGGTTTTGGCGATATACTCTTCGTAACGGAATGACCGACATTAGGCGATTGTTGCCGAACGATCTTTACAGCGCAGCGGCAGCTATCGCCGGTTAACTCTCCAAAAGCTGACCGACTGAAACCACCCCACCCGCACCAATTACGCGAAAGAATGACAGGCCACTAGCCCCCTCAAGCCGCAACAGGCTCCAGCAACTGGTCCCGCGTGGCCAGCAATTCCGCCAGCGGCGGCTGATCGGTTCCGCGCGCCACGCTCGCCATGGCGCGATCCAGCCGCGCCTTCGACAGGGCGCTGATCTCTGGCAAGCTTTCGACAATGCCGACCATATCGTCCATTTTGCCGAAGCAATTCAGCGCCAGGTCGCACCCGGCCGCCACCACCCCCGCCGCCAGTTCCGGGATGCCGCCCTTCAGCGCCTTCATGTCGAGGTCGTCCGACATCAGCAGGCCGTCAAAGCCGATGCGCTGCCGGATGATGGTGCCGATCACGGTCGGCGACAGGCTGGCGGGTCGGTCCGCATCCCATTCCGTATAGACGACATGGGCCGTCATCCCCATCGGCGCGCGGTTGAGCGTGCGGAAGGGCGCAATATCGGTTTCCAGCGCGTTGAGGTTCGCCGTCACCACCGGCAACGCCAGATGGCTGTCCACCAGGGCGCGCCCATGGCCGGGCATATGTTTGACGATGCCCACCACGCCGCCTTCGCCCAGCCCTTCCAGCACGGCGCGGCCCAGCGCCGCGACGCGCATCGGGTCGGCACCCAGCGTCCGGTCGCCCATGATGTCGCTCGCTCCGTCCTGCCGCACGTCGAGCAGAGGCAGCGCATCGACGGTGATGCCGACTTCCGCCAGGGTCAGCGCGATCGCCCGCGCATTGGCCCGCGCCGCCGCGATCGCGCTGGACGGCGCCACGTCATAGAGGCGGTCGAACACCGCGCCGGGCGGGAAGCTCGGCCAGACCGGGCTTTGCATCCGGGTCACGCGCCCCCCCTCCTGATCGATCATGATCAACAGGTCGTCGCGGCCATGAATGGCCCGCAGATCGTCGGTCAGCGCGCGCAGCTGCGCCCGGTCGACGATGTTGCGCTTGAAGAGGATATAGCCCGCCGGTTCCGCTTCCGCGAAAAAGGCGCGCTCGTCCGCACTCAGGGTTTCACCGGCAAGGCCGAAGATGACAGGCTTCATGCCTGCAATCTAGCGCCGCCCGGCCCACCTGTCGAAGCGCAAATGGCGACGGAGGCATAACCATCGGTCGCGCGACCTTCCCATTCGCACACCCCAGCTAACAGCCGTTGGTCAGTTCACCACCAGGCAGCTTTCGCCCGCGACCTTCAACTTGCCGCAGACCATCGCGGCTTGCTCGCCCGCGCTCGCGCGCAGGCGGTAGACGGTGCCGCCGCCGACCTGCGCCGGTTCGACCGTCATGGCGAGCGGAGCGAGATAGGCGAAGCGTTTCGACAATCTGCCCCACGCATCCTTGGCACCCGATGCGCTGCCATAGGCGCCCAGCTGGATCGTGCCGCTCGTTGGCGTCGCCCTGGACGCAGCCGCCGGCTTGGCCGCAGTGCCGTCAGTGACGGGCGCGGTCACGCTCTGTCCGGCGCGCGGCGAAACGGCGGGCTTGGCCGCGCCGGGCGCTGGCACGGTGCCGGTGATCGGCGCCTCGGGCACGCGGCTCGGATCGATCCGTCCATCCCGGGCCACGCCCTCGCTGGCTGCAAAGCTGGCATCGCCCTCGCCCTCGAATTTCTTGGCATCGGCTTCGTTGGCCGGGATTTTATAGTCGCCTTCGGGCGCAGCGATCAACTGACCCTCGCCACCGGCGCCGCCATTGCGATTCTGCGTCCACCAGACACCGGCCACAACCGCGCCGACCAGCACCAGCCCCAACAGGATCAATCCCAGCATCCGCAGCGGCGATATCCGCTCCTCTTCCTCATCGATCGCCGGCTCCAGCCAGGGCAGCCGATCCTCATCGTCCAGATCGAGTCGGCCTCGCGCATATTCGCCCATCGTCAGAACACTCCGCCTCTCACATATTTCTCAGCCCGGCCCGAACGACCGACGCATCGAAAAATGCGGCACATAACAACGCTCACTGCATCTCGGTCAGCGCGACCACGCCCATCAGGGCCAGGCCGTTGCGAATAATCTGCCCGATTCCCTGAGCAAGGAAAAGGCGGGTCGCGGTGAGCGCCGGATCATCGGCCACAATGACACGCGCGCGCGGATCGTCATTGCCCATATTCCACCAGCCATGAAAGGCCGACGCCAAGTCGTTGAGATAGAAAGCAATACGATGCGGCTCGCGCGTCTGGGCTGCGCCTTCCACGACGCGCGGAAACTGCGCGGCAAGCTTCACCAGGCTCAATTCCGCCGTCCCAAGAAGGGACAGGTCGGGCGCAGGCAGATCAATCCCCGCCTCCTCCGCCCGCCGGCCCAGCGACGATATGCGCGCATGGGCATATTGAACATAGAAGACCGGATTGTCCTTCGACGCTTCCACCACCTTGGCGAAATCAAAGTCCATCTGTGCGTCGGCCTTGCGGGTCAGCATGGTGAAGCGGACGACATCCTTGCCCACTTCCCGCACGACATCGGCCAGCGTCACGAAATTGCCTGCGCGCTTGGACATTTTTACCGGCTCGCCATCACGGAGCAGGCGGACCATCTGGATCAGCTTGACGTCGAACCGCGCCCGACCCTCGGTCAGCGCGGTGACCGCGGCCTGGATGCGCTTGACCGTGCCGGCATGGTCCGCCCCCCATATGTCGATCAACTGGTCGGCAGACTGCGCCTTCTGGAAATGATAGGCCATGTCGGCGCCGAAATAGGTCCATGACCCGTTCGACTTCTTGATCGGCCGGTCCTGATCGTCACCGAACCGGGTCGAGCGGAACAACGGCAGTTCCACCGGTTCCCAATCGTCAGGCAACTCGCCCTTGGGCGCTTCCAACACGCCATCATAGACCAGGTCATGCGCGCGCAGCCAGGCTTCGGCCTCGCCTGGTTTGCCCGCCGCCTGCAATTCGGCTTCCGACGAGAAAATGTCGTGATGAATGCCCAGCAGCGCGAGGTCGTCGCGGATCATGTCCATCATCTTCGCCACGGCGAAGGTGCGGAAGACCACCAGCCAGTCGCCTTCCGGCGCGCCGACGAACCGCTCGCCATATTCGGCCGCAAGCGCTTGCCCGACCGGCACCAGATAATCGCCCGGATACAGACCTTCGGGGATCGCGCCGACATCCTCGCCCAGCGCCTCGCGGTAGCGCAGATGCGCAGAGCGGGCGAGCACGTCCACCTGACCACCCGCATCATTGATATAATATTCGCGGATCACCTTATGCCCGGCATATTCGAGCAGGGTGGCGAGCGCATCGCCCACCACTGCGCCCCGGCAATGGCCCATATGCATCGGGCCGGTCGGGTTGGCCGACACATATTCGACATTGACGGTGACGCCCCGCCCGAAATCGGACCGGCCGTAATCGGCAGCTTGCGCCTGGATCGCGCCCAGTTCCGCGCGCCAGGTGGCGTCGGTCAGCGTCAGGTTGATGAAGCCGGGGCCGGCGATGGCCGCGCTCGTCACTTCGTCGAGCGCCTGGAGCTTGACCACGATCGCCTCCGCCAGTGCGCGGGGGTTGGTGCCGGCCGGCTTGGCCAGCACCATGGCGGCGTTGGTGGCCAGGTCGCCATGGCTTGGGTCGCGCGGCGGTTCGACCGTCACGGGCTTGCGGTTCAGCCCGGCGGGCAACACGCCCTCTGCCTCCAGTGCGTCAAGCACGGCGTCGAGATGAGCGGTGAAACGGGTATAAAGGGACACGGGCATTCCTCGAAAAAGCTAAAAACCCGTTCGGGCAGAGCGTATCGAAGCCTGCACTTTCTAGAAAGAAGAACAGCCCTTCGATCAGTTCAGGGCGAACGGACTATCGGGTTCGCGCTCAGCGGGTCGCATTATATCGAAGTTGATCCTGGGTCAGGTTGAAACCCACGAGCAGTTCGAAACTGGTGCGCTGCAACGCGGCCTTGACGTCCGGCTGGGCGAAGGGGTCGATCGCGGCGTCGGCGTCGCCCGCCTTGCGCTTCTGCACGATCTTGTCCTGAATGTCCGCGGGCAGCGTCGCGGCGGACTTGTTGACATAAGACCCCGCCTTGGCCTGCGCGCTGGCGCGATAGGCGCCCGGCGCGAAGTTCAGCGTCACCTGGCCCACCCGCTTGGCGACGACGGCGCTGCCGCCCTGCACCACGGCGGAAAAATAAGGCAGCACGACCTGTCGCGCCGCGCTGGCGTCACTGCGGCGCGCGTTTACGGTGAAGGTCGCTTCGGTATAGAATTGGTCGCCATCCGCACAGGTCGAGCGCAGATCGGTGATGTTGGCCACCACGTCGATGGCCGATGCGTCGGTGCTGCTGGCCGGGTTGAACAGCGTGATGTCGCCGGTCTGCGCCGGAATCGCCGCTACCGGGCAGGCCGATCGCACCGTGACGATGCCACCCGTCGGATCGATCTCACCCCGCCGCGAACAGCCTGCCAGAGCCAGGGCCAGCATGGCGGTCAGGGCGATAGAAGATTTTTTCACAGGCAGATATTCCTTGGCGCGGCCCGCAAAGGACCAGAAGCTTTGGGCTTCCTTATCCATCCCCCGCCCGCCACGCAACTGCAAGGAAGCGGCTTTCCTCGCGCGGCACATTCGCCTAAGCGGCAAGGCATGACTGATGCGCCCGCAACGCTGCCGCCCATGACCCTGCTGATCGCCGCGCCGCGCGGCTTTTGCGCCGGGGTCGATCGCGCGATCATCATCGTGGAGAAGGCGATCGAGAAATATGGCGCCCCGGTCTATGTCCGCCACGAAATCGTCCACAACAAGTTCGTGGTCGACAGCCTGAAGGCCAAGGGGGCCATCTTCGTGGAGGAACTGGACCAGGTGCCCGATGGCGTCCCCGTGGTCTTTTCCGCCCATGGCGTGCCCAAGGCGGTGCCGGCCAAGGCGGAGGAGCGCGGGCTCGACTATCTGGACGCGACCTGCCCGCTGGTGAGCAAGGTCCATCGCCAGGCGGAGCGCCAGGTCGATAGTGGTCGCCATATCCTCTTCATCGGTCACAAGGGGCACCCGGAGGTCGTCGGCACTTTCGGCCAGGTGCCCGCCGGCACCATGAGCCTTATCGAAACGGTCGCGGATGCCGAAGCCTTTGCCCCTGCTGATCCGGACAATCTTGCCTTCCTGACGCAAACCACCTTGTCGGTCGATGATACCGCCGCCATCGTCGATACGCTGCAACGCCGTTTTCCCACGATCGCAGCGCCCAAGGGGGAGGATATCTGCTATGCCACGTCCAACCGGCAAACGTCGGTCAAGGCGATCGCCGCCCGGTGCGATGCGGTCTATGTGATCGGCGCGCCCAACAGTTCCAACTCGCTGCGACTGGTCGAAGTGGCCGAGCGCGAAGGCACGCCCGCCAGGCTGATCCAGCGCGCCGGCGACATTGATTTCCAGTGGCTGAAAGATGTCGGCACGTTGGGCCTGACCGCGGGGGCGTCCGCGCCCGAGATATTGGTGCGGGAAGTGGTTGACCGCATCGCGGGCCGGTTCGCGGTAACGGAAGAACAGGTCGAGACGGCGCGCGAAAGCATTGCCTTCAAACTGCCGCGCGGACTGGAGCCGGCCTGAGCCATGGCCGTCTACACCCATGTTCCCGCCGAAGAGATTGACGCCTTCCTCACCCGCTACGACGCTGGCCGGCTGGTGTCGGCCAAGGGCATCGCCGAAGGCGTGGAAAACAGCAATTATCTGCTGGAAACCACCGGTGCATATGGGGATAGCGGTTCAGGAAACCACCGCTATATCCTGACCCTCTATGAAAAGCGGGTGGACGAAGCCGACCTGCCCTTCTTCATGGATTTGCTCGACCATCTGAGCGCACGCGGATGCCTGGTGCCGCGTTTCATCGCCGATCGCGAGGGCCGCCGGCTCCAGCAATTGTCGGGCCGCCCCGCCTGCCTGATCGAATTTCTGACTGGCATCAGCGTCACCGAACCCACGCCCGCACAGGCGCGCGCCGCTGGCGTGGCGCTGGGCGAGTTGCACAAGGCCGCGCAGGGCTTTGCGGGCCAACGCCGCAACGCGCTGGACAAGCAGGGCTGGCATATGCTGGCGGCCAAATGCGGCGAGGATTTGGACCTGATCGAACCGGGCCTCGCCGCCCGCATAGCTGCGGAACTGGCCTATCTCGACGCCCATTGGCCCGCCGACCTGCCCCATTCCGTCATCCACGCAGACCTCTTCCCCGACAATGTGCTGATGCTGGGGGACGAGGTGACGGGCCTCATCGACTTCTACTTCAGTTGCACCGACATCCGGGCCTATGACCTCGCCGTCACCCACAGCGCCTGGGTGTTCAGCAATGACGGCGCGACCTGGTTCGGCGATCGCGCAGCGGCGCTGGGCGCGGGCTATCGCCAGGCGCATGGCCTCACCGACGCCGAACGCGCCGCTTTCCCGACATTGTGCCGGGGCGCGGCCCTGCGGTTCCTGCTGACCCGCGCCTATGACTGGATCAACACCCCGGCCGATGCGCTGGTGACGCGGAAGGATCCACTGGCCTATCTTCGCCGGCTGGATTTCTATGCCAGCGCCGACGCTGCGGAACTGCTGGGCGCGTAACACCAGGTGCTCCTGCTGCCGCCGGAGCACAATGATGGAACTACCGAATTCATGACCGATCTTCCCCAAGTCGACATTTTCACTGACGGCGCGTGCAAGGGCAATCCCGGCCCCGGCGGCTGGGGCGCGGTGTTGCGCTTTGGCGACACCGAAAAGGAAATTTCCGGCGGCGAGGCGCAGACCACCAATAACCGCATGGAGATGATGGCGGCGGTCGAAGCGCTGGCCACGCTCAAAAAGCCATGTCGGGTGACGATCCACACCGACAGCAAATATGTGATGGACGGCATCACCAAATGGGTTTTCGGCTGGCAGAAAAATGGCTGGAAGACCGCCGACAGAAAGCCGGTCAAGAATGCCGAAATCTGGCAGATGCTGCTGGCCGCCACCGCCCGTCACCAGGTGACGTGGAAATGGGTGAAGGGCCATGCCGGTCATCCCGAAAATGAACGCGCCGACCAACTCGCCTGCGCTGCGGCGGAGAGCTTCCGGCGATAGGGCGGCTGGCGCCTTCGTCCAAACGCCCCCCTCGTTCCATGCACCGCTGCGCTGCGCGCCAACATCCGCGCCACGATTAAAAAAGGGCGCAGCCATCGGCCGCGCCCTTTCTGTTTCAAACCTGCCGCGCGCTTATGCGCCGGCGGGCGTGGGATCGCCGAACGGCCCTTTGCGCTTGCGCGTCTTGGGGATGGACGAGCCCGCTGCCGGAATGACCGACGGCTTGATCGTCGTGCCATCCTCGCGCGTGATTTCGCCCTGCTCCAGCAGCGTCTTGATCTCTTCGCCGCTCAGCGTCTCATATTCCAGCATCGCATTGGCCAGCAGGTGCAACTGGTCCTCATGACCTTTCAGCACTTCCTGGGCACGGGCATAGCCCTGTTCCACCAGTCCGCGGATTTCCTTGTCGATCAGCTTTGCCGTCTCGTCGGACATATGCGTGCGCTGGCTCTGCGAATAGCCAAGGAAGGTCTCGCCCTGCTGCTCTTCATATTGCAGCGGACCCAGCTTGTCGGACATGCCCCATTGGGTAACCATGTCGCGCGCCAGCTTGGTGGCGTACTGGATATCGCCCGAAGCACCCGAAGAAACCTTGTCATAGCCGAAGATGATCTCTTCGGCGACACGGCCGCCCATGGCCACGGCCATGTTCGCGTGCATCTTGTCACGATGATAGCTGTAGCTGTCCCGTTCCGGCAGGCGCATCACCATGCCCAGCGCGCGGCCGCGCGGGATGATCGTCGCCTTGTGGATCGGGTCGGACGCGGGTTCATGGACAGACACGATGGCATGACCGGCCTCATGATAGGCCGTCATCTTCTTTTCGTCGTCGGTCATGACCATGGAGCGGCGTTCCGCACCCATCATCACCTTGTCCTTGGCCGATTCGAATTCGTCCATCGCCACCAGACGCTTGCCGCGACGCGCCGCCATCAAGGCCGCTTCATTGACGAGGTTGGCAAGGTCAGCGCCCGAAAAGCCCGGTGTGCCCCGTGCGATGGTGCGCGGGTTGACGTCAGGCGCTAGCGGAACCTTCTTCATATGCACAGCCAGGATTTTTTCGCGACCCTCAATATCGGGGCGCGGCACCACGACCTGCCGGTCGAAGCGGCCCGGACGCAGCAAGGCAGGGTCCAGCACGTCGGGGCGGTTGGTCGCCGCGACGATGATGATCCCTTCATTCGCCTCGAAACCGTCCATCTCGACCAGCAACTGGTTCAGCGTCTGCTCGCGCTCGTCATTGCCATTGCCAAGACCCGCGCCACGATGGCGGCCGACCGCGTCGATCTCGTCGATGAAGACGATGCAGGGCGCGTTCTTCTTCGCCTGTTCGAACATGTCGCGCACGCGGCTCGCACCGACACCGACGAACATCTCGACAAAGTCGGACCCCGAAATGGTGAAAAAGGGCACGCCCGCCTCTCCCGCGATGGCGCGGGCCAGCAGCGTCTTGCCGGTGCCGGGACTACCCACCAGCAGCGCGCCCTTGGGAATCTTGCCGCCCAGACGCGCGAACTTGGTGGGGTCTTTCAGGAACTCGACGATTTCCTGCAATTCCTCACGGGCCTCGTCGATGCCGGCGACGTCGTCAAACGTCACCTTGCCCTGTTTTTCGGTCAGCAGCTTGGCCTTCGACTTGCCAAATCCCATGGCACCGCCCGCGCCGCCGCCTTTTTGCATCTGGCGCAGCACGAAAAAGGCGATGCCCAGGATCAGCAGGAACGGCAAGGACTGGTAGACCAGGATCATCCAGAAGCTTGGCTGCTCCTCCGCCTGGCCCGAATATTTGACGTTGAAGTCGTCCAGCATCTTGGGCAGGCCAGGGTCGTTCACCGGCACCGTGCTGAACTTCTGCCCGTTCGACAGCATGCCGTTGATCCGGTCGGGCGCGATGGCGACCTCCTTGACCTGGCCGTCCTGCACCTTGGAACGGAATTCGGAATAGGCGATGCCGGTCCCCGCCGTGGAGGCGGTGCGGCTGTCGAACATCGACACGAACAGCAGCAGGGCGACGATCACGCCCGCCCAAATCATCGCACTCTTGATCCAGGGGTTGCCCTGCGGGTCTTTCTCGTCGTTCATCATCACTCTCTTTCACCCGCCAAGATAGGGCGCGCCCGCAAAAGCGCAAGCGAAGCGCGCATCCTGCCGGACCGGCGATTTACCCTGGCTGACTATATTCAGGCAAAGCCCAGCAGCGTCAGCGCGACATAGCCGAGCGCGAGCGCCAGACCGCCCGACAGCCCGCACAGCAGATAGCCGGTATAGAGCAGCAGCGGGGGATGCGGGCGCGCCAGCTTCCGGTTTCGCTGCGCCGCCGAAAGAATGACGCTGGCCAGCAGGCCGTAGGTCAGCGCGGCAAACTCAACCATTCTGCAAATCCTCGCTCGACAGGCCTTGGAACACGCCTGACGATGATGAAGGATCGGTCATTGCGCCGCATCAATTCGGCAGACCGTGATGTCTGCGCGACAACCCGTGGAACCTTTCCGAAACATCTTACGGAAGATTATCGGCGGGGCGGCGCGGGCGTCAATGTCCAGCGGGTGCCACCTTTCAACAACCATTCGCCCAGACTCGCCTGCCGCCCGGCCGCCGCCGCGCCTAACGCATGGTCGAGGCTTTCCCCGCGCGGCGGCGGGGCGTCCGGGTCCGCCTGCGCCAACATATACAACACCAGCCGCCGCAGATATTCACGCGGCAGGTCGGTGCGATCGAGCCGCCAGACCGCTCCGTCCGCCCGGACATGGATGTCCGCCAGCGTCGCCACAGTCCAATCGATCGCGGCGTCCGCATCCGCCAGTGCCGCCGCGCTGCGCGCCGCCGCCTCGGCATCGAGCCAGTCCACCGCAGCCAGCGTCGCCCGCAACGCCGCCCGGTCGAAACGGGGATCGGCATTGGACGGGTCCAGCACATGCGGCAGCCCCTCCGAGCCGACCAGCGCCTGCAACGCGGCCTTGCGCACGGCCAGCAGCGGGCGGATGACATGCCCGGACCGCGCGCGCACGCCGGCAAGTCCGGCCACGCCCGAACCCCGGTTGAGCCGCATCAGCAGCGTTTCGATCTGATCGTCGGCATGATGGGCGGTCATCACCCAGTCGATGTCATGTTCGACGCGCCAGCCCTCGATCAGCCGATAGCGCAGCGCCCTTGCCCAGGCCTGAACATTGCCCTGGACCGGACGATCGGGGGTCAGCGTGACATGGGCGATGCCCTGCTCTTCGCACCAACGCGCGACCATCGCGGCTTCTGCTGCGGATTCCGCGCGCAACCCATGATCCACCGTCACTGCCGAGACCCGGCCGGAAAAAGCTCGGGCCGCGAGGAACAGCAGCGCCATGCTGTCGGGGCCGCCCGACACGGCCACGCCGAACCGCCACCCCGCATCCTCGCCGATCAGCGTCCGTGTCGCAGCGACCAGCCCCGCCTCGAGCGCGGCGCGATCGCCCGTCCCGCTGCTGGTCAGCTGCACTTCGCCTGGGCGCGGCCCTTGTCCATCATCCCGCGCAGGCTGGCCGACAGGCTGCCGCCATAGACCTGATCCAGTTCCTGATAGACCTTGCAGGCGTCGGCCGGCTTTTTGAGCTGAATCAGCGCGTCGCCCAGATAGGCGAGGCTGTCCGACGCCCGGTCGCCACGCGGGCGCTTCTGGTAATTTTCATAAAAGGCGACCGACGCCAGCGCCGGCTTGCCGTCGTCCAGATAGGCGCGACCCAGCAAATTCTGCGCCCGGCTGGCGATCGAACTGTCGCCATATTTCTCGACCGTCGCCTTCAACTGCGCCTGCGCCTCGGGATAAAATTTAGCGTCCCACAGACGAAAGCCATAAGTATAGGCGTCATTGGCCGCGTCGCCGGTATCGGGCCGCTCGATCGCCGCGACAGCGGTCTTGCGCGCTTCGCTGGCGCCGGCAGGCGCCACAGGCTTGGGCGCAGCAGGCCGGGCGGCAACGGGCGCGGGTTCGCTCGTCGGCATCGACACGGGCGGCGTCACCGTCGCTGGCGATGCCGGCGCACCCTGGGCCAGCCGGCTGTCGGTCTCCGCCTTATATTTGGTGAAGGCTTCCTCCATCTGACGGAGTTTGAAGCTGTTTTCCTCGACCTGCCCGGTAATCGACGCCAACTGCGATTCCAGCGCGCCCACGCGCGCGATCAGATCGGCCACGGGGGTCGATGCCGGTGTGCCTGGCGCGGTGGCGGGCGCAGCAGGCCGGGTGATTTCAGCCTCCAATGGCGTACCGGCCGGAAACACCTTGCGCTGCACCGCGCGCATTTCCTTTTCCAGCCGATCGACCCGTCCCTCGACGCCGCTCTGGGCGGCGGCCGGCGGCGCGATCGCGATCAGTGCTCCCCCGATCAATGCTGAGGTCGCGAAAAAGGCGTGACGCATGATGTTCCCCGACTGCGGCGATTTCCGATCAGACATGTCGTCCGACGATCCGATAATCGCATTAAACCAAAATCAGAGCGGCCTGCCCCCCACCAGTCGGGCAACCACTGCTGACCTTAACCATAAAGCCTTATTCCGCGCGGTAAAGTAAGACCTGCGCCGTGCTC
>NZ_AYOY01000003.1 GCF_000508185.1 Sphingobium sp. C100 | reverse complement strand
CGTGATAGGTCTTCTCGAACACAGGAATCTCCTTCGGGGATTTTGGCTTGCTTATAGCATCCGATCCCACGAAGTTAAGCCCCTATTCCCGTAATGTGGAATGAAGTTCTAACATGCGGTCATTATTGGCGCAGCAGAACGACATGCAGGAAACGCGGACCATGGGCGCCACGGACATAGGTGCCCTCTATGTCGGTAGTGCCCGAAACGCCCGTGATCCAGTAATGGGCGCGGGGCTGCGCGCCGGGCAGCGGGGCGTCCTCCAGATGGGCGGCAATATCCCGCACCGCCAGCAGCACGATATGGTGGAGCGCGAGGAAATTGGGCAGCATCGGGGCGAACGGCCCGGTTTCGAAGATCAGCGATCCGGTTTCGGCGATAGCCTTGCGCGCGATGGCGAGCGTCGCCGCTTCGTCGGGCGCGGCGCTGTCATGCAGGGCAAAGCCGCTCCAGTCGCACGCCATGAGGCGGGGGTCAGGCGGCAGGCAAAGAGCGGGCGCTTCGCCCTGCGCCGCCAGATAGCGGGCGATCGCGCCCGGCAGATCGGCGATGGCGTCGATGGCGTCATGGCTGGCATTGACGCTGGGCAAAGCGAGGCGGGCGAGGAATTCGGCCTCCAGCGCGTCCCTATCCACCGCCGGCCGTTCGGGGGCGATCAGCAGGGCGGCGGCCTCCGCCTCCCTATCGCCGGGCGCGGTGCTTTGGAGGCGGGACAGGATCGCGGCGCGGGCGTTCATTTGCGGCGCTCCTGCCGATATTGATCCATGAAGGTTCGCGCCGCGGGCCGGGGCATGGCGCGATGGCGGGTCCAGCCACCCGCGAGCGGGAGCCGGTCGATCCACCCCCGGCGGCCGAGCAGGCGCATCGCGCGCACGGCGATGCCGGTGCCCAGACGATAGAGGGCGGGGCGGCGGGCGACCCACGTCCAAAGGGCGAGGCCAAAGCGCATCGAGGTCGGCTCCAGCCCTTCGCGCCAGCTTTTTTCGCGCCATCCCTTGAGCAGGGTGGGGAGGGGAATGCGGACGGGACAGACTTCCTGGCACTTGCCGTTGAGGGTGCAGGCATGGACGAGGTCGCGATTGTCGGGCAGGCCGTCCATTGCGGGGGTGAGCACCGATCCCATCGGCCCCGGATAGGTGCCGCCATAGGCATGGCCGCCAATCTGGCGAAAGACGACGCAGTGGTTCATGCACGCGCCGCAGCGGATGCAGCGCAGCATTTCGGCCAGCCCTTCCTCCCGCATTTTCGTACGGCCATTGTCCACCAGGACGATATGCATCTCTTCCGGCCCGTCGCGGTCGCCGGGACGTTTGGGGCCGGTGTAGAAGGTCGTATATTGGGTGAGCGCGGCGCCGGTGGCCGAGCGTGCCAGCAGCCGCAGCATGTGGATGGCGTGGGGCATGGAGGGCACGATCTTTTCGATCCCCGCCGTCACGATATGGACGCGCGGCGGCACCAGCGACAGTTCGGCATTGCCTTCATTGGTGACGGTGCAGACCGCGCCGCTGTCCGCGATCAGGAAGTTCGCGCCCGATATGCCGACATCCGCGCCCAGCATCCGCGCGCGCAGTTCGCGCCGGGCGCTTTCCGCCATGGCGGCGATGGTTTCTTCTTCATGGGGAGTGCGGTGCTTCGCCTTGAACAGCGCCGATACCTGCTCGCGCGTCTTGTGCATGGCGGGCCAGATGATGTGCGAAGGTCGTTCGTCCGCCAACTGGATGATATGTTCGGCAAGGTCGGTTTCGACCCGCTCGATCCCGGCTTGCGCCAGCGCATGGGGCAGGCCGATTTCCTCGCCCAGCATCGATTTGGAGCGGGCGACGCTTTTGGCGCCCGCCGCCTTGCAGAGGGTGATGACGATGCGGCAGGCTTCGTCGGCGGTGCTGGCCCAATGGACGTGCGCGCCAGCCGCGACGGCGTTCGCCTCGAACAGTTCGAGATAGGCGCCGAGATGGGCAATCACATGATCCTTGATCGCGGCGGCGCGGGTCCGGGCGGCGTCGAAATTGGGGAAGGCGTCGACCGCGGCGCTGCGCTTCGCCTCGGCGGTGCCGGCGGTGCGTTCGACCGCGACCTTCAACAGGGGATCGGCCAGCGCGGCGTCGGTGCGATCGGTAAAGCGGCTCATGGCTCTTCCCCGATGGCGGGGCCATCGCCCATGCCGGCGATCAGTTCGATGGCGTGATAGGCGCGGACTCTGGAGCCGTTGCGATGAAGCTTGCCCGCCATGTTCATGAGGCAGCCCAGATCGCCGGCCAGCAGCAGGTCGGCGCCGCTGGCGTCGATGGCGTCCGCCTTTTCCCCGACGATGGCGTTCGAGATGGCGGGATATTTGACGCAGAAAGTGCCGCCAAAACCGCAGCATGTTTCCTCGCCCGCGAGCGGGACGAGGGCAAGGCCGTCGATATTCCCGAGCAGGCGGCGCGGCTGCGCCTTGATGCCCAGTTCGCGAAGCCCCGAGCAACTGTCATGATAGGCGGCGCTGGCGTCGAGGCTGACGCCTTGCGGTTTCCAGCCCAGCACGTCGTCGAGATAGGCCATGACCTCGAAGGTTTTGGCGGCGACCGCCTGGGCGCGCGGGCGCCATGCCGCGTCCTGTTCGAAGATTTCGGGATAATGGCAGCGGATCGTGCCCGCGCAGGAGCCGGAAGGGACGACGATCGCGTCATAGGGTTCGAGCGCTTCGATCGTCTGCCGGGCGAGCGCGGCCGCATGGTCGCGGTCGCCGCTGTTGAGCGCGGGCTGGCCGCAACAGGTCTGGCCCTGCGGCACGATGACGTCGCAGCCCGCCGCCTCCAGCGCGCGGATGGCGGCAAAGCCGATGCGCGGGCGCATGACATCGACCAGGCACGTGACGAAGAGGGCGACTTTGCGGGTCATGAGAGGTGGCGCTTCGCGAAGGAGAGAAAGAGGTCGGGCCAGTGGGCCGGCGCTGCGGGTTCGGGGACGAGGCCAAAGCCATGGCCGCCATTTTCGAACAAATGGCATTCCACCGCAATGCCCTTCGCCCGCAGCGCCGCCAGCATGGCCAGGCTGTTTTCCGGGGGCACGGCCCGGTCGTCCAGCGCATGGGCCAGGAACACGGGCGGCGTGTCCGCGCCGACCTGCCGGTCGAGCGAATAGGCGCGCATCTGGTCGGGCGAGGGATCGGCGCCCAGCAACTGGGCGCGCGACCCGGCATGGACGAACGGCCCCTCCATCTGGATCACCGGATAGAGATAGGCGGCGAGCGCGGCGCGGACCGGCTGGCGATCGACGGCGTCCATGGGCGGGTAGCTTTCCACCGGCGCGCGGCTGGTCAGCCAGGCTGCGAGGTGGCCGCCGGCGGAAAAGCCCATGACGGCGATGCGGTCGGCGTCGAACTGGTCCTGTTGCGCCCGCGCGTGAACCTGCCGCAGCGCGCGCTGCGCGTCCTGCAAGGGCGCTTGTGGTCCCGCCCCCCAGCCGTCGCCCGGCAAGCGATAGAGCAGGATGAAACAGATATAGCCTGCCTGCGCGAAGCGACGGGCGATGGCATAGCCTTCATGGCCGATCGCGACACGGCTGTAGCCGCCGCCGGGGATCAGCAGCATCGCCGCGCCATTGGGCCGCGCGCCGACGGCTTCGGGCCGCAGCATGGTGAGGGTGGGGGTGACGATATGGGCGAAGACGCCGTCGTCCGGGCCGCTGTCGGGGCGGCGGAGCGTTTCGACTTCCTGCACCGTCACGCCCGCGCTTCCCGGCGCCTTGCCGGGCCAGATCGGGAAGCGGGTGAAGCCGGAGGGCAAGGGGAAGCTCTGCGCCATCGCGGCCGGGGCGAGCGCGGCGCTGACGGCCATGCCGGCCATGATCGTGCGGCGGTCGAACATCGAAACGGGCATGGTCATTGGCACGCCGCGCGTCCGAGTGGCGTGGCGCGGGTGAGGGCCTGGCGCTGCCCGAGCACCTTGGCGGAGATGGGGAGGTTCAACGCCTTGAGCGCGCCCGCCACCAGATTGGCAACCTGCCGCGCGCCCAGTTCGCTGAAATGAGTGTCGTCGTCGATCCCCCGCGGGAAAGCCGGCGCATTGTCCTGTGGCTTGTAGTGGAGATAATAGGCCTTTGACGCTTCCGGTCCCGCGCGGTCCACCCAGGCGCGCGAAAGCGCCTCAAGGTCGATCAGCGGCGCGTGCGTGCTGGCGGCCAGGTCGCGGACCACGGCGCTATAGGCGGCGAAGTCCGCCTGCGCCTTGCCATCCGCGCCGAAGCTGCGGCGGGCGACGGGCGTCAGCAGCACGGGGATGCCGCCCGCCGTGCGCACATCCCAGATGAAGCGCAGCAGATTGTCGCGATAATCGGTGCGCGCGGGCGCCCAGCGTTGAAGCTTGTTGCGGCTGGCGTCATTATGGCCGAACTGGATCAGCACCGTATCGCCGGGCAGCATGTCGGTCAACAGATCCTCCCACCGCCCTTCGGACAGGAAGGTGCGGGTGGAGCGGCCGCCCATGGCGTGGTTGATGACCCGGACGTCCGGAGCGAGGCCGCATTGCAGCATCTGGCCCCAGCCGGTCTGCGGATAGCGATCGCCCTTGTAGGTCGATGCGGTGGAATCGCCCGCGATCAGGATCGTGTCGCCGGGATGCGTCGCATGGGCGGGAAGCGGCGCGAGCAGGGCGGCAAGGGCGGCGGCGATTTTCGGGGCGATCCGCATGGGGGCGATTTCCTTTTTCCTGCGTCCGTCATCCCTGCCTGCGCGGGGATGACGGGCGCAGGGTTGGGTTGTTATTGCAGGTTCACATACATGCCGCCATCGACCAGCAGCGCCGCGCCCGTCACATAGGCGGCCATGTCGGAGGCGAGGAAGACGATGGGGCCGGCCAGATCCTCCGGCGCCCCAAGGCGGCCGAGCGGGGTGCGGGCCTCCATATATTCGCGCTTTTCTGCGTCGGCGAGGTCATCCTTGTTGATCTCCGTCAGGATGGTGCCGGGCAGCACGCTGTTGCAGCGGATGCCATGTTTGCCCAGTGCGATGGCGGTCGATTGCATCAGCGAATGCACGCCCGCCTTGGTCGGGGTGTAATGGGTCTGATATTCGCCGCCGACCAGCGCGGAGATGGAGGAGACGGCGACGATCGACCCGCCATGCCCTTGTTTCACCATCTGCTGCGCGGCGGCCTGCACCATGAAATAGGCGCCGTGCAGGTTCACCTTGAACGTGCGTTCCACCACGTCGACCGGCATGTCGAGGAAGGCGTGAAAGGGGCAGATGCCCGCATTGCTGACCATCACGTCGACCTTGCCGAAGGCGTCCACGGCCCTGGCGACGAAATCCTGTGCGGTCTGGGGATCGGCGACGTCGCCCTTCACCGCGATGGCGCGCTGGCCGATCGCCTCGATCTCCGCCACGCAGCTGGCGGCGGGACCGTCGCTATGGGCATAGTTGATGGCGACGTCGGCGCCATGCCGGGCAGCGCCGATGGCGGCGGCGCGGCCGATGCCGGTCGATGCGCCGGTGACGAGGACGGTCTTGCCTTCGAGCAACTTCATGGGAGCTTCCTTGCGATTAGCGCCGCACGGGGCGGCGGGGAGATTTGGCGCCGGGGGTCCAGCCCAGATCGGCGCTGATCCTGTGCCCGGTGTCGCGGACCTGCGCGCTCAGGGCGTCCATGCGTTCGTCGTCCATATATTGGGCGGCGCTCGACAGGCTGATCGCGGCGACGATCGCGCCCGAGGCATCGCGGATGGGCGCGGCGACGCAGCGTATCTGATCCTCATTTTCCTCCAGGTCGAAGGCCCGGCCCGCCGCCGCATAGGCGCGCATCCGCTCCAGCCATATGTCATAGGCGATGGGATGGGTGCCGGTGGCCTGATCGGCGTCGAACAGGCGGCGCCAGTGCGCTTCGGGATCGTCGAGCAGCAGCGCCTTGCCAAGGCCGGTCGATGTCAGCGGATGGCGGTCGCCGATGCGGCTGGAGATTTCGACGCGGCGGCGGCCCGGTATCTTGTCGAGATAGAGCGCCTGTTCGCCGTCGAGCCGCCCCAGATGCACCACATCCTCGCTGGCGGCGGCCAGCGCCTCCAGATGCGGCCGGGCGATCTGCACCACGTCGGCCTGGCTCTGCGCAAGGAAGCCGAGTTGCAGCAGCTTGGGGCCAAGCTGATAGCCCTCACGCGGCAGGAAGGTCAGGAAGCCGCGCTCCACCAACGCATTGGCGAGGCGGTGCGTGGTCGATCGTGTCAGGCCCATGCGTTCCGACAGGTCGGCGAGCTTGATCGGCCCGTCAATCACCTGGTCCAGCAGGTCCAGCCCCCGTTGCAGGGTTTGCGACCCCGACGCCTTGGGCGATTCGACCTCGGCCATTTCCTTTCGATCCCCTGATTCTGGATTTGACCTATTCTGTCTCATCTAATAATACTCTATCCCACAAAATGAGAAATACAAGGGTGAAGGAGGGGCTGACATGATTCTTCTCGATCGCGCCAACCCTCCGGCATCGCCCAGCAAAATGCGAATTTGATCATATAGTGAAACTGATTGCCGCTGTTTCCCATAAATTGGACCAGCGGACAGGCTCAAGGAGTGAGTGCGTGCCGATCGTGACCTTGCCGAAGATCAAACATGTCCGGGCTTTCACCGTGCGCGGGGGCGGCGCCGACTATCATGACCAGGGCGAAGGCCATTGGATCGACGATCATATCGCCACGCCCATGTCGCGCTATCCCGAATATCGCCAGTCGCGCCAAAGCTTCGGCATCAACGTGCTGGGCACGCTGGTGGTGGAGATCGAGGCGGAGGACGGCACGGTCGGTTTCGCCGTCACCACTGGCGGCGAACCGGCCGCCTATATCGTGGAAAAGCATCTGGCCCGCTTCCTGGAAGGGCGCGCGCCCACGGATTACGAGAAAATCTGGGACCAGATGTATTTTTCGACCCAATATTATGGGCGCAAGGGGCTGGTGGTGAACGCGATTTCCGGCGTCGACCTGGCGCTGTGGGATTTGCTGGGCAAGCTGCGGCAGGAGCCGGTCTATCATCTGCTGGGTGGCGCGGTGCGCGACGAACTGCAATTTTACGCCACTGGCGCGCGACCCGACAAGGCGAAGGAATTCGGCTTCATCGGCGGCAAGATGCCGTTGCACCACGGCCCGGCCGAGGGGATCGAAGGCCTGAAAAAGAATATCGCCGAACTGGCCGACATGCGGGCCAGGGTCGGCGACGATTTCTGGCTGATGTGGGATTGCTGGATGGCGCTGGACGTCGATTATGCGACGCGCCTGGCCATCGCGGCGCACGAGCATGGCCTCAAATGGATCGAGGAAGCGATCAGCCCCGACGATTATTGGGGCTATCAGCAGCTCAAGCGCAACGTGCCCAAGGGCATGTTGGTGACGACCGGCGAGCATGAGGCGACCCGCTGGGGCTTCCGCATGTTGATGGAGATGGACTGTTGCGACATCATCCAGCCCGATGTCGGCTGGTGCGGCGGCGTCACTGAACTTTTGAAGATCAGCGCGCTGGCCGACGCCCATGGCAAGATGGTCGTGCCGCACGGATCATCGGTCTATTCCTATCATTTCGTCATCACCCGCCACAATTCGCCCTTTGCCGAGTTCCTGATGATGCATCCGGGGCCGACCGAGGTGGTCCCGATGTTCCACCCGCAACTGATCGGCGAGCCGGTGCCCGAAAATGGCCGGCTGAAGGTCGGCGCGCTCGATGCGCCGGGCTTTGGCGTCGAACTGAACCGCGATATCGCGATGCACCGTCCCTACACCCATTGATCCTTCCAGAAGAGAGACTGATCCCATGAAATTCTGCCGTTTCGGCCAACGTGGCCAGGAAAAGCCCGGTGTCATCGACAGCGAAGGCCAGATCCGCGACCTGTCGGGCGTGGTGTCCGAACTGACGATCGAAACCCTCGCCGTCGCCAAGGGCGCGGACGTGGCTTCGCTGCCCGTCGTGGAGGGCGATCCGCGCTATGGCGTGCCGGTCAAGGGCATCGGCAAGATCGTCGCGATCGGTCTCAACTATGAGGATCATGCGATTGAATCGAACCTGCCGATCCCGACCGAACCGATGATGTTCATGAAGGCGGTTTCGTCACTGAACGGTCCCAATGACGACGTGATGCTGCCCAAGGGCGCGACTCATGGCGACTGGGAAGTCGAACTGGGCGTGGTGATCGGCGAAACCTGCCGCTTCGTGAGCGAAGAGGATGCGCTGTCCAGGGTGGCCGGCTATGTGCTGGTCAATGACGTGTCGGAACGTTTCAACCAGAAGCAGCGCGGCACCCAATGGTCCAAGGGCAAGGGGCATGACACATTCTGCCCGGTCGGCCCCTGGCTGGTGACGCCGGACGAGGTTGGCGACTGCCAGGATCTCGACATGTATCTGGACGTCAACGGGCAGCGGATGCAGACCGGCAACACGAAGACGATGATCTTCAACGTCGCCCAGCTGATTTCCTATGTCAGCGAATATATCACGCTCTATCCCGGCGACCTGATGATCACCGGCACGCCGCCGGGGGTGGGCGAGGGCAAAAAGCCCGACGCCATCTATCTGAAGGCCGGCGACGTCATGGAGCTGGGCATCGCGAAGCTGGGCACCCAGAAGCAGGATGTCGTGGAATGGCGCCATCTGGGTGACGAGGTGCTGGGATGAGCGTGTTTGCGGGACGCTTCTATGGGAAAACCGCGATCATAACCGGTGGCGCTTCGGGCCTTGGTCGGGCCGTTGCCAAGCGCATCGTTGCGGAAGGTGGGGAGGTATGCCTGTGGGACCTCAACGCTGAAAAGCTGGCAGAAGCCAAGGTGGAGGTAGCGGCGACACATACGGTTGCACTCGACATTTCCGATCAGGCGGGCGTCGAAAAGGCCGCCGAGGAAAGCTTCCACGCGCTTGGTGTCCGCATCGATGTGCTGGTCTGTTCGGCGGGTATCACCGGGGCTACGGCGCCGGTACATGAATATCCGCTCGATAGCTGGCGGCAGGTAATCGACATCAACCTCAACGGCCTGTTCTACTGCAACCGTGCTATCGTCCCCTTCATGCTGGAAAATGGCTATGGCCGCATCGTCAACCTGGCGTCGGTCGCGGGCAAGGAAGGCAATCCCAACGCCAGCGCCTATTCGGCGAGCAAGGCGGGCGTGATCGGACTCACCAAGTCGCTGGGCAAGGAACTGGCGGGCAAGGGCATCATCGCCAATGCGCTGACGCCGGCCACCTTCGAAAGTCCGATCCTGGCCCAGCTGCCGCAGAGTCAGGTCGATTATATGCGTTCGAAGATTCCCATGGGGCGCCTCGGCGAAATCAGCGAATCGGCCGCGATGGTCTGCTTCATGGCGAGCGAGGAATGCAGCTTCACCACCGCGTCGACATTCGACACGTCGGGCGGCCGCACCACTTTCTGAACGCAAGTCGCGCGGCGCGACTGGCCGATCAAGAGCCGGCGCGCCGCTTTCTCCACGGGAGAGGACCATGATCCCCTTCGTCGATGCCCATATCCATCTGTGGGATTTGCAGCATATCCGTTATGACTGGCTCAGCCCGCCCTTTTCCGACGAGGGGCCGAACGGCAGCGTCGCGGCGATCGCGCGGGACTATGGCGTGGCGGACTATCGCGCGGACCTGGCGCGCTGGAATGTTATGGGCGCGGTCCATGTGGATGCCGGCGCGGCGGCGGAGAGCGCGGTGCGCGAGACGCAGTGGCTGGACGGGCTGGCCGCGATCGAGGGGTTGCCCACCGGCTTGGTCGCCTTTGCCGCGCTCAACGATCCCGATGTCGATGCGCTGCTGGCGGCGCAGGCCGCCCATAAGCGGGTCAAGGGCATTCGCCAGATCGTCAACTGGCATCCCGATGCGTTGCGCACCTATACGCCCGCCGACCTGACCGTCGATCCGGCATGGCAGGCGGGATATGGCTTGCTGGCGAAACATGGCCTGTCCTTCGACCTGCAATGCTATCCGGGGCAGATGCCGGGGCTGGCGCCGCTGATCGCGCGGCACCCCGACATTGCGGTCATCATCAATCATATGGGGATGCCGGTGCTGACCGACGCGGACGGTCTGGAGGATTGGCGCAAGGGCATGAAGGCGCTCAGCCGACTGCCCCATGTCGCGGTCAAGCTGTCGGGCATGGGCTTCATCCGCCGCGACTGGAGCCGCGAGACTGTCGCGCCTCTGATCCTTGAAACGATCGACCTGTTCGGGGTCGAACGCTGCGCCTTCGCGAGCGACACGCCGACCGACAAGCTGTTCGCACCCGTAGACCGCTACATGGAAGCCTATCACGCCATCGTCGCGGATTTTTCTGAAGCCGACCGCCGCGCCTTGTTCGCCGGCAATGCCAACCGCCTCTATCGCCTGGGACTGACCCTATGATCCCCAATCCGCTGCTCGGCGTGCTGTTTCACTGGCTGGGCGGCTTTGCCTCAGCGAGCTTCTATGTCCCCTATCGCGGCGTCAAACGCTGGAACTGGGAGATTTTCTGGCTGACCGGCGGCATTTTTTCCTGGGTGATCGCGCCCTGGTTCTTCGCGTCGATCCAGACCGAAGATCTGATGGGGGTGATGGCGCAGGTGCCGTCGTCCGTCGTCGGCTGGTGCGTTTTCTTCGGCTTCCTCTGGGGCTTTGGCGGCCTGACCTATGGCCTCACCATGCGCTATCTCGGCCTGTCGCTGGGCATGGCGGTGGTGCTGGGGCTGTGCACTGTGTTCGGCACCCTGATCCCGCCGATTTTCGACGGCAGCTTCATGACGGAGATCGCCGGCACGGCGCACGGGCAGATCGTCCTGCTGGGGCTGGCCGTGACCGTGGCGGGGATCATCGTCGTAGCCCGCGCGGGGGCGAAGAAGGATGAGGCGCTCAGCCCCGAACAGAAGGCGGCCGCCGTGGCCGAATTCGATTTCAGGAAGGGCATCGCCGTCGCCATCTTCTCCGGCATCATGTCGAGCTGCTTCGCCTTCGGGCTGGCGGCGGGCGAGCCGGTCAAGGCGATTTCCGCCGCCGCCGGCACCGGCCCCTTGTGGACCGGCCTGCCCACGCTCTGCCTCGTCATGTTCGGCGGCCTCATCACCAATGCGCTCTGGTGCGGCTGGCTGATCGTCAGGAACCGGTCGGCGGGGCAATGGCTGGGCGGCGCGGATGCGAGCGGTGAGCGGCCCAGGCTGCTGCCCAATTTCCTGCTCTGCGCGCTCGCCGGCACGGCCTGGTATTTCCAGTTCTTCTTCTACACCATGGGCGAAAGCCAGATGGGCCGCTTCGGCTTTTCGAGCTGGACGCTGCACATGGCGTCGATCATCATCTTCGGCACCTGCTGGGGCTTTGCCTTCCGCGAGTGGAAGGACGCCGCGCCCGCCGTGCGGCGCATGGTGTGGAGCGGGGTCGGCCTGCTGATCTTCGCCACGCTCATCATCGGCTATGGCAATAGGCTGGCCGCCTGATGCTGGGGGCGGACCTGATCTGGCCGTTGCGCGATGCGGCGGAGGGCGCCTTCACGCTGGCGGATGCGGCGGCGGCGCCCGAAGCGGCGGTCGTGACCGCCGTGGAGCGGCCGGTGCTGCTGGGCTATGCGCCCGATCGTCCCAATGGCCGGGCCATGCTGGTGCTGGGCGGGGGCGGCTATACCGCGTTAATGGCGGGGCGCGAGGGTGTGCAGGTGGCGCGCTGGCTGACCGCGCTGGGCTATCATGCCTACGTCCTCCTTCATCGCTTTCCCCATGCGGGGACCGGCCCGTCCGCGCCCCTCGACGACGCGATGGAAGCGATGCGGATGATCCGCGCGTCCGGCCTGGCGGCGCACGGGCTGGGGGTGGTCGGCCTGTCGTCGGGCGGGCATCTGGCCGCCTGCCTGATCGCGGACTATCCGGCGCAATGGGGGTCGATGGCGCCGCAACGGCCCGATATACTGGTGGTCGGCTATGCGCCCATTTCCACCAATGCCGCGGGGCGAACGATCATCCCCGACAAGCCCCCGCTGCCGCCGTTGGAAAAGCAGGCGCTGTACGACGCGCTCCAGCCGGACGCGCAGCTTTTGCCCGATCCGCCGCCGGCCTTCATCATCTATGCCGGCAATGACCCGGTCGTGCCGGTGGAAAATGGCCATCGCCTGCATGATGCGCTGGTCGCTGCGGGCGGCAGCGCGGAGCTTCATGTCTTCGCCGACGCGCCGCATGGTTTCGCGCTGGATACGCCGGGCCTGCCGGTGTCGTTGTGGCCCCGCCTGTGCGAGGCCTGGCTGCGGCAACAGGATTTTCTCTGACGTGAAGTCGCTCAGTGCCGTGCGGGCACCGCGTCGGACTGGCGGCGGATGAGCTGATAGTCGAGCTTCACCTTGCCGATGACCCCCGCCGCGCCTTCGTCCAGATTGCGGAACCGCATCGCCAGCAGGCCGATCGCCTCCCGGCTCATGTCGCGGATCGGTTGGCGGATGGTGGTAAGCGCGGGCCAGATCGCGCTGGCCAGCGGCGTGTCGTCAAAGCCGCAGATGCTGATTTCGCCGGGCACGTTGATCCTGCGCTGATGGGCGACGGTGATCGCGGCGGCGGCCATGTCGTCATTGCAGGCGAAAATGGCGCTGGGCGGGGTGTCGAGGCTGAGTAATTGATCCGCCGCGTCGAGGCCCGAGCGGTAGGAAAAATCGCCCGGCGTGATCCATCGTTCGTCCAGTTCGATGCCGCGGTCGGCCAGGCAGTCGCGAAACCCCTGCAACCGCCGGGCGCTGGCGCGGTGGCGGGGATTACCCTGGATGAAGCCGATCCGTTGGTGGCCAAGATCGATCAGATGGCGGGTCAGATCATAGGCGGCGTGCCGGTCGTCGGTCCCGACCGACAAAATGTCGGGGCTGTCCTGGTCCGGGGCGATCGCCACCATGGCGATGTCGCGGGCATGCAGCTTTTCCAGCAATTCGGGCCAGTCGCACAGCGGCGGCGGCAGGATGACGCCCGCGACATGCGCCTGCGCGACCTGATCGACGATTTCCTGGGCGAAGGCGCCGGGGGCGCATTGTTCGACCACCAGATGCAGGTGGCGTAGCGGCGCTTCAGAGAGGGCGCCGAGCAGCAATTCGCCCAGATAAGCCGATGTGGTGCTGTTGCTGTGCAGCAGCGCCACGCGCCGGTCGGCGCTGCCGGCGAGCGCGCGGGCCGACGCATTGGGGATGTAGCCCAGGTCGGCCACCGCCTGCTCCACCGCGCGCTGGGCCTTGGCGCTGACCAGCGCCCTGCCGTTGACGGCGCGCGATGCGGTCATCACCGATACGCCGGCGCGGGCTGCGACTTCCTTGATCGTGGGCGGCTTCTTGTCGACTTTGTGCATGATGCCCGACTTTAGCCGCTTTCTGCGCCAAGGAAAGCCGGGACGATCGGCGGGTCAGCCGGACAGGGACGCGCGCGCCGCGATCATTGGAACAGGGTGAGGTCGACAGCGTCGGCCATGACGCGGAAGCCCGCGTCATTGGGGTGCAAGGCGTCACCTGCATCATAGGCTTTTGCCATGCGCGCGGGATCGGCCGGGTCGGCGATCGCCTGGGCCAGATCGACGAAACCGTCCGCTTCGCCATTGTCGCGAATCCAGTCGTTCACGGCCATGCGCGTGGCCTCGCCCGCTGCGCTCCAATAGCCTGCGCCCTTATAGGGCAGGATGGTGGCGAGGATGACCTTCACCCCCCGGTCATGGGCGCGGGCGATCATCTGGCGATAGGCGCCGATGATCGTTTCGGGCGGCAGCATCGGTTGTTGCGCGCGCGCGGCGGCGCCCAGGTCGTTGACGCCTTCCAGGATCACGACATGGCTGACCCCCGGCACGGCCAGCACATCGCTGTCGAAGCGGGCGAGGGCGTTATAACCGTCGCCTTCCGACAAGAGGCGGTTGGCGCTGATGCCGGCATTGGCGACGCCGGTCCGCGTCAGGCCGGCCTGTTGCAGCCGTTCAGCCAGCAGATCGGGCCAGCGGCGATTGCTGTCGGGCGTGGCGCGCACGCCGTCGGTGATGGAATCGCCCAGCATGACGATGGTGCGGGCAGGCTTTTCATTCTCCACCTCGACGGCGGCAATGATGACGCGCGGGCCGAGCGTGGTCGAATCGGACAGGCGGGTGGCCGCCGTCTGGTCGCCCGGCGCGGTCCAGCCGGTGGCGGCGGAATAGCTGTGGATGGTGGCGTCGGGCGCGCCCTGGGGCAAATGGATGCTGATGGCGATGCGCGCGAGCGGCTTCACCGACATGGCGACCGGATCGCTGAGCAGCGGGGCGCGGGCGGGGATGGTCGCGCCCTGCGCGCGGTTGAAGGTGACGACATGGTCGGTGCCGGGCAGCGTCTCTCCATTCTCCCCGGCCAGCGCCACATGAACGGCGCCCAGCAGCAGCGGCCGGATCGACATTTCGTTGGACAGGCGCAGGCGGAGGCGCGTGCCCCCGCTGCTGATGCGCACCACTTGCCGGAGCGTGCGGTCGGTGAGGTCGGGGCGCTTGTCGGGCGGGGTTCGCGACACGAGCGGAGCGGCCATCCAGCTGCGCGACCAGCTTTGCGCCTGCACCGGCGTCGTCGCGAGCGCGAGCAGCAGCGCCGCGCCCAGGATTTTGTACCGCATCCTTGTCTCCCTCTATTGGCCGGCGGCGCCCGCCACCGGATTATTGCCCCACAGCCGGTCATAGCGCCAGCCCGACAGATCCTCGACGATCGCGCCCGCTTCCGGCGTCGTGGGCGTGCGCCCACCCGCGCGCAGATGCTCGATCTCGCGCATCAATATGTCGTGGGTCAGGGGGCTGAGGCGAAAGCGGGTCGAGACGAAGATGCCGAAGCACAGACAGGCCACCGTGCCGACGCCCAGCAGCAGCGCGATGGTGGCGATCGCGCCGTCGCTTTGCACCTGCGCGCCCGATACGAAGCCGCCCGCCTGCATGACGAAGCCCACGCCCGCGACCGCAGCCGCCTGCGTCGCTTTGCGCACGAAGGTCATGACGCCGGCGAAACTGCCCTCGCGCCGCTGGCCGGTTACGATCTCGTCCACGTCGGCCATATAATTGTAGGTCGCCCAAGGGATATAGTTGAGCGCGCCGCGTCCCAGCCCGGCCAGCGCGATCGGCAGCCAGATCATGGCGCTGCCCGCCGACAGGCCCGTGGCCCAGAGGCCGACCAGTGTCAGAGCGCCCGCCGCGAAGGCGGCCGCCGCTATCTGATAGGCGGCGCTGGGCGATGCGCGCAGCGCCAGGTTGATGGCGATGATAACGGCCAAGAACTGGACGATATACATGGTGCCGAGCAGCCCCGATGCGATGGCGGTGGACCCGGCGAGCGCGAAAATCACGAAGAAGGTGAAGGCGGCATTGAAAATATCCTGGCTGATATAGCCGCCCAGATACATGCCCAGATGCAGGCGGAAGGCGCGGATGCGCATGGTGGAAAACAGGTTGCGGTAGAGCGCCTTCAAAGCCTGTCCCGGCCCACCCGCGCCGCGCGCACCGGCCTGCGCCGCCGCTGCGC
>NZ_AYOY01000002.1 GCF_000508185.1 Sphingobium sp. C100 | reverse complement strand
CAGCCGACACTGGCGCTGCCAGCCACCGGCTCGACGCGCAGGCGGCGGCCCTTGGCGGTGACGATCAGGTAGAGGCCGGCGGCGATCATCGGGAGGCAGAGCCACTGGCCCATATGGAGGCCCGTGCGCGCCGCGAACTCCATCAATTGGGCGTCGGCCTCGCGCACATATTCGACGGCGAAGCGGAAGCAGCCATAGCCGAGCAGGAAGATGCCCACCAACATGCCGGGCTTGTAGCGCGCCTGGGTTTTCCAGAAGGCGAAGGCGAGGATCAGGAACAGCAGCACGCCTTCCAGCCCCGCTTCATACAGCTGGCTGGGATGGCGCGGCACGTCGCCGCCGGTCGGGAAGATGATGGCCCAGGGCACGTCGGTCGCCTTGCCCCACAATTCGCCGTTCACGAAATTGGCGAGGCGGCCGAAGAACAGGCCGAAGGGGACGACGCAGGCGACATAGTCGTGGATGCGCAGCCAGGAGAGCTTTTCCTTGCGCGCCATGTAGAGGATGCCGAGCGAAACGCCGGCCGCGCCGCCATGGAAGGACATGCCGCCATTCCACAGCTTGAAGATGTCGATCGGGTTGCTCAGAATTTCGGGCTGGTAGAAGATCACATAGGCCAGCCGCCCGCCGATGATGATACCGAGCGTGGCATAGAAGATCATGTCGTCGGCATGACGCCGCGCCATCGGCGAACCGGGCTGGGCCACCAGTTTCAACAGATACCAATAGCCGATCAGGATGCCCGCCAGATAGGCGAGGCTGTACCATTTCAGCGTGAAGAAGCCGAGGTTGAGGGCGACGGGATTGAGCCCCAGATCTTCAAAGCGGATGGCGCTCGAAGCGGCGGCGGCAAGGTCCAGGATCAAATCGGCTTCCCTCAGTTTGGACAGGCCTGCTCCCATAGAGCATGGGCCGTCGGAGACCAAGGGGCTGCGAAGGGGCCGGGTCGTTTAGTCCATCCGGCCCCCGGCGCCACTCATTGCGGCAGGCCAAGCGCCTTCACGATGTCGGCCCACGCGACCAGCTTGAAATTCTGCGCTGCCGCAGCGTTATGGCCGTCCTGGGCGATGAACAGTCCGCCGGGATAATTTGGGCCGAAATCGCCGAGCATCAGTTCGATGCCGTCGGTTTCTTCCGACCCGCCAATGGCGCCATCGACGATGCGGAAACGGCCGACATAGCTGTCGTCGCTCATCTTGTAGACGACATAGGCATTGTCGCCCTGGCTGGAGACGATGACATAGCCGTCCTTTTCGCCGATCGGCGCGATGGCGACGCCTTCGGCGTCCATCACCAGATTCTTGCCGTCCGCCGCGGCGATCTGCACCGGCGTGGTCGATCCGGTGGCGCGGGCGTCGAACCGCCACAGGCCGACATCCTCTTCCGCCACATAGAGCGTGCCGGTGCGGTCATCGACGGCGCAGCCTTCCGCCTGGGTGCCAAGCTTCATGGTGCGGACTGTGCGGCCGGTGGGTGTCGCCCCCGACGCGTCGATGGCGATCTGGTGGATGGTGCCGTCCTTGAGCACGATGAAGCCATAGAGCCCCGCCTCGTCGCGGCCGAGGCAGATGCCATAGGCTTCGCCCGTGCCGCCGTCGATCTTGCCCAGAGCTGTCAATTTCGCTGTCGCACTATCAAGCCGGAACAGGGCAATTTTGGCATTGGCCACATCGTTGCGATCCGACGCAGCGACCAGCACGCCCGGCGCGCCGTTGATGGTGACGCCGTCCTTCAGATCGACATTATTGACCCGGCCGGCATCGATGAAACTGCGGGTCTTGCCGTCCATGCCATAGACATAAAGGCCTGCCTTCTTGTCGGTGCCCACGATCAGGCTGGCGGCCGGATCGGCGGCATTGCGCCAGATGGCCGGATCGTCGGCGGCGTCGGCGTTGGCGGTGCCGACCGGGGTGGTTTCGCCGCGGGCGGTCACGTTGACGGCCGGGGTCGCATTGGCGATGCGGACCGCGACGGGGACTTCGCTCTCTCCGGTCGAGCAGGCCGCGAGCGCCAGAAGGCCGGCGATGGGAAACAGAAAACGCTGCATCATGATCGTCCTCATTTGCCGCGCGCCACGCACTTGCCACCGTCCGGGCCGATATTGCCGGTGCAGGTGCGCACCGCGATCATGGGCTCGTCCGTGTCGGTCAGGTGATTGCCGTCCGCCCGTTTTTCAAGATCGAAGCCGTCATAGAGCTTGCCCGACGCCGTATAGGTGCGGAACTTCAGTCGATCGCCATCCACATCCACGACCTGATACAACTCGGTCGCCTCCGCCGTCTTGTCCGGCTGGGTGCGGGCGCGGTCATTGAGGCCATACATTTTGGACCCGGTGACCGAAACCAGATAGACCGGACCCTGGATCGCGCCGTCCGCGCGCGCCTGCGCGGACGCCTCGCGCCCCGCCTCCGATGTCAGGCGGCTATAGCAATGGTCATGGCCCTGGAGCACCAGATCAACCTTGCGCTTGTCAAAAACGGGCTTCCATGCCGCTTTCACTTCCGCCGTGTCATCGGGACGAGCGCAGGTGAAGACCGGCTGGTGGAACAGCACGACATTCCATAGGGCCTTGCTGGCGGCAAGCGTGGCGTCCAGCCATCGGGTCTGCTGCGCCATGGTGCCCAGGTCGATGGCGGAGGTGCCGTCCAGCACGATGAAACGCACGCCCTGATAATCGACATAATAGGTCGTCTTCAGGCCAGGCGCGCCATTGTCCGGCAGCGCGAATTGCAGCGGGAAATAGGGGCCGAGCTGGCGGCTTTCCCCACCATCGGGCAGCATCACGTCGATATATTCATGATTGCCGGTGGCGGGCAGTTGCGGGACGATCGACCAATTATAGCTGCCCGCCTGGTTGAATTCGCCCCACTCATCGTCGTGGTCCAGATCATCGCGCTGGGCGGCGAGGTCGCCGGCATGGGCGACCAGTTCGATCCCGCCATTGGCGTGGAAAGCCTGTCGGATCACGCGGCTGGCATAGGTCAATATGCCGTTCTGGATGTCGCCCAGATACAGGAACCGGAAGGGCTTGGCCGCGCTCGAAGCGGTGCGGAATTGCAGCCATTCGCTCCAGCCCGCGCTGCCCTTGAGCCGATAGGCATAGACGGTGTCGGGCGTCAGATTGTCGAAGCGGATCTGGTGGTAAAGGGCAGGGCCGTTGGCGCTGTCCTTCGCAATGCCGGCAGGGCCGGTCACGATGATCGCCTTTTCCTCCAATGTCGGACCATCGACGGAGATGGCGATCTGCGCTTCGCTGGCGGTTTGGGCCGCGTCGGTGCGATAGGCGACGGCTATGCCGTGAGCTGGATCGGCGGCCGGGGTGAGCATGATGCGATCGGGCAGGTTGCGCGCAGCATAGGGCGCGCCGGCCGATCGGGGCACAGGCGTCTGTGCGGCGGACTGGCTTGGCAGAGCCGCCGGCGTAGTCGCCAGCAAGAACGTCAGGATAGGAAGACGGAACATGCGCGTCCTTCCGGAAACGGGCCTACCGGCCGTGCGCGAGCACGACCGGTAGGGAGGATATGGACGAAGGGATCAGAAGTTCGCGCTCACGCCGAACTTGATGGTCCAGCTATAATTTTCATATTGCAGCAGGCGACGGCGACCTTCCAGATTCTGATAGGCGAAATAAGGCGCATTGGTCACATTCACCCAGTCGGCGAAGACGCGCACGCCCGGACGGACACGATATTTGGCGCTGAGATCGAGCTGGAAATGTTCGTCCACATACCGGTCTTCCGCAGCCGTATCGCCGACTTCGTCGACATATTTGTCGCGGTAGGTGCCGGCCGCGCGCAGCGAGATCGGTCCCTTTTCGTAACCGAGGACGACATTGAGCGTGTTCTTGGAAGAGGATGCCAGCGGAATCTTGCGCGGGTCGGTGATGTCGCCATCGGTCAGCACCGTGCCCTTGGCATCGGTATAGGTGTAGTTGACCTGGGCCAGCAGGCCGTCCAACGGCGCGGGCAGGAAGTCGAACACCTGACTGTAGCTCAACTCCAGGCCCTTGATCTTGGCGCTGTCGCCATTGACCGGTATGGACGCCTGATCGAGCAGCAGGTCGCCATATTGATAGTCGTCGATCACCTGGATGTAGGTGAAATTCTTGACGTCCTTCCAGAAGAAGCCGGCCGACAGGGCGGCGTTGCGGCCGAAATAATATTCGGCCGAGGCGTCGATATTCCAGGCGCGGTAGGGCTTGAGGTCCGGGTTGCCGAATTCGCCCTCATTGTCCTCGATCACGACGCGCGGGGCCAGTTGCGACAGCTTGGGACGCACCAGGCTCTTATAGCCGGCCGCACGCAGCACGACATTGCGAACCGGCTCGTAGCGCAGCGTCAGGCTGGGCAGCCAGTCGGTGTAGCTGCGCTTGAAGTTGAGAACCGTGAGCGTCCGATTGTCGATGTCGAGCAGGTTGCCGGTGATGTCGTTCTTCGTGTGCTCCATACGGACGCCGCCGATCACGCGGAGCGTCGTGCTGTCCCAACGGCCAAGCAGATAGGCGGCCTGAATGTCTTCATCGACGCTATAGTCTTCCTCGTTCGATCCCTGCCAGCTGTCTCCTTCATCCAGTTCGAACGAGGCAAGGTTGTCGTTGAAGAAATTGCGGAACGATTTCTTGGCGGGAACCGGATCGATGGACGCCAGATCATAGTCCTGCGTGCCGAGCACGTCGGCCAGTGTCAGGTCGCCTTCATAGCCATCATAGATGTCATAGGTGCTGTTGTAGGATTTGGTGCGCCAGCGCGCCTTGCCGCCCGCCTGGATGGTGAACTCGCCGGTCGCCATCGCAAAGGAGCGCGAGATGTCGGCCTTGATCGCCCACTCTTCATCCTGCGAATCGCTCAGCGTGGTGCGCTCGGCCTTGTCGAATTCATATTCGGTCGGGTCGAGGAAGACGTCCTGCCCGGCCGTGATGCTGTAGGCCGTCCGCCGCGGGTTGCTATAGTCGAAGCTGATGCCGAGATCGTCGCCATCGTCGAATTTGCGTTCGAACGCGACCGGGTCGATCGAGCCGTTTTCCCGTTCCGACGATTTGGACCAGCTGCCCATATAGGTGAATTTCCACGGGCCGGTATTGGTCTCGCCGCCCAGGCTGATCGAGCGGATGCGCTGGCGCTCGAACCGGTCCTTGAGGTCGCGGGTGACGGTGATTTCGCCGTCTTCAGAATTGAAATCGGCGCTGGTGGCGGTGCCGCTTGACGGTGCTTCGTCCATCTCGATGGTCAGGCGACGACGATATTCCTGGTCGTCGAACTGGCTGTAGAGGCCGCGAGCGTAGAGTTTGGTCGACGGGCTGGGCTGCCAGTCGAGGCTCAGCGACGCGCCGATGCGCTTACGCGTCACGTCATAGTCGCGATATTCCATCGTGTCGGCATAGGCGATGCCGTCTTCGACATCCCAGCCGTCCATTTCCTCATTATTGGTCGCGAAGCGGCGCTTGTAATAGCTGGCGCCGCCGGCGATGCCGAAATTGTCGCTCAGCTTCTTCGAGAAGTCGAACGACCCCTTGGGCGTGATGCTGTCGGCCAGATCATTATAGCTGCCCTCGGCCTTGACCGAGAACAGGTCCTTCTTGCGGTCGAAGGCGCTGGTGGTGTGGATTTCGATCGACGCGCCAATCGTGTCGCCGTCCATGTCGGGCGTCAGCGACTTCTTGACCTCGATCGATTCGATCAGTTCGGACGGGATGACGTCCAGCGCGACCGAGCGGACGTCGCTTTCCGGCGCGGGCAGGCGCACGCCGTTGACCGATGCGGCGTTGAGTTCGGGATCAAGGCCGCGGACCGATACGAAGCGGCCTTCGCCCTGGTCGTTGAGGATGTTTACGCCCGACAGGCGGCGCAGCGATTCTGCGACATTCTGGTCGGGAAACTGGCCGATGGCGTCGCGGGTCAGGACGCTTTCGACACCGTCGGCGGCGCGCTGGCGCGACAGGGTCGATGCCTGGTTGGCGACCTGACCGACGACGATGATCGACGCATCGACATCAGAGCCGATGCGGATGTCCGCCTTTACATCGCCGCTGGCGGGGACGATGACGGTGGTGCGAACCGGGTCGGCGCCGACATAGCGGGCTTCGATCGTATAGGTGCCGGGCGCAACATCGGGGAAACGATAGCTGCCGTCACGGCCGGCCTCTGCAACGCGGCCGATCTCGACGATCCGCAATTGCGTGGATTGGAGGGCGCGCGTGCCGGTGCCGTCCGACACAATGCCGACGATGGTGCCGGCCAGAGCCACGCCCGGCGTCGCCAGCGCGACAACGATGGCAGCGCGGCTTGCGCCACGGAAAAAGCGGTTCATGATGAATCTCCCTGTTGGCCAACAGCGACCGGGGAGAGTCCGATCGCTGTCCGGTTGAGGTGGCCAGTGGGAGATTTCTGTTACAGCTTGATGCTACGGTCGTTACAGATCGGTGAAATCAAAATGGTTCCACATGATCGTTGCATTTTCGATACAGTCAGTTCAGCGCGCCCTCGGTGCACCTAAATAGGCGGCCACAGCGTCGGCGCTATCGCCGACGGCCTCTACGGCTTCCTCTATTTCATCCTGTGACACGCCGAAGCGATTGGTCCAGTAGGAAATGTGATCCGGGTCGAGCGAGATGCGGGTGAGATCTTGCGACTCGGGGCGTCTCTGGTCGGCGCGCATGGTTGAACTTCACTCCTGTTGCGATCAAGGGATAGGAGTAACGCATATTCCGCCATGATTGCCCCCTTCCCTTTAGGACAGGGGGTCCGAGGCCCAGCGGCGCAACCGCGCATAGAGACCGGCAATCACGCCAGCGAAGATCAGGATCGCCAGCGGCACGGCCCAATGATTTTCTGCCACCAGCGCCAGGGGTGCGTCGCTGTCGGTGCTGGCGACGATCCCGGCGAAGGCAACGCCGAACAGGCTTTCGCCGACGATGAAACCGGTTGCCATCAGCACGCCCATGCGCTCGGCGAACTCGGGATTGCTCTGGCGCAGCGCCCAGCGGTTATAAAAATGGCCGATGACCGCACCGACCGGGATCAATAGGGTGAGCGCCATTGGCAGATAAATGCCCATGCCGACGGCGAGCGGCGGCAGGCGTAGCTTTCCGGCCTTGCCCAGTGTCTCGTCGATCAGCACGACGACCGCGCCGATGCCGGCGCCGATGGCGATCAGCCCCCAGTCGAGATCGCCGCCCAGCACGCCCTTGGCCAGCGCGGAGATCAGCGCGGCCTGCGGCGCGGGCAGGGCGTTGGGGCCGGCATTCGGCGCCCCTGCAAAGCCGAAGGCGCTGTTGAGCAGGTCAAGCACCGGCGGGATGACGAGCGCGCCGAAGAGGACGCCCAGGATGAGCGCGAGCTGCTGTTTCCAGGGCGTCGCGCCGACCAGCTGGCCGGTCTTGAGATCCTGAAGATTGTCGTTGGAGATGGTGGCGATGCCGAACACGATCGCGGTGGTGAACAGGGCGTAGGCGATCAGCGCCTGGGTCTGGGAGGGATCATTGCCGCCCGAACCGTAAATGGCGGCCAGCATCAGCGACGCGCCCAGCACGGCGAGAATGCCGACGCCGGAAATCGGGCTGTTCGAAGCACCGATCAGGCCCGCCATATAGCCGCAGACCGACGCGATCACGATGCCTGCCACCAGCACATAGGCCAGGGTCAGGCCGATGACCGGAACGGGATTGTCAGCAATCGGCCCGCCCTGCGCGAACACCCACAACAGCATTCCGATGGGAAGCAGCGCCGCCAGGATGGTGCCGCCGACGATGGAAATGGGCAGGTCGCGCTCGGTCAGTTCGAGCAGCCCTGCATTGCCTGCCCGCCGCGTCGCGTTGGCGACCAGGGCTGAGCGGATGCCGCTGATGATCGGGCCAAGGATTTTGAGCAGGGTCCAGATCGCCGCGACGCCGATGGTGCCCGCGCCGATAAAGCGCGCCTTCGTCCGGAACGCTGTGCCGACGATGTCCGCAATGTCCGCACCGGCGGGCAAAGGGGTCGTGAGATAGGGAACCAGGCCGACCCAACTGATGAGCAGGCCGATGAACATGGCGACGCCAACCGACAGGCCAACGAGATGGCCGACACCGATCAACGCCATCGAGAAACTGGTGGAGACCGACGTCGCGCCAGTCCCGAAGCGGAAGAAAGTAGCGGCTTCTTCGGCGAGGATGCGGGTCTTGGCGATGATCGAGAAACTGGCGGCGGCAAGAGCGCTGGCGACGATGGCGGCAAGGCCGCGCTTGTTCTCTTCCAGCCCTTCGCGCGATCCCGCACCGACCTTCAGCACTTCAGCGGCGGCCACGCCCTCGGGATAGGGAAGATCGGACCCGGTAACGAGCGCGCGGCGCAGTGGCACCGAATACATGACGCCCAATATGCCGCCCAGCGCGATGGTGAAGGCGGACAGCCAATAGGGAAAGCCCTGCCACCAGCCGATGATGACCAGGCCAGGCAGCACGAAGATGATGGCCGAGAGCGTGCCGGCGGCCGAGGCGATGGTCTGGACAATGTTGTTTTCTAAAATGGTGCCGGTCGCGAACAGACGCAGCACCGCCATGGAGATGACCGCGGCGGGAATGGAGGTCGCGAAGGTCAGGCCGATTTTGAGGCCCAGATAGACGTTGGCCGCCGTGAAAATGAGGGTGATGAGCGCGCCGAGGATGACGCCACGCAGCGTCAATTCGGCCATGCCGCTGGCCTGTGCCTTTTCGATCGTCACCCTTCGGTCCCCCTGGCTTCTCGCTTGTGTCAAGCAGCTAGTAATAATGTTGCTTGGCTATGGATCAATCGGAAAGTGGCTTCAGACATGCTTTCGTGCATCCGGGCAGCTTAGGTCGCAGTGGCGCCAGCCATCCTGACCCTATGCCAGGTGGCATGGCAGCCAAAGGCGCGATGGATCGTAACCAAGCCTTCGCACTGTTCGCCATGCGCCAAGGCCGGGGCGCTGGATTTCGACCGGAACGCGCAAAGCCGTGGGCGCGCGTTCAATGGCGATGAAGCGGGCGGAGCCGGTATTTGCCCTCGGCATAGGCTCCGAACATGCCGGTGATGGCCGGATGATCGACCGGCTCGTCGCTGTCGTCCGCCACCAGATTCTGTTGGCTGACATAAGCGACATAGCTGGATTCGCCATTTTCGGCGAGCAGATGATAGAAGGGCTGGTGCTTGTCGGGCCGTGCGCCTTCGGGGATCGCTTCATACCATTCCTCGCTGTTGGCGAAGACCGGGTCGATGTCGAACACGACGCCGCGAAAACCGAACATCCGGTGCTTGACCACGTCGCCGATGCTGAAGCGTGCATGGACAATCGGCGGGGCCGTGATGCCGGCGCCGAAAATCTGAGTCATCTCTTTCATCGCTCCAATTTAGGAGCATGCCAGCCTGACACAAGAAAAATACCCGTTTGGCCGCTTGGCAAGTGTAATTTCATTCGCTAATGGCCGCCGCTCGACCGGGAATGCAGCGCATCGTAGCGCTTCGCGGACCTTCTGCGGAGAGGTGGCAGAGTGGTCGAATGCGCCGCACTCGAAATGCGGTTTACGGGAGACCGTAACGTGGGTTCGAATCCCACCCTCTCCGCCAATTCCTTCATTAACAGCTGATTTCGCTAGATGTCCTTGGGGGCATGGCGCGCCGTCCTTCATAAAATCCCACATGATTTCGGCGGTGGGAACGGAGAATTTTCTATCCTCCGGCTTTGCGGCGGTTCCACAAAATCCATTGTCCGACGAGTAGGAACAGCACCCAAGCCCAAAACCAAACGCCATCGATCCCGCTCGCCATCATCACAAATCCGCCGCATATCATCAGAACGACCAGTAGGGCGGTCATCGACAAGCTATAGGCAAGATCGCTCACAGGGCTTTCGCCGATCGGTTCCGGCGGTTGCCACGATCCGGCTCTAGGGTTGATCGGAACGTCGTGCGGATCGACGCCCATTCGCCTTGCCTTTCGGCGCTGATAGCGCAGGGAGCCGCGCGAACGCGGCGCAACGCCTTGGTCCATAAATCTTGCCTGAATGAACAAGTAGGCGATGACACATATGGTTAACGACGATCGCCATGCTTGCCTCTTTGCTCGCCTAAGCGATCACATGCCCACAATGTAGCGACAATCATTGTCCGGTGCGACGTTCTGGCTATGGTCCGACGAATGGGGATCACGGCAGCGACGCGCAAAGAGCGGCCATGAAGGTGCGGCGGTCGATCCGGTCGGGATTGCGGCTCGCATGGACTTGGCCCGATATACGGCTGACACGTTCAAAGACGTTGGTACGAACTTGCACGTTTGAGCTTCACCGCCATGCCAGCAGTGTGTGCTGTTGCTGCCGATGCATAATCATTGCTCCCATAGGAGAAGTTCTCCCACGACCTGCGCTGCTGGAAAGGGCGTGCCAGAGAAATGTCATATCGGAGACCCGATGTTCCGATATCCCGTCCACTGCCTGAATCCGGGGCGCTATGGAATCCAAGCCAATCGGCTACTGAAGCGTTTTGAGCTTTGGGAAGCCGGGACCTCTGCGCCCGCCGCTCGACGATAGCTTCGAACACTACCACATCGCCGCCGTGGGGATCGGTGCGAGAATGTGCCGGGCATAGGTCCGGAATACATCGCCATATATCGTGTCACCGGTCATGAAGTTGTCGTAAAACTGGTCCAGACCAGATTGCAATGTCTCGTCATGGATTTAACCAGCGGTCCGTCGTGCGCAAGCCGGCTGGACGTACAGCGCTCCTCATCGTCGGGGGGCTCGCGGCGTTCGGCGCCTATTTCGCGATGTACGCTTTTCGCAAGCCATTTGCGGCCGGAACTTACGAGGATATGGGCCTGCTGCCTTTGGGCATCGACTACAAGACCGGCCTGCTGATCGCACAGGTGATCGGATATGCGCTGTCGAAGCTTATCGGCATCCGGGTCATCGCCGAAGCGGGACGACAGGGGCGGGCGATGGCGATCCTGTGCCTCATCGGCTTGTCATGGATTGCGCTGGTCCTGTTTGCGATCCTGCCCAAGGGATGGGGACCGCTCTGCCTGTTTCTCAATGGCCTGCCGCTTGGCATGATCTGGGGTTTTGTCTTCTCCTATGTAGAGGGACGGCGCTGCTCGGAAATGCTGGGGGCCATGCTGTGTGCAAGCTTCATCCTCTCGTCGGGCGTGGTGAAATCGGTCGCCGTCTGGATGATGCAGCAGGGTGTCAGCGAAACCTGGATGCCCGCGGTGACCGGCATCGCCTTCGCGCCGATATTGTTGCTCTCGCTTTGGGTTCTGGAACGCCTTCCGCCGCCAGATGGGCGGGACGAGGCGGAGCGAACCGCGCGCGCGCCGATGCGGAAGAATGACCGGGCGGCGTTCCTGCGCACGCATGGCCTGCCGATGGCGGTGCTCGTGTCGGGCTATGTGCTCCTGACGGCGCTGCGCGATTTTCGCGACAATTTCGCGGTGGAATTATGGACGGCGATGGGATTTGGCGGCGCCGCGTCGATTTTCTCGCAAAGCGAGTTGCCGGTCGCCGTGATCGCGCTCGCCGGGCTTGGCGCGCTGATGCTGGTGCGGAACAACAAGCGCGCCCTGCTGGCGATGCATGGTGTCATCATTCTGGGCGCGTTGCTGCTCGGCGCATCGACGCTGGCGTTCCAGGCGCATCTTCTGGGGCCGCTGTCATGGATGATCCTCACCGGCGCGGGGCTCTATCTCGGTTACACCCCGTTCAACGCCATGCTTTTCGATCGGATGATCGCGGCGCTTGGCCGGGCCGGCAATGCAGGGTTCCTGATCTATATCGCCGATGCGTCGGGCTATTGCGGCAGCGTCGCACTGCTTCTCTACCGCAGCCTGGTCGCGCAGAAGGTCGATTGGCTGCCCTTTTTCATCACCTGCAGCTATGTGACGGCGGCACTGGTCATACTTTTGACCCTATTGTCGGCAGTTTATTTCCTCCGCCTCGAACGGCGAGAATTGGTCCAGGCCCATGCATGACGTGATCATTGTCGGCGCGGGCATTGTCGGGCTGGCCCATGCCCTCGCCGCGGCCCGGCGTGGTAAGCGCGTCCTTGTGATTGATCGGGACGCCTGCGCAAATGGCGCGTCGATCCGCAATTTCGGCTTCGTGACCGTCACCGGTCAGGAGCGCGGACGCGTGTGGGATCTGGCCCGGCGCAGCAGCGAGGTCTGGCGCACCATCGCCGGCCCTGCCGGTATCCGCATCGAGCAGGAGGGCTTGCTGCTGATCGCGCAACGCCCGGAAGCCGCTGCCATGGTCGATGCCTTCCTCGCTACCGAAATGGGCGAGGCGTGCGTGCGCCTTAGCGGCGGCGAGGTCGCAGCGCGCCTTCCCGGCACGCCCCCGGCGGCCGGCGGTCTCTTCAGTCCGCACGATCTGCGGGTGGAATCGCGCACAGCGATTCCCCTGCTCGCCCGATGGCTGGAGAAGGCGTATGGGGTTTCGTTTCGGCGCGGCCTCGCGGCCTTTCATGCCGAGACGGGCGTGGTGCATTGCAGGGACGGCGCCTATCGCGCCGACATGATCTTCCTGTGCCCGGGCGATGACTGGGCGACGCTTTACCCGGACATCTATGCCGAAGCTGGCATTCGGCGCTGCAAGCTCCAGATGCTGCGGCTTGCTGCGCCCGGTTGGCGTTTGCCCGCTCCGGTGATGAGCGACCTCAGCTTCGTGCGTTATCTGGGCTACGCGGCGCTCCCGGAAGCTGGCGCGTTGCGCGCACGCCTGGAACGGGAAGAAAGCGAAGCGTTGCGCTATGGCATTCATCTGATCGCCGTTCAGGGCGCGGATGGCAGCCTGGTGGTTGGTGACAGCCATGACTATGCGCCGACACCCGACCCCTTTGCCGCAGAGGCCGTCGATGCCGAGATACTGCGTCAGTATGAAGCGGTGCTGGGTAAGGCGTCAGGCGTCGTTGAGCGGTGGACCGGCACCCACGCATCGGCAGCAGGGCATAGCGTTGTGCGCACGCCGATGAACGGGGTGATGCTGATCGTGGTCACGAGCGGGACGGGGGCGTCGACCGCCTTCGCGCTCGCCGAAGATGTGGTCGGCGCAGTGTTCGACAGTCAAGGGAGGGAAACATGCATCCAGCTTTGAAGGCGGTGGTGTTCGATTGGGCCGGCACGATGATCGATTTCGGTAGCCGTGCGCCGGTGGTGGCGCTGTGCAAGCTGTTTGAGGCGGCGGGCGTTCCCCTTACCGAAGCCGAGGTGCGTGCCGACATGGGCATGGCCAAGAGCGATCATATCGCGGCGATCCTCGCCGGGCCGCGCGTTCGGGACGCATGGATCGCCGAGCATGACAAGGCGCCCGATGCGGGGGATGCGGCGGCCCTGTTCGCCGACATTGGGCCGATGATGCGCGAGGCGGCGCGCGAATGCGCCCAGTTGATCCCGGGCGCGGCGGATGTGGCCGGGCGCTTGCGGGCTGCGGGCGTCAAGATCGGTTCCTGCACTGGCTATACGCGCGCGATGATGGTGGACATCCTACCGCTGGCCGAAGCGCAGGGTTATAAGCCGGATATGCTGGTGTGCGCGGGCGACACCGCCGCCGGCCGGCCATCGCCCCTGATGCTGTGGAAGAATCTGGTGGAGCTTGGCGCCTGGCCTGCGACGGCCTGCGTCAAGCTCGACGATGCGGCGGTGGGGATTGCCGAGGGGCGCGCGGCAGGCGTCTGGACCATCGGCGTTGCGGCGAGCGGCAATGGCGTGGGTCTGTCTCGCGATGCTTTCAACGCTCTGGCGGCGGATGATCGCTCCGCCCGCGTCGCGAACGCACGGGCAGAACTAGAGGCAGCCGGCGCCCATCTGGTGATCGATAGCGTCGCAGACCTGCCAGAGGCGCTGGCGAAACTGGCGATCGGCTGACATTCGTACGCGATCGAAATCTGCGGCCGGCGCGGGGTGATGCCAGTGTGCGCCAGCATGGCGGTCTTGCCTTATGTCCGCACGTTCAGATCCACATGCACCCTGATGGCATCGTGGCGCCAATATTCCTGATCATATTCCACCACACGGCCTGACGCATCCAGACTGGTCCGCACGACCAGCAGGCCCGGTGTGCCGGATTTGACGCCGAGCGCATCGGCCGCTTCCTTCACCAGCGCGCAGGGACGCATGTCCACCCGGTTGCGAGCGACCGTCACACCATAATGGGTCGTCAATATATGTGTCAGCGACCCGTCGAGCGAGTGCGAGAGCAGGTCCGGCGCGAGCGCGGGATCGACGATGATTCGCTCGGCCAGCACCGGTCGACCGTCGATCATGCGCCGCCGCTGGATCATGTGGAGCGTGGTGCCCGGTGCGACGCGGAAGATGTCGGCCACGGTGGAGGGGGCGGGCATGCTCTCCTTCGACAGCGTCTCCGTGCTCGGTGTCCTGCCCTGTTCGGTCACATAGGTCATGAAGCCGGCCCAGCGCATCGGATCATAGGTGACCGCAGGGGGCGAAACATACCATCCGCTGCGGTCACGCCGGTAGATGAGGCCTTCTGCTTCGAGCTGGAACAACGCTTCGCGGATTGTCCCGCGCGCGGTGCTGCTGCCGGTCTGCAATTGCCGTTCCGACGGCAGCTTCGTTCCGGGCGGCAGATCGCCCATTTCAATGTTGAGCGCAATCTGGTCGCGCAGGGCCAGATATTGTGGTCCGTCCGACGTCGTGCCGGGCGTTCGGGTCCAGGATAACGGCTCTGTCTTTGCGGGCATCGGTGAACCAGTGGTTGACGTTCGGAAGGAACGGCTATGTTCGCCGCTGCGCCTATCTTGGCGGTTGTCGCGCGATCAGGTCAATGCGGAAAGAGCGCTGACCGGCCATCGTCGGACGGCGATAAGGCGCGGGATCAGGCCCGCAGCAGCGATTCGAGCAGCGGGCGATAGCTGTCCAGTCCCGGTACGTCCCAATCGCGTTTCTTGCCCTGATCGTCATAGCGCCGCAGACGGATCGCGCTTTGTGCGGCCGGTAAAGCCAGGAAATCGGCCATTTGCTGTTCGTCATGCGGTCCGCCTTGGAGGCTGAGGCTCAGCGCCGAAGCACAGCTGAGCGATTCAAGATAACCCGGCTCGGCAGTGCAGAGATAGCGCTTTGCTTCGACATGGAGGCGCACCGGTTCCGTCACGGAATCGGGGAAATAGGGTGCCAGATAGGCAGCGCCCGTCACTTCGTGGCGTGCATCGACACCTTTTTGCTCGGCTGCATTGCCCGCGTCGTTGAAAAACTGGCCAATGTCGTGGAGCAGTGCTGCAGCGATCAGCGCGTTGGAGGCTCCATCGATACGCGCAAGGTGGCCACATTGGAGAATATGCTCCATCTGGCTCACATCCTCTCCATAATTAAGGCTACCAGACTTCCGAAAAATAGCGAAAATATCGTCGATAATCTGGGCCTTCATAATGCTGTCGCACCTCACACGCTGTTTCACAGGGCCGAAGGGGTGAGGCGAGCGCGCTTCACACCCGCCGGGTAGTCGCCAATTTGTAGCGAAATTGGACTATACCAGTTTTAATACAGGTTGGCGACAATGATGTCGTTGCGTGGTGAGGAAAGGGCGCGGCCATGGACGGACGAAACAGGCGTGATTTTCTGCGCATTGCGGGCGTTGGCTCAGCGATGGCGATGGTGTCGAACGGTCTTCTCGAACGCGCGCTCGCCATTGCGCCCGCTGGCCGAACCGGATCGATCATGGATGTCGAGCATATCGTCGTCCACATGCAGGAAAACAGGTCGTTCGACCATTATTTCGGTATGCTCAATGGGGTGCGCGGCTTTGGCGATCCACGGCCGCTGCATCTGAAGGGCGGACGGACTATATGGTCGCAACCCTCGACGCAGCATGTGGATGGCTATGTCATGCCGTTCCATGGTGACTCGAAGACGACGCGCTCCTTCCTGGTCGACGGCGCCGATCAGTCGCATGTCGAAAATACGCATATCTTCAACCGCGGGCGCTATGACCGCTGGGGCCATAGCGAAGAGTTGCACAACCGGATGCTCTATTATGGGGCCGGCGATTTGCCTTTCTACTATGCCCTCGCTGACGCCTTTACCGTTTGCGACGCATATCATTGTTCGACGATGACGCAGACCTACCCCAACCGGATGCATCTGTTCACCGGCTGCAACGGCGGCGGCACGGTTGGTGGTGAGCCGCAGATGCACAATTATGGCGAGGACGAGACGCCGAGTGCCGACATGGCGACGGATAAGCCGATCGATCCCAGAGCCTATAACTGGACGACCTATGCCGAGCGGTTGCAGGCGGCGGGCATCGACTGGAAAGTCTACCAGGAATATGACAATTTCGGTGACAATCTCTTGTCGGTATTCCCGCCGTTCAGGCCTTGTGCGAAGGATGGCGATCTCTATCGCCGCGGCCGGGCCTGGGTCAGCGAAAATGTCGAGGGACCGGATCGTACGCGGTCGGACGGTGAGCAACTGGTTGCCGCTTTCCGTCGCGACATAGAGAGCCGGCGATTGCCCCAGATCAGCTGGATCGTGACCGCTGCGGACCTCTCCGAACATCCCAAGGCCGAGCCGTCCAAGGGCGAACATGTGACCGCGAAGCTTATCGAGGCGCTGGTGGACAATCCCGATATGTTCGCGAAGACCGTCTTCATTCTCAACTATGACGAAGCGGGCGGCTTCTACGATCATATGCCGCCGCCCGTGCCGCCGGTCGGCACCTATCGCGGCAAGAGCAGTGTGCCGCTGGACGGTGAGACCAAGGATTATCGGGGCTCGGGTTTGGCCGGGGATGAGCAGCATCCGATCGGCCTGGGTATCCGCACGCCGACGGTCATTGTCTCGCCCTGGAGCCGTGGTGGCCAGGTCTGTTCAGAGTTGTTCGATCACACCTCGGTTCTGCAGTTCATGGAAAAGCGCTTCGGCGTGCGCGAACCGAATATCAGCTCATGGCGCCGATCGGTGTGCGGCGACCTCACATCCGCGTTCGATTTCGCGCAGAGGGAGCAGATGGCTGCGCGGTCGCTGCCTGGAACCGACGATTTTCGCGATCGTGTCGCGCGATCGGCCGCGGGGACAGCCAACAATATTCCTGCGCAGCAAATGCCAACGACGCAGATGTCCGGACAGCGCACGCATCGGCCGCTACCTTATAGAATCCTGGCCGACAGCCATGTGGATGGCGACGGTCGCCTCGCCATCATGATGGTCAATGAAGGCGAAACGGGAATCGTTCTGACGGTATACGACAGTTACGGCGACGGGGCGCCGCGCCACTATACGATCGGTGCGGGCGACCGCATCGAGGATGTCTGGGAGGCTGACGGAGACCGGTTCGATCTGACGCTGTATGGCCCAAATGGTTTCTGGCGGCGCTTCGCGGGCAGTGTCGCCGGGCGGGCGGACCGGCAGGTTCGCTTGGTTGATCGCCCGGAGATGGATGCCGTCGAGCTTAAGCTTGAAAATCGCGGGACAGAGCCGCTGACTTTCCACATCGCACTCGGGGATGCCTATCCCGCACAGGGCGCGCGTACGCGCGACGTGGCGGTAGCGCCGGGCGACACCGTGGGTGATCTTTGGCGTCTGTCGAAGAGCAACAACTGGTATGATCTGTCAATCACTGCAGGACCGAATGATGCTCCGTTTTGGCATTATGGAGGTAAGGTCGAGAATGGCCGACCCGGTCGTACAGATCCAGCTATTGGCAGGATGCGCGTTTAGCATGAGCCGCGTTGCTTACCCCCTTCAAGCCGGTAATGCCAGCCGGAGGGGGCCAGGTCCGCCCGCAGCGGGATCGGAATAGGAGGGCTTTCCATCTTCTACATGGCCGGCCATGCGCCAGGATTGGCCTGCCGCCACCAGTTGGCGATCATACCAACCGTGACTGTCTGTCAGGTCGAGCGGGATGCTGCGTGCTTCGCCGCGGGCCAACATGATGGTTTCGGGAGTGGCGCCATAGGCACGGTCGGTCATGGCGATGGATTGGGGAATCGCGGTGAGATTTTCGAGGCGGAGCGCAGCGGGGGCGGTCATGCCAGTCTCGATGCAGGCCGAGAAGATATCGCTCCGCCCAGTCAGGCGTCGATGAAAACCGTTCGGCCCAAGGACGAAGATGTCCGCGACCTCACCCGAGGCAGACAGCGGATGCGTCAGTGCTTCACCTGCGCCGACGGTATAGCGGGCGGGAACTTCGTCTAGTTGCATAACGTCATAGACATGGAAAACCGCCGCGCGCTCAGCCGAATGGTTGGCGAAAAGCAAGGCGCAACCGGCACCTTCGATTCGTAACCGGGCGTCGAGATGATAGGGCGTCGCTCGCCGTCGTCGCAGACCGGATTCCTGCACCGGAGCAATTGTCTGATCGGGAACCGGCGGCTGGATCTCTTCCAGTTGGGCTGCGCGTTCGGACAGGGCTGCGGTGGCTGGCAGCGTGCCCATGAAATCGACCGTGTCGGGCGCCCCGAAATCGAAGCAGGAGGTCAGGTCGCCGCACACCGCGCGCCGCCAGGCACTGATGTTCGGCTCATGGACGCCGAAGCGGGTTTCGAGGAAGCGTAGGATGCTCGTATGGTCGAACACCTCCGAGGCGACATGCCCGCCCTTGCTCCAGGGCGACACCACATAGAGCGGGACACGCGGGCCGAGGCCATAGGGACGGCCGAGATACACCGCATCTTCGGCCGTCTGGGAATGAACATGATATTCGTCGTCGGCCGGGATGCTGGTCGCGCCGACCGTCCGCCCCAAAACGCGCGCCGGTGGGGCCGGCGGGGGCACATGATCGAACAGGCCGTCATTCTCATCGAAATTGATGAGCAGCACGGTCCGCGCCCATACTTCGGGATTGGCGGTGAGCGCATCGAGCACCCGCGCCGTATAGTCCCCGCCCTGAAGCGGCGTGGAGACACTGGGATGCTCCGAAGCCGCCGTGGGTGCGACGATCCACGACACCTCCGGCAATCGCCCGGCCATCACGTCCTGCCGCAGGTCGTCAAGCGAACGGGTCGTCATCGTCCGGCGCGCGAGGAGCGCCGCGGCTGCGGCGGATGCGCCATGCGCATCGCGATAGCGTCGGAAGCCAACCAGTGGATTGTCGCTGAAATTGTCGGCCATATCCTGATAAATCTGAAAGCCGATGCCGGCCGCCATCAGGCGTTCCGGATAGGTCGTCCACAGATAGCCGCCGTGATGCAAGGGATCAGCGTCCAGCCCGTCATAGCCGTTGTCGATCGCCGGCCCGTTGCCCTTCGCCAACGGGTCATGCGTGCCGGTCCAGATGTAGAGTCGGTTGGGGTTGGTGGATAGGTGCAGGGCGCAATGATAGGCGTCGCAAAGCGTAAAGGCTTCGGCGAGGCCGTACTGGAACGGCAGATCCTCGCGCGTGAAATGCGCCATCGCGTGATTATGCTTGAAGCGGGGCCAGGCGCCCATTCGGCCATTGTCCCACGCCGCCTGACTATCGACAAAGCCGTGGGGCGTGCCGAGTGGCCGATAGAGACGGAAATCAACGGAGGTATCGAGGCGGAATGGCGCGATCAGCGCTGGCTTGCCGCCCGGATGCTCATTTGGCTGGAGAAGTACAGTGCGATCCGGAACGCCGGCAAGCGGCGGGGCTGGAATGGCGAAGCGGTCGCCATAGCCGCTTACGCCGTGCATCGTGCCGAAATAATGATCGAAGGAGCGGTTTTCCTGCGTGAGGATGACGACATGGGCGACATCCTTCACCGTGCCTGTCCGCCGATCGGCTGGGATCTCCAGGGCGCGGGCAATGGCGGGGGTGAAGGCTGCAGCCGCGCCCGCCGTCGCCATCATGGCGCGGATGAAGCTGCGGCGATCCTGCATCGTCACCATGTGCGTCCTCCCGATCGATTGCGATCAACGAACATTGGGAAGCGCTCCCCGGAAAAGGTCATCCGTCATTCTCCTGTCGTACTGCCGTGGTCTAGACCATGGATATGGCGGTTGGGTGACGGGAAAATGGATATGTGGAAGTTGGCGGCCGCACTGATGGCCAGTTGCGCGCTGCCTGCCGGCGCCCACGGTGCGGACGCGCGATGCGACTTTGCCGCAGCCGATGCGGCGAGCGCCGGCGCCGCTTGTCAGCGTGCCTGGATGGACCAGAAACTGAAACTCAATGACATCGTCACCGTTGGTACGCACAACAGCTACAAGACTGCGCTGCCCGAGGCTGTCCTCGTTAGGATCCGGGCTATCGCGCCCGACGATGCGGATGCGATCGACTATGCGCATCGTCCGTTGTCGGAGCAGTTGGACGCCGGCGTCCGCCAACTTGAGATCGACGTCTATTACGATCCCCAGGGCGGACGCTTCCTCGATCCTGCTGGACTGCGCGCTGCCGGTGTTGCGCTGGACCCTGCCCGGAAGGCGGCGCTGTCAGAGCCGGGATTCAAGGTGATGCATATCCAGAATATCGATGTCCTGAGCTCTTGCACAACTTTGCGCGCCTGCCTCGGCATCGTGCGACGCTGGTCGCTCGCCCATCGTGATCATGTACCGATCCTGCTGATGTTCAACGCCAAGACGGACCCGGCGCCGCGGTCGGGCGGGGTGGCTGCCTTGCCGTTCGACGCCGCCGCCTTTGATGCGCTGGATCGCGAAGTCCGCGCGGTGTTTCCGCCCCAGGCGCTGATCACGCCCGACGATGTCCAGGGCGCTTATCCGACCTTGCGCGAGGCCGTGCTGCACAACGCGTGGCCGACCTTGGGACAGGCGCGCGGCAAGATGTTGTTCGCGCTCGACGAAGGCCCGGCCAAGGTTGCCCTCTATCGCGGCAAAAGGCGGTCGCTTGAGGGCAGGCTTTTCTTCGTCAACACCGATGAGCAGTCGCCGGCGGCGGCCTATCTGACGCTCAACGATCCGGTCGCAGAGGCAGAGCGAATCCGAAAGGCGGTCGCGGCAGGCTTTATCGTTCGCACCCGCGCCGACGCGGGTACATTCGAAGCGCGACGGAACGACACGCGGCGCCGCGACGCGGCTTTGGCATCGGGCGCGCAGTTCGTCTCAACGGACTATATCTGGCCGTAGCCCCGACTCCACAATGACTATCAGGTGCGCCTGCCGGACGGCGCGGCGGCGCTGTGCAATCCGGTGCGGGCCGCTGGCCGGTGTGCGGGCCTCCCGGTCGAAACCATGGCCTCGGCAAATCATGGCTATCTATCGCCTGAGACCATGCCGGATGGCTTGCGCGTCCTGCCGCCATCGCCGGCGGCGGCCGGCCCTGTCGCCGTTGCGGACCGTCAATTGTTCGTGGCGACGCGTCGCCTGCAAGGCTCGCCCCGATGGAAGGTGGCGGCATCCGACGTCGATACCGGGCCTTTTGACCATTTCGCTTGCGCTTTAGGCGTTCAGTTGACCGCGCAGACGGCGCCCGCCCTGGCACGCTTGCTTGACCGGGCCGGGACGGCCGGGATGGTCGATCCGGTCAAGCAATATTATCGTGTGCCGCGACCCTATGTCGGTTCGACAGCGCCGATCTGCCAGGCCAAGACTGCGAGCCTGGCCGCCAATGGCGATTATCCGTCGGGCCATACCGCCAATGGCTGGATGGAGGCGCTGATCCTCGCGGAACTGGCGCCTGACCGGGCGACCGAGATATTGGCGCGCGGGCGCGCCTTCGGCGAAAGTCGGATGATCTGCGGCGCGCACAGCCTGAGCGCGGTCGAGGCGGGCTGGTTGGCGGGGGCTGCAACGACCGCGGCTCTCCATGGCTCCGCCGCGTTCCGCGCCGATCTGGAGGCTGCTCGCGACGAGATGGCGAAGGTCCGTGCGATCGCTCCCGCAGCTGATGCTGCAGCCTGCCGGGCCGAGGCGGCCGCCTTGGCGACGGCAGTTTATTAGAGCGATGTGAGGCACGGCATGAACTGGCTTTCGACGCCAAACTCGCGCTGACGTTTCGGCAGGATGGTCGCACAAGGCCGCAAAGCAGGCATCGGCGGCAGTTCCGCCTGCGGAGTCGGGGATGATAGGCGCGGTCTGGAGGCAGTCGTGCCGGAAATCTGGTATAGTCCAATATTTCCGAGATCGGGAGAGCTGCAAGCCGGACGTCTCTCATTGCTTATTGCAGTGACACAGACTGAAAAGAAATCGGTGACGGAATGTTGATCGATCCTCGCCAAACTTGGCCTTCGGCAAGGGTTGGGCGTCATATCGCTGCATCTCCGCAGAGAGAGAAAATCCCGCATCGTGTCGTTTCGGCAGGAACTGTCACAGAGGTGTCGCTCCAGCCTGCTTTAAGCAGTCTGGTCCATACCAATTATGCGGGGGCATTTTCCAATGACGAAATATTATCCTGTTCGAACCAAGCGCCCGAACCTCAAGCGCTTTTTGCTCGCTACCGTTGCGGTGGTGGCCGTGGGCGTCAGCCCGCGCGCCGCTTTCGCGCAGCAGCCCGCTGGCGATTCGGTCTCTGACATAGTCGTCACCGGCTATCGAAAGTCTTTGAGCGAAGCGCGCGACATCAAGAAAGACGCGGTCATTCAAAAGGACGTGATCGTCGCTGAGGACATGGCGAAGTTCCCGGAACTCAACCTTGCGGAATCGCTCCAGCGTCTGCCGGGTGTGCAGATCACCCGCGAGGCGGGCGAGGGCCGGCGCATTTCCTTGCGTGGGCTAGGGCCGGATTTCGCCCGTGTGCAGCTCAATGGCATGGAAGTGCTGGGCAACGTCGACTCGGCGCAGGATAGCCGCGGCCAGCGTACACGCGACCGCGCCTTTGATTTCAACATCTTCGCCTCAGAATTATTCTCGCGCGTGGAAGTTGAGAAGACTTTCCAGGCGGCCCAGAAAGAAGGCGGCATGGCTGGCACGGTCGGCCTGTTCACTGGCAAACCGTTCGATTATGCGTCGGGCACCAAGGGGGCGTTGGTCGGGAAGCTGGGCACCAACGAATATACCGAGGACGCACAGCCGCGCGTCGCCGCACTGCTCAGCCACAATTGGGACAATCAGTTCGGTGTTCTGGTCTCGGTCGCCTATTCCCGGCGCAAGACCACGGAACAGGGGCACAACACCTATAATTATAGCCATTTAGGAAAGTCGACCCTCGTGGATGGCGTCCTTACCGGTGATGCGCCCAACCTCGTCGCGAAGGGTCTGGACATTTCCAATCTGTCCGCCGCGCAGCAGGCCAGGTTCCTGGATGGCGACCTTTATTTCGCGGACGGCAATCGCCTCTCTTCGTGGAACGCGAAGCAGGAGCGACTTGGTATTACGGCCGCGGTGCAATGGCAGCCCGCGGACAATCTGTTGTTTACGGTTGATGCCCTGTACGGCCAACTCACCACCCACCGCAGCGAGTTGCATCTTGCCACGCGGCCGCTCAATGGCTTTGGGTCCACCACCCTGGACACCGCGACAGGCAGTCCCTGGCCGGCCCAATTCGGCACATCGACGGTCCTCAACGACTTCAGGGTGGACGGCAGCAACTACGTCACCATGACTGATGCCAGCAACGTGACCTTTGGCAGCGAAAATCGCCGGTCGCTCAACAAGACCCGTTTCCGTTCGATCGAACTTACCGGCAAATGGGATGCGTCCGACCAACTCACGGTTGATGGCCATGTCGGCTATCAGAAGTCGACCTACAAGACCCCCTATGATGACAAGTTCTACATGCGCGCCAAGGGCAACCTGATCGCCGACTACGGCGAAGACGGCCGGTCGGCTTCGTTCGAATATCCGGGCTTCGATGCCACCAACCCAGACAATTACGCGATGGATGATTTCTATTATCGCGCCTTCAATAACGAGTCGGAGCTGCGCGAAGGCGTGGCGAATCTGCACTATAAGTTGAACGACGCGCTGACGTTGCGCGCGGGCGCTGCCTATCACCGCTTCAAGCAGGACGGCATTGACCTGTTCTACGACAGCAATGTCAACGGCACCCGGCCTAAGACGCGCGGCACGTCCGTCGGCGACATCACGGACGTGTTCAAAAACGAGTTCGGATCATGGCTGATCGGCGATTATGCCAAGGGTTTTGCGAAATATAACGAATATCACCGTCTCGAAACCAACAAGGACGGTTCGGGCGGCGACCTTCAGGACATCGAGAATGTCTATACGACCACGGAGGAGACCTGGTCGGGCTACGTGCAGATGGACTGGGACACAGAGCTGTTCGGCAAGCATTTCCGCGGAAATGTCGGCGCGCGCGGCTATCACACCGATACCCGGAGCATCGGCTGGATCCAGGGCGACAGCTATGCCTATCTGGGCACGGCGGACGTCGAGGGCAGCTATTCGGGCGTGTTGCCGGCCATGAACGCGGTGCTGGAACTGACGCCGGACGTGCTGCTGCGGTTTGCTGCTTCGCAGAATCTGAACCGTCCGGGCCTGGGTTCGATCGCGGCCCAGGGCTCCGCTTTCCTGAACGAGGATACCGGGGAAATCAGTGCGTCGCGCGGCAACCCCAACCTCAAGCCTTACAAGGACACGACGCTCGATTTTTCGGCGGAATATTATTTCGGCAAGGTGGGCTTGCTGTCGGCGAGCGTGTTCCAGAAGTGGATCAAGAACTTCATCGGCTCGCAGACCCTCGACAACGTCACCTTCGATGAGGCGGGCGTGCCGGTCAGCTCAATTCCGGGCGCAACCGGCTCCACGGTCATCAAGGAGTTCTCCATGCCGATCAACGTCGCAGGCACGAAGAGCCTCACCGGCGTGGAGCTGGCGGCCCAGGCCCAGTTCTCGTTCCTGCCGGCGCCTTTCGACGGGTTCGGCGTGGTAGCGAACTATACCTATGTGGACGCCCCCAAGGAAATCACAGGCATATCGAAAACCAGCTATAACGCCACGCTCTACTACGAAACCGACCGTTGGGGTCTGCGTGGCTCACTCAGCCATCGCACCCGCTATTATACCGGCCGTAGCGACAATCCCATGAGCGCCAGCACGCGCGGGTTCGAGGCAACTACCTATGTCGATGCATCGGCTTTCGTGAATGTCACCGACGCGATCCAGCTCACGCTGAACGCCATCAACCTGACGAACCAGAAGGACACGCAATTCTGGGGCCAGAACCGTTATCTCTACAATCAGAACCAGAGCGGCACGACCTACATGGCCGGCTTCAGCTTCAAGTTCTGATATATTAAATCCGCCCCCTCCTCCCAAAGGAGGCGGGGGCGCTATTTTCCGTGTGCTCTGAACCATGATCATTTCGCATCATCATCGTTTCATCTTTACAGCGGTGCCCAAGACCGGCACCCATGCCGTGCGGCAGGCCCTGCGCGAGCATCTGGGCGCCACGGATGTCGAGCAGGTGGGGCTGTTCGTGAACAAGCGTTTCCCGTGGAAGGATCTGGCCGCGATACCGCATGGCCATCTGCCTTTGCGACAGGTCCGGCCCTATCTGGGCGAGGATGCCTTCGGCGGCTACTTCAAATTCGCCTTCGTGCGTAATCCGTTTGATCGCTTCGTCTCCTACTGCGCCTTCATGCTCCGCAGTGGCGATCTCTTCCAGCAGCGACCGCGCGAGGTGATGCGTCACTTCCTGTTCCGCGACCCGCAGGACCATCATATATTGTTTCAGCCGCAAGCCTCACTGCTGGTGGATGAGGATGGCCGGTCCCTGCTGGCCGACCGGGTCGGCCGGGTCGAGGATATGCAGGGCTCCTATGCCACGATGTGCGCGCATATAGGCATTCCCGCCCGCCCGCTGGAGCGCGTCAACGGCAGCAAGCACGGGGACTATCGTCATTATTACGACCAGGCCTTAATTGATGGCGTCGCCGCGCGCTACGCGCTGGATCTGGAATTGTTCGGCTACTCCTTTGAAGGCTCGCAATGACTCCCCCCCGTCCCGGTGCCCCTTTCAGCCCCGCGGCCAATCCGCGCAAGACGACGACCTTCCGCAAGCTCGGCCCGGTTGATATAGCCGCGTTGCAAGCTGCCGTGCTGGCGACGCCGGAGGAGGTGTGGGACGCGGAAAATGCCCGCAAGCCGAACAGGTTCGAGGCGCTGGCCGCTACGCGTCACATCGTTTTTCGTTTCATCGACAACCCGCGCGACTGGCGCGGTTCGCATGATCGCCCGGCCTGGTCTCAATGGCGTCCGGTGCTGGAGCCGGTGCTGGCGCAGGCCGTTCGCGCCTATGGCTATACACGCGGCATGTTCCCGCGGATCATGCTGGCAAGGATGTCGGCGGGCGGAGTCATTCACCCCCATATCGACGCCAATCCCGCCGCGAAGTGGCCGCACAAGATTCATGTGCCATTATTGACCAACGCCCGCGTACTGTCTTCCTTCGGCGGCGAAGAAAGGCATTTCCCGGCGGGGGAGGCGGTGGAGGTCAATAATCTTGGTCCCCACTGGGTGCGCAACGGCGGCGACACCGACCGCGTCCATCTGATCTTCGAATATTATGACGCTGACCAGCCGGAACCGGGCTGGCTGGAGCCGTTCCTGCTTGGAGGCGCGACGCGGTGAACGGCTTGGCCAGTTCGGAGGATCGCAATGCGCTCTTGCAGGAGGCGAGGGATCTGCGCTTGAGCCAGCGCATCCCGGAAGCCTTGGCGGCCCTCGCACGGCTGGAGGCGCTGCATCCCCGGTTCAGTCGCTTGTATCAGGAGCGCGGCCATTGCCATGTCCTGCGCGGGGATGCGCCGGCGGCCATTGAAGCGTTGCGAGAGGCGGTTGACCTCAACCCGACCTTGCCCGCGAGCTGGGATATGCTGGAACAGCTTTACCGCATGTTGGGGGACGCCACCCAAGCGGCCGTAGCGGCGCAGCATCTGGCGACATTGCGGCAATTGCCGTCGGAGGTGGTGGTGGCGAACAGCCTCTTCGCCGATGGCGACCTGGGTCCGGCCGAGGAGGTCATTCGCGCCTATCTGCGCAAGGATGGCGGCAATGTGGGCGCGCTGCGTCTGCTAGCGCGTATCTGCAATGACCGCGACGCGCGCGATGAGGCTGAATCATTACTTGAATCTGTGCTCGAACGCGCACGGGACTATCATGCCGCGCGCCTCGATTATGCCATGCTGCTTTTGCAACAGCAGAAGCATCTGCAAGCGCGGCAGCAGGCCGAGCATCTGCTCCGGCATGACCCGGACAATCGCGACTATCTCAAGCAATATGGCGCGGCCTGTGTCGGCCTGGGCGACCATGAGCCGGTGATCAATCTCTATGAGAGGCTGCTGGCCGACCTGCCCCGGTCGGGAACAGAGGTCGCCGACTTGCGCCTGTGGCGGGCCAATGCGCTGAAGGTCACGGGCAGGCAGCAGGAAGCCATTGTTGATTATCACGCCGCGCTCGCGGCGCGTCGCGACTATGGCGTGGCCTGGTTCAGCCTCGCCAATCTCAAAACCTACCGCTTCACCGATGATGAGATCGCGGCCATGCGTGCCGCGGCAACTCGGCCTGATATCCAGGAGATGGACCGCATCTATCTGTGTTTCGCGCTGGGCAAGGCGCTGGAGGACCGGGGCGACTATCCATCCTCATGGGCTTATTATGCGCGCGGCAATGTGTTGCGGCGCGCCGACAGCGGTTATCGCCCGGATGTTGCGGAATCCTGCGTTCTCCGATTGAAGCGGACATTCACCGCCCAATTCTTCGCCGCCCGCGCCGGCTGGGGCGTGGACGATCCGGCGCCCATTTTCGTCCTGGGGTTGCCGCGTTCGGGCTCGACATTGATCGAGCAGATATTGGCCTCCCATTCCTTCGTGGAGGGCACGCAGGAACTGACCGAAATCGGTCAATATGCGGCCGAACTCTGCGGCGCTGATCCGGATTGCGGCCTACCGTTGCATCCGGAGGCGTTGCAACGTCTTACGGCCGAGGATGTCCGGATGCTCGGTGAGCGCTTCCTGGCGGAAACCCGGACCTATCGCAGGCTGGGACGCCCCTTCTTCATCGACAAGATGCCGAATAATTTTTGGCATATTGGCCTGATCCACCTGATCCTGCCGCGGTCGATCATAATCGATGTGCGGCGCGAGCCCATGGCCTGCTGCTTTAGCAATTTCAAGCAGCTATTCGGCACGAGCAACCAGCTTTTCACCTATGGCATCGATGACATCGGCCGCTACTATCGCGCTTATCTCGATCTCATGCGCCACTGGGATGACGTTTTGCCGGGGCGGGTGCTGCGGATGCAATATGAGGATGTGGTGGAGGATTTCGAAGGCAGCGTGCGGCATATGCTGGCGCATGGTGCGCTGCCCTTCGAGCCCGGCTGCCTCACATTCCACGAGACGAAGCGCAGTGTGCGCACGCCAAGTTCCGAACAGGTGCGCCAGCCCATTGGCCGGGAAGGCCTCGTGCAATGGCGGAACTATGCGCCCTGGCTCGGTGGCTTGCGGGATATGCTGGGCGATGCATTGACCGGCTACAGGAACTGATTCATGCGGCTGTCGCGCCCCTTCTTTCAACTCCCGGTGCTCTTCGATGTCGCGCATCTGCAAGCTGAGGTCGCGGCACTGCCGACCGAGGCTTGGGTGCCACACCCGGACGGCCTGCCCGGCAACAGCGCGGCGCGGCTGATCAGCGTCGCAGGCGGCGAGACGGATGCTGTGCATGGGCAGATGTCGCCGACGCGCTGGCTTGCGGCCATGCCCTATCTGCGACAGGCGCTCGCAGGCTTTGGCGTGGTATGGGGCCGCTCGCGGCTGATGCGTCTTGCGCCGGGGGCCGGCGTGCCCGAACATGCCGACATTAATTACCATTGGCATACGCGGGTGCGGCTGCACATCCCGATCTTCACTTGGGCGCAGGTCCGCTTCCACTGCGACGGGCAATCGGTGCATATGGCTGCCGGCGAAACGTGGATCTTCGACAATTGGCGTCGGCACCATGTGGAAAACGGGGCCAGCGCTGAGCGCATCCATCTGGTTGCGGATACTACCGGCACGGCAGCGTTCTGGCAATTTGCTCAAGGGCAGCCGCCGCCACGGGAGCAATGGCGGACGGTGGCCTGGAACCCCGGGATCAATCCGCAACTGCTCACCGAGAGCAATCAGCGATCGCCGGTGATGCCTGCGGCCGAAGTGCAACTGCTGATCGACGATCTGCGCACGGAGCTGGCGGTTGTAACCGATACTGCGGAAGCCAGGACGCGCGCCGCGCGGTTTGACCTGCTGCTGGAAAGCTTCGTGCTCGACTGGCGCCAGCTCTGTGCGCTGCATGGGGTCGGCGGTCGGGCGCGGCCGGCGTTCCTGCGCCTCGCTGGTGCTATGCACGAGGCTGTGAGGCCGCTCGCCAAGGGCCTTGTGACGCGCACCAACAACGCCAATGCGCTACTAGTGCTCGAAAAACGCGTGCTACAACATCTGGTCGCAGACGAAGTCGGGTCATAGGGTTAAGCTGTTAATGCCAAAGGAGAGGCGGTCGGCCTGAAGGTGGTTTCCCTGTGAGCGCTGGCGAAGCAAACAGCGGCAGGCCTAAACATCTGATGGCCTCTGTTGGTTGGGCCGTGCGTTAAGCGCATGGGTTCCTTGCCAGCGATACGCAAACTGCGTGATGGTGGCACTTGGCGCCAAATGTTCGTCGGGACTTTCCCGCGTGTCGGTTTTGAACTTGCATATATAGAAATTAAATTCGTATATAAGATTGATGGGAGAGATAAGCGCCATTGGGTCAGCTTGGGAAGGTGACATTCCGGTCGGTCTGGGGTGCGCCTCGCTCGCTAATCTTTGTCATGCGATTGATGACGGTGAGGCGCGGCTGCCGGTCGGCCCCTTAGCATCCGCGCCCGCTGAGCCGGTCGCAGCTTGATGATCGACGCGCATCAGCATTTCTGGGCGCTCGCCAACCCATTTACTGCCTGGCCCACGCCCGACCTTGCTGCGATCCATCGTGATTTCGCGCCGGACGACCTGCGCCCCTTGTTGGCCCAGGCAGGCGTCACTGGAACCATCCTGGTGCAGGCAGCGCCGGATGTCGATGAAACCCGTTTCCTTCTCGGGCTGGCGGATGCCCATGATTTCGTGAAAGGCGTGGTCGGCTGGATCGACTTTGAGGCGGTCGATGCGCTCGATCAACTGCGCCAGCTCGCATCGAATCCATGGCTCAAAGGGCTGAGGCCGATGATCCAGTCGATCGAAGAGCCGGGCTGGGTGCTGCGGAGCGAATTTGATCCGATCTTTCAGGAGATGATTGCACAGGGCCTCCGCTTCGATGCGCTGGTGCGCGCGCACCAGATTGGCGACATCGCTTCCCTAGCCGGGCGTTATCCGGCGCTGCCCATCGTGCTCGACCATGGCGGCAAGCCGGATATTGTTGGCGAGGCTGTTGCGGGCTGGGCCGCCGATATCGGGAGGCTTGCGCGCCATGCCAATGCCCATTGCAAACTCTCCGGGTTGTGGACCGAAGCCGGCGACGACATCTCGCCACAGGCTATTGGTCCCTATGCGGACCATCTGCTCGCCGCCTTCGGTGTGCAGCGGCTCATGTGGGGAAGCGACTGGCCGGTAGTGGAGCTGGCGGGTCGCTACGGGGATTGGCTGGCGCAGGCGAGGAGACTGCTTGCCGGGCTTGATGAAGCGGGCCTGGCGGCGGTGTTCGGCGGCAATGCTACACGATTTTATAGGGTAGGCGATGAGTGAAGGAGCCGCCGAACGCGAGACTTGCGGCCGGTGGCACAGCTGCATCCCGACGAAGACGTGCAGATCTGTGCCGCAACGACTCAGGCCTGGACGATCGCGCTGATCGATAAATGATGCAGCGGACCGGTCACCGGGCAGGTCATATCATCGACGGCGAATGGGCCAACGCCTGACCAAAAATATGGAGAGAAGAGATCATGGCATTGGCAGCAGGAACCGAACCCTTAAGAGCCGTAAGCGGAGAGGGGCGCGAACTAGTCGAGCGGCGATTTTTGCTTGCTTTCGCCGTGGTGACGAGCCTCTTCTTCATGTGGGCCATTGCTAACAACTTCAACGACATCCTGATCAAGCAGTTTCAAAAAGCGCTTGAACTGTCGAGAATGGAGTCAGGTTTGGTGCAGACAGCCTTCTATTTCGGCTATTTTACCTTTGCACTTCCTGCTGGCTGGATGATTACCCGGCTCGGCTATAAGGCGGGGATTATTATCGGCCTGGGGCTGTACGCCACAGGTGCCGTGATGTTCTACCCTGCGGCCGAGGTGCGCCAGTTCGGTTTCTTTCTGATCGCACTCTATATCATCGCGGCGGGCCTGGCCTTTCTCGAAACTGCGGCCAATCCGTTGATAGCGGTGATGGGGCCGGGGCGGACCGCAGCCCAGCGCCTCAACCTTGCGCAGAGCTTCAACGGATTAGGCGGCTTTCTTGCGCCGTTCATGGGCGGCGCTCTGATCTTCTCGGGCATCGAGCACACGCCTGCGGAACTCGCCGCCATGTCTCCCGCTCGGATTGACGCCTATCGGGCAACCGAAGCACTGGCGGTGCAGGCGCCCTATCTCGGCCTTGCCGCCATAGTGATACTTCTCACTGTTCTTGTGGCGATATTACGTTTCCCCAAGATCGAGGAAGCGACCCATAGCTACAATGATGTCGCGCACAAGCCGATCTGGTCGTTCCGGCACCTGCGCTGGGCGGTGGTGGCTCAATTTTTCTACGTCGGCGCACAGGTGACGGTCTGGAGCTATTTCATCAACTTTGCTCAGGATCTTTCCGGCGTGGGTGAAAAGGCTGCCGCTCATTATCTGGGCATCAGCCTGATGGCTTTCATGATCGGACGCTTTGCGGGCACTGCGCTCATGCGGTTTGTGGCACCGCCCCGGCTGCTGATGTTCTATGGTATCGCAGCCGCTTTGCTGTGCGCAGTGGCGATGGCAACCAGCGGCATGGTTGCGATTGTTGCGCTGGGTCTGACCAGTTTCTTCATGTCGGTGATGTTTCCCACCATCTTTGCGCTGGGCGTCGCCGAACTTGGTTCGCGCACGAAGCTCGGTTCCTCGCTGTTGGTGATGGCGATCATCGGTGGCGCGTTGTTCCCGCCGCTGACCGGGTTGATCGGTGAGCGCAACCAGTCCTTGCAGATTGCCCTGATCGTGCCGCTCGTCTGTTTCGTGGTGGTTGCGCTGTTCGGTCGCTACATGGCCCGTTGGCTGGCTGAAAGGGAGGCAAGATGACGCGTCATAGCTTTCTGTTCGACCTCACGGCCCGCGAATTCGCCCGGCGTTGGAAGGATGCTGGGCATGACGGTCGACGGGGAGATGGTGGCAATCATTGCAATCTACTGTCTGGGTTACAATCAAGTTGCGCGCCGAGCGGTATTTCATCATCCGGTCTGATGGTCTGATCTTGCCTGCAAGAAGACAACCGCGCGTAGGCAGAGACATGAAAATGCTGTGAGATTTCCAGCTTCTCTTTCAGCCGGTTCTCCGCAGATTGTGTCGTGAGATTTAGATAGGGGAGGGGGTCCACCGCCTTTCCTGCGATCCAATATTCAAAATGCAAATGGGGTCCGGTTGCTCTGCCGGTCGCCCCTACGAAGCCGATGAGCGCAGCAGCCTCGATCTCATCACCCGATTTGGCGGCCAGCCTGGAAAGATGCGCATATCTCGTCTTCCTGTTGTTCGCGTGCACGACGTCGATGGTGAGCCCATATCCCTGTCGAACGCCTGCAAAGGCAACCACGCCAGATGCTGCCGCCAGAACGGGCGTACCGGTGGCGGCAGGAATATCTATGCCCTGATGCTGCTTCGCCCGATGGTTGATCGGATCGCGCCGATACCCGAACTGTGAAGAGAGAGGAGGCAGAAGCGAATTTGCAGGCATCGCTTCACTCACAGAAGCCTGCAAACCGATGCCGATCATCATTAGAAGATACGCTTCCCGCATGCTCTACGACGATGTGGGCCGGTAGATTCCGTTCGACATAAAGCCGCAATATTTCAACAGCGATTTCCCTATAAGGCCCGCAATCCGGCCATCATCAGATGAAATGCTGATCTGGAAACGTGCTACAAAAGCGCAAAAAATTTGCGAAATGATCGACGGATTGATCGTCGCAGCGCCGTCTCGCCCTCAACGGCACGAGCAAGTGCTCCAATGATCCCAGGGGATACTGAGATGAATAAAACGGAAAGCGCGATGCTCGACATGCTGAAGAGAGGCCGCGATCATTATGGTGTGGTCGCTGTAAAAGCCGAGTTCGAGGCGGAAGGTACGCGCCCTGACGAATTGTTGCGCCTGCTGGAACTGGCACGCCGTGCCGATCTGAAGGTGGCGTTGAAAATCGGCGGTTGCGAAGCGGTTTCCGACCTTCTTGCCTCCCGTCTCTATGGCATCGACTATATTATCGCGCCGATGGTCGAAACACCCTACGCGCTGTCCAAGTTCGCCGATGCGCGAGACAAGGTATATGGTACCGGTCCAACCGACACCCAGTTCCTGTTCAACCTCGAGACGCAATCGACGATCGAGGCGCTCGACGACATGCTACCGATCGCCCGCGAACGGCTTGATGGCATCGTCTTCGGCCGGGTCGACTTCACTCTGTCGCGCGGCATGTCGCGTGGTGCGATCAACGCGCCGGAAATCACCCAGGCGGTCTTGCTGGCCGCGAACGCCTGCGCCCGTCATGATCTCGATCTGGTGGTCGGCGGCTCTGTGTCGGTGGAGGCCGGGCCGGCACTCCAGGCTTTCCGTCAGGTCCGCCTTGACCGCTTCGAAACACGCAAGATCATCTTCGACGGTAGTGCCGCCGAGGCGCCTGGCTTTGCCGATGGCATCGCGAATGCCGTGGCCTTCGAACTCGCCTGGCTGGAAAATAAACAAGCCTATTACCAGTCGATCAGCGCGGAGGATCAAGCACGGATCAGGATGATGCGGGATCGCGCTGCGGCCACGTCCCATAGCGACGCAATCAAGTCCTTCGCCGCCTGATCCCCATGGAGGAGTTGCACCAGCAAGTCGCCACCTTGATGCGAGGCGTGGCGGCGGATGTCGTGATGCCCCGTTTCCGTACGCTCACCGCCCATGACGTGTCTGACAAGGGGGCGGGTGAAATCGTCACCTGCGCCGATTTTGATGCGGAAGCGGCGTTGCGCGACGGGCTGGACCGGCTGGGCATTGGCGCGCGCATTGTTGGAGAGGAGGCCTGCGCGTCCGACCCGGCCCTGCTCGACGGCATCGGCGAAGGACTGGTGTGGCTGATCGATCCGCTCGATGGCACGGCCAATTTCGCAGCCGGACGTTCGCCCTTCGGCATGATGATCGCGCTGGTGGAGGATGGCGTTCCAGTCGCCGGCTGGATTCTCGATCCGCTGAGCGGCCGGCTTTGCGCTGCGATGCGGGGCAAGGGCGCGACCCTTGACGGTGTGACCGCGCGGGTGCGGGATGAAAGCGCATCGCCCGGCGTTGCCGCGCTTGGCACCCAATTCATGTCCGCGCTTGGGCGGACGGCAGTTCATGATGCGGCCGAGCGCCATTTCCTGCTCGAATCCATCCCGCGTTGCGCAGCCGAAAGCTATGCGCGTCTGGTTTTGGGCCGCAACGACGCTGCCATGTTCCAGCGTATCCTGCCATGGGACCATGCCGCCGGCATATTGTTCCTGACCGAGGCAGGCGGCGTTGCCACGCATTGGGACGGCGCGCCCTATCGGGTCGGTTCTTCATCGGCTGGCGTGCTGCTGGCTAATTCGCTCAAGGCCCATGCCGTGATGCGCGATGCGCTTTCTCCTCTCCTTCTTGCTGAACCTGTTGCACCGGATCTCGTCACCGCATGACCTCTCTCCGTTTCCTTCTCAGGTCAGGCGCGGCCCTGTCGATCGCCTGTGCTGTCTTTCCAGCGCAGGCCCAGCTCTCCTCACCGCTCGGCGGCGCGACCCAGAGCGACGGCAGCGCTGCGGTAGCGCGTGCGCGGACCGATATATCGGTGCCGTCGGCGTCAGCGCCTGCGCCCTTCCAGCCTGCTGTTATCGAGGGCGTGCGCGCCACAGCGCCCGTGCCCGAAGACCCCATGCCGGTGCCGCGTGACATCGCCACACCCGTCCGGTTGGCGCCGCCCAACGAATTCGAGACCTATGTATCCGACATTGCCGGCAAATCATTGCGCCGGTTTGGGTCCGACCTGCTCGTGCCGGAAGCACGCGACTTCACGGCGCCGTCGACCGGCGCCATTCCGGACGACTATCGCCTCAACCCCGGTGACCAGTTGCGTCTGGACCTGACGGGAAGCGTCCAGGCCACCGGCGTCGTGCTGACCATTGACAGCGAAGGGCGTATCTTTGTGCCTAAAGTCGGCGCCATTACAGTGAGCGGTGTGCGCTATGGCGATGTCCGCAGCGTCATCGCGCAGCAGGTGTCTCGTCAATATCGCGGGTTCGACCTCCAGATTTCGGTTGCCCGGCTCAAGGGGCTGACCGTCTATGTCACCGGCTTTGCCGAGCGGCCGGGCGCCTATACGGTGAACAGCCTGTCGACCTTGGTCAACGCGGTGCTGGCCGCTGGTGGTCCGAGCGCGGGCGGCAGCTTCCGATCGATCCAGCTGCGCCGCAATGGCGAACTTGTGTCGGACTTCGACCTCTACGACTTGCTGCTACGGGGCGACAAGAGCGGGGACGCCGCGCTCCAGAATGGCGATGTGATCCACATTGCACCAACCGGCACCCAGGTGGCAGTGATTGGCAGCGTCAATCGGGAAGCGATCTATGAGGTCGGCCCCAATGAAACCGTCGAGGCGGCGCTGCGCTATGCCGGCGGCGCATCCTCAGTCGCAGACGCAACGCGGCTTATGCTGTTCGATTCGCTTGGCCGGCGTGAGATTGGCTGGCAGGAACTTTCTCCCGCCGATGCCCGGGCGCGTATCGTGCAGCGAGGCGACGTCATCCGCGTCCTGTCAGACATCGGCATCGCCCGACCAGTCGGCCAGCAGCCCGTGCTGATCACGATCAGTGGCGAAGTGGTCAAACCGGGCCGCTATTATGTGCAACCTGGCACCCGCCTGAACGATGTCGTGACCCAGGCAGGCGGTCTGACCCGCGACGCATTTCCCTATGCCAGCGTCATTACCCGCCAGAGCGTGAAGGCGCAGCAGAAGGAAAGCTTCGACCGCGCGGTCAAGGACATGGAATTGCTGCTCAGCACCCAACCGCTCGTGTCGGTCAATCGGGCGCAGCTTGCGACGGCGGGCAATCAGGCGCTGATCCAGTCGGTGGTACAGAAGATGCAGGATCGCGAGCCCAATGGTCGCCTCATCTTCAACCTGCCGGTCACCGCGACACAGTTGCCCAGCGACCTCATCGTCGAAAATAACGACGCCGTCTATGTGCCCAGCCGCCCGGTAACGGTCGGCGTGTTCGGCGCGGTGCCCACCCCGGCCTCCTTCGCCTACAGCGAGGACAAGACGATCGGCGATTTCGTCGAGACCGCAGGCGGCATCCAGAAGCTGGGCGACAAGAAGGAAATCTTCGTGGTCCGCGCCAATGGCACAGTGTTGGCCAATGGCCGCGCGACGCTTCGCGCGAAGGCGCTGCCAGGCGACCTGGTCTTCGTTCCGATAGAGGCCGACCGCGGCGAGTTCTGGGCGCGCCTGCGCGACATCACGTCCAGCCTGTTCGGCGGCTTCATCGGCGCAGCCTCCGTCGCGGCGGTTGTGCAATGAGCCTGGCCGATCGGTCCAAGGCATGGATAGGCGACGCCCGCATTCGCCGGCGCAGCTATGCACTGGGCGCGGCGGTGTGTGCGCTGCTGAGCGTTGTGCCCCAGCCTTATGTCGCGCGCGCCAAGATCGTGCCGCAGGACAGCAGCAGCATCGGTCTCAATTCGATGATGAACGCGCTTGGCGGCCAGTTAGGCAGCTTCGCATCACTGTTGGGCGGCGCCAAGCAGCCGATCGACCTCTATCTGGCGGTGTCGCGAACGCCCGAAGTTAGCGACATGGTGATACGGTCACTGAAACTCGACGCCCCGAATGCATATGGATCGGCTCGCGCCGCGCAGAAGGCGCTGAAGCAGAAGATCGACATTCATTCTCTGACCGGTGGCATGATCGAGGTGGAGGCGCGAACCCATGACCCGGAAGAATCCGAAGCGCTGACCCGCGCCTATGTCGCTGCCATCACCACGCAACTGAATGCACTGGGCAATGACCGGGTGTTGCGCAAGCGCGGCATCGTCGAAAAGCGGTTCAAGGAAGCCGCCGAGCGCGTAGGGACGGCGGAAGGAGCGTTGAACGCCTTTCGCCGCAGCAATAATCTGGCTGCACCCGAAGCGCAGCTTGGGTCCGAACTTTCGCTGCGCGCCGGATTGCAGGCGCAATTGCAGGCGAAGCTGGTCGAACTTCAGACTGCGCGTCAATTCCAGGGCGAGGAAAATCCCGCGCTTCAGGCGCTTGTGTCAGAAGTCGCGTCGCTGCGCGCTCAAATCGCGCGTAGCGCCGATCCCAGTACCGGTGCGGCCGGTCCTAATGTGGCGGGCTTGTCCGAAGTATCGGGCCGGTATCTCGACCTTTATCGCGACTATCGTTTCGCCCAGGCGCTCTACGAAGTCTATGCGCGCTCCTCCGAAGAAGTGACGGTGGAATCGCTCGCCGCTGAAACCGCATCGGACGCGCAGGTGGTGGAAGCGCCAAGGCTCGACATTGATCGCAAATTCAACATTCCTGCTGTGGCGCTGCTGGCGCTGATTATACTGCTCGCCTTCTTCACCGAAGTTTACGCGCCAGCGACGGCTATGCGCATTCCGCTCATCAGCCCGCCGGACAGCAGGCCATGAGCCTCCCCGAACTCTCCATCGTCATTCCCTGCTATAATGAGGAAGAGAATGTCCGGGGGATCTGCGCCGCCGTCACAGCCGAAGCGGAACGCCACGCGGCGAGTCACGAGATCATCTTGATCGACAATCACTCGACCGACGCGACCCGCGCTATCATCCGCCAACTATGTGCGCAGGACAGGCGCGTCCGGGCGATTTTCAACAATCGTAATTACGGCCAGATGCGGTCGCCCACCCATGGCATCTATCAGGCGCAGGGCCAGGCCGTCATTGGTATGTGCGCCGATTTCCAGGATCCGCCGGCAATGATCGGCCGTTTTCTGCAGCTCTGGCGCGGCGGCGCGAAAATCGTGCTGGCGCAGCGGCGACAGGAACGCAGTTCGGTCCTGCTCACCCTCTCCCGGCGGATCGGCTATGGCCTGCTCGGCCGTTTCGCCGACTATCCGGTCATTCCCAATGCGACCGGCTTCGGCCTGTTCGACCGGGCGGTGGTGGACGCGCTCAGGCGCTGGAACGAACCGGAACCCTTTTTCCGGGGCATGGTGGTCGAAAGCGGCTTCTCGCTCGCCCTCATCCCCTTCGACCGGCCGGAACGGGCGGCCGGTGAAACCAAGAACGGCTTCCGCACGCTCATTTCTTTCGCCCTGTCCGGCCTTGCCGGTTCGGCCAAGGGGCTGTTGCGCCTGCCGATCCTGTTGTCGGTCTGGACGGGCATCGGCACCATTGGCCTGCTGGTCGCCGCGCTGGTGGCCATGATCATCGGCGGCCCGGTTTGGCCGCTGGTCGCGCTCACCTTCGGCGCCGGCATGTTCGCGACCCTGCTGCTGTTCATCGGCCTGATTGGCGATCAGGTGCGCCTCATCGGAGAACGCACGCGCGGCGTGCCGCTGGTGATCGAGGAGGAACGGATCAACTTCGCGGACCGGTCATGACCGGCGGCAGATCGGGCCACGGGCGCGCCTCCCTCATCGAATATGCGCTGGCCGCCGCCGTGGTCGCCAGCGTCGTCTCGGCCGCGCTCTGGTTTCGGCAGAACGGCTTCCTGCCGCAACCTTTCGTGATGGACACCAACGATACTTTCATGGACTGGTTCAACACCGCCTTCTGGGCGAACCGGCCGGGCGCCTACGAAGTTTGGCGCAGCATCTATCCGCCGCTATCCTTCGTCTTTCTCGACCTGTTCAGCCTGCCCGGCTGCCATCTCTCCTCGCCCTTCGCGGCGCGCGACTGCGACTGGCTGGGACAGGCGACGATCCTTGGCGCCTACGGGCTGAACGTCGCGCTGTTCTGGACAGCATTCCGCCGCAACGACCGGCCAAGCGCGCCGCCGCGCACCATCGCCATGGCGCTCGGCCTGCCCCTGCTCTTCACGCTGGAGCGCGGCAACCTGATCCTCATTGCCATGCCGGCCTTCATCCTGGCGCATGATCCCCTGGTCCGCTCGCCGCTGGTGCGCGCCGTCGCCACCGCCATGACGATCAATTTCAAACCCTATCTGCTGCTCCCCGCGCTCGCCCGGCTGATCCGCCGGGAATGGCGCCCGCTCGAATGGGCCGGCCTCGCCACGATCGCCCTATACCTGCTGACGCTTGCCCTTGTCGGGTCGGGCACGCCGGGCGAACTGGCGTCTAACACCGCCAACTGGGTTGTCTTCCAGAGCGGGCAGGTATGGAACGAGGTCAATTATTCCACCAGCTACGGCCCCCTGCTCTCCATCCGCAAGGCATCGCCGATCCCGCTGCTCGATCTCGTCCCCTCGCGTCTGGTGGAAGGGATCGAATATGTCGTTCCGCTCCTGATCCGGGCCAGCCAGTGCATCGCGCTCGTCGCGCTGGCCGGCGCATGGCTCCAGCCCAGAGCGCTCGGCCATGCGCGCGTCGCCATCCTGCTGCTCGGCGCCTATCTCGTCACCCAATCGCCCGGCGGCTATGCCCAGCTGTTCCTGCTCTTCCTCGCCCTGCTGGAAAAATGGGACGGCGCGGGGCCGAAAATCGCGATCATCTGCACCTATCTCCTCTGTTTGGTGGGCGACGTGCCGATCGCGACGATCATAGACCTCAACACCAATGGCTGGCTCAGCGGCCGCCCGGTGACGCCCAGCTTCGGCCTCACCATCGGCCATTTCCTCCGCCCCGGCCTCCTCATCCTGATCCTCTGGGCGCTGTCGTTCGACGCGCTCGCGCGCATCGTCCGTGCTCATGGCGCGCACCGCCCCAGCCTTGGAATGGCGCCCGCATGATCCCGCAGACAGACCTTCCCGCCATCGACGCCGCGCTCGCCCCGCTCTGGCCGCGGCTCGACGGCGCGCGCCTCTTCTTCACCGGCGGCACCGGCTTTATCGGCCGCTGGATGCTCGAAGCGCTGGCCCGCGCGCCTGTCCGGGTCGATGTCACCCTGCTCAGCCGCGATCCCGCCGCCTTCGCCGCCCGCGCGCCGCATCTTGCCGGTCGCTTCACCTTCCTGCGCGGCGACATCCAGAGCTGCCCCGCGCCCCAGGGCGATTTCACCCACATCATCCATGGCGCGACCGACGCCAGCGCGGCGCTCACCGCCCATGATCCGCGTTGCATGTTCGACACCATATTGGACGGCACCCGCGCCATGCTGGACCTGGCCAGCGACCGGCAGGCCCGCCTGCTCTTCATGAGTTCGGGCGCGGTCTACGGGGTCCAGCCGTGGGACGTCACCCATGTCGCCGAAGACTGGATCGGCGCCCCGTCGATCCGCGATCCAAAGTCCGCCTATGCGGAGGGGAAACGCGCCGCCGAAACCCTGTGCGCCATCTACGCCCATCAGTTCGGGGTAGAAGCGGTGACGGCGCGCATCTTCGCGCTGCTCGGCCCGCTGCTCTCACTCGACACCCATTTCGCCGCGGGCAATTTCATCCGCGACGCCATCGCCGGCCGCGCAATCGAGGTGCAGGGATCGGGGCAGGCCGTGCGCTCCTATCTCTATGCCGCAGACCTCGCCATCTGGATGTGGACGCTGCTGATCGCCGGCGACAGGGGCGCGGCCTATAATGTCGGCTCCGAACAGGCGGTGTCGATCGCCGACCTCGCCCGCCGCACCGCCCGGCTGCTGGGCGCGCCCGACGTCCGCATCCTGGGCCGCCCCGATCCCGGCTGGAATCCCGGCCGCTATGTCCCCTCGACAGCCCTCGCTCGCGAAACCCTGGGCGTATCCGCCACCGTCGACCTCGACGAAGCGATCCGCCGCACCGCAGCCTCCAATGGATGGACCCCATGACACAAGTAAAACTCTCCGACTGGCTCGCCGACTGGCTGGCCGACCATGGCATCGAACAGGTCTTCATGCTGACCGGCGGCGGCGCCATGCACCTTAACCACAGCATCGGCACCCATCCGCGCCTCAAGACGCTCTTCACCCATCATGAACAGGCGCTGTCCATGGCGGCGGAGGCCTATGCGCGCCTGACCAACAAGCCCGCCGTGGTGAACGTCACCTCAGGCCCCGGCGGCACCAACACCATCACCGGCGTCTATGGCGCCTATGTCGATTCCATCCCGATGCTGATCATTTCCGGGCAGGTGAAGCGGGAAACCACCGTTCGCTCCACCGGCCTGCCGCTGCGCCAGCTGGGCGACCAGGAACTGGACATCGAAGAATTGGTCCGCCCCGTCACCAAATATGCGACCATGGTGAACGATCCCCAGTCGATCCGCTATCACCTTGAAAAGGCGCTTCATCTCGCGATCAAAGGGCGGCCCGGCCCGGTGTGGGTCGATATCCCGCTCGACGTGCAGGCGACGAAAATCGATCCCGACAGCCTGCCCGGCTTCGATCCTGTCGAACTCGATCAGCCCTGGCTTGCCCATGATCTCGGCCCGGTCGCCCGCGACATTCTGGATCGCCTGCAAAAGGCCGAGCGCCCGGTCGTCTTGGCTGGCGGCGGCGTGCGCCTGTCGGGCGCGCATCGTGACTTCATTGCCCTGATCGAGCGGCTGGGCGTCCCGGTCGTCACCGGCTGGAATGCGCATGACGTGCTGTGGAACGACCATCCGCTCTATGCCGGCCGTCCGGGCACGGTCGGCGATCGCGGCGGCAATATGGTGACGCAGAGCGCCGATCTGCTGCTGGTGCTGGGCAGCCGCCTCAACATCCGTCAGGTCAGCTACAACTGGAGCAGCTTCGCCCGCGCCGCCTACAAGATCTGGGTCGATATCGATCCTCTCGAACTGCAAAAACCGACGGTGACGCCTGACATGCCCGTAGTGGCAGACCTTGCCGATCTCATTCCGACGATGCTGGCGCAGGATTATGCCGGCCCGACCGACCGACATCGCGCCTGGCTGGAATGGTCACATGAGCGGGTCGCCCGCTTCCCCGCCGTTCTGCCCGAATATCACGACCATGGCCCGGCCAATCACCCCTATGTCGCGATGGAGGCGCTGTTCGGCGCGCTCGACCAGGATGACATCGTCGTCACCGGCAATGGCAGCGCCTGCGTCGTCAGCTTCCAGTCGGCGCATCTGAAGCAGGGCCAGCGGCTCTGGACCAATTCGGGCTGCGCCACCATGGGCTATGACCTGCCCGCCGCCATCGGCGTTTCCGCCGCCATCGGCCCCGATCGCCGCGTCATCTGCATCGCGGGCGACGGCAGCATCATGATGAACATCCAGGAAATGCAGACGATCGCGGGCTATGGCCTGCCGATCAAGGTCTTCCTCATCAACAATTCGGGCTATGTCTCGATCTTCCAGACCCATCGCAATTTCTTCAACGGCGTGGAGGTCGGCGGCGGCCCCAAAAGCCATGTGACCTTCCCCGATTTCGCGAAAGTGTCGGCCGCCTTCGGCTTCGCCTATGCGCGCGCCGACGGGCATGATGATCTGGCGCAGGCGATCGCCGATACGCTCGCCGCGCCTGGCCCGGCCCTGTGCGAGATCATCGTCGATGAACATGTGTCGTTCGCGCCCAAGCTCGGGGCGAAGGTCCATCCCGACGGGCGCATCACCTCCCCGGCGCTGGAGGATCTGTCACCCTTCCTCCCGCGCGAGGTGCTGCGGGAGAATATGGCGATCCCGCTGCTGGAGGAATCGTGAAGGCCGCAACCCTGTCGGGCCAGCACCGTCCCCTGCGCTTCCTGATCGCAGGCGGCCTCAACACGCTTTTTGGCTTGGCCCTTTACCCGCTATTGTTGTGGAGCGTCCCCGCGCTCCACCACCATTATATGATCGCCCTGTTGATCGCGCAGGCCGTGTGTCTCTGCTTCGCCTTTGTCACATATAAGCTCGGGGTGTTTCGCACACAGGGCCGGCTGTTGCAGGAGTTTGCGGCCTTCGCCAGCTACTATCTGTTCAATTATGCGCTTAACTGGGGCGCGCTGCCATTGCTCGTGGAAGCCGGCGGTTTGTCTCCGATCGCTGCCCAAATGGGCTTTTCCCTGCTGTTGATCGCCGGCAGCTGGTTCTGGCACAGCCGTGTCACCTTCAAGGACAGACTATAATCATGACGCTTCCCGCCCTGCGCGATCGTTCCTGTCCCTGTTGCGGCGCACAGGCCGGCCGGGCCGAAATCATCTGCTCCGGCGACGCGGAAAACATGACTGTCGATCAGTTGCGCTCCTATTGGCATGGGCTGGAGAAAACCAAGCACTTCTTCACCTATCGCCGCTGCGCCGACTGCGCGCTGCTCTACAATCCCGTCTTTTTCGACGATGCGCAGTTGGCCGATCTTTACAGCGATATGCCGCCCAATATGGACATGCTGCCCTTTTCGGCCATCGCCGCCACGCAGCGCGGCTATTTCGATGCGGCAGCGCGCGCGGGGCTGTCATCGGGCGATTATCTGGAAATTGGGCCTGACGTCGGTCATCTGGTGACGGCAGCGGTTGATCATGGCGGGTTCGACCGTTTTTGGCTGTTCGAACCCAATCAGGCCGTTCATGGCCCGTTGCGGCAGGCCACAGGCGAAAGGCCGGTGTCGATCTTGACGGACATGACCGATCTGTCCCCGGTGCCTGCCCGCAGCGTAAGCCTGGCCGTCATGATCCATGTGCTCGATCATCTGCTAGATCCATTGGCCATGCTGCGCGGCATCCATGCAAAGCTGAAGCCCGGCGGCAAGTTGCTGATCGTCACGCATGATGAAGCCAGCCTGCTGCGCCGGGTGCTGGGTCGCCGATGGCCGCCATTCTGCCTGCAACATCCGCTACTCTATAGCTCCAGGACGATCCGCGCCCTGGCGGGGCGGGCGGGCTTCCCCGCGGTCGAGGTCAGTGCCAGCACGAACCATTTCCCAATTGATTTCCTTGCTCGTCAGGCGGCGCAGGCGGCGGGGGTTTCATTGCCCCGGCGCCTGCCTTTGCCCCAAAGCGCCATCGCGCTCCGGCTCGGCAATATGTTGACGATTGCTCAGGCCGCAGCCTGAACAATCCCCCGACCGGTCCTTTGTCTGTAACGATCGATCTGTTCCAGCGTTATCGTGCGCGCATCCTCGCCAACGTCAACCCGCTTGTGCCATTCCACGATCCAGTCGATCGTGTCGGCCAGTCGCAGCGCGGGCTGCCAGCCAAGCGCCGAGCGCGCGCGCGAACAGTCGAGCCGCAACAGACCCGCCTCATGCGGGCGCGGGCCATCGTCCAGCGTCGCGGGGGCAGCGCCCTCGCTCCATGCTGTGCGCATATGGTCCACGATCCAACGCACCGGCCGCGCATCCTCGTCCGCTGGTCCGAAATTCCAGGCTTCGGCAAAATGGCGTTCGCCCGCCAGCAGGCGTTCCGCGATCATGACGTATCCGCCCAGCGCTTCCAGTACATGCTGCCAGGGGCGAACCGACTCTGGAGATCGGATCAGAGGCGCAACACCCGCGGCGAACGCGCGGACGAGATCGGGAACCAGCCGGTCGGCCGCCCAGTCGCCGCCACCGATGACGTTCCCCGCGCGCACCGACGCCAGCGCCGGTCCGCTGTCCTGAAAATAGGATCGCCGCCATGCCGAGACCGCTAGTTCGGCGCAGCCCTTGCTGCTGCTATAGGGGTCATGTCCCCCCATCGGGTCGCTCTCGCGATAGGGCCACGCCCATTCACGATTTTCATAGCATTTGTCGCTGGTGACGCAGACGATGCCGGTCACGCCGCCGACGTGGCGCGCCGCGTCCAGCACATGGACCGTCCCCATCACATTGGTGGCAAAAGTTTCCACAGGCTGTTCATAGGACAGGCGGACCAGCGGTTGTGCGGCAAGGTGAAAGATGATTTCGGGCCGCGCCTGTTCCATCACTCCATGCACGGCCGCAGGATCGCGCACGTCGCCTTCGACATGGTCGATCAATTGATCCAGCCGCGCGGCATCGAACAAGCTGGGATGGCTGGGCGGCGGCAGGGAAAAGCCCGTCACTTTCGCACCCATGGCATGAAGCCAGAGCGCCAGCCAACTGCCCTTGAAGCCGCTGTCGCCGGTCACCAGCACGCGCCGGCCCTGCCAGAGAGGATTTACCAGCGCTTCCACGGTGCGCCTCCCGATCGCCAGAGCGAGTCCAGATGGATCTTGTCGCGCAGCGTATCCATCGGATGCCAGAAGCCGTCATGGCGATAGCCCATCAGATCGCCATTCGCTGCCAGCGTTTCGAGCGGCCCAGATTCCCAGATCGTTTCCGGGCCATTGACCAAGTCCAGAACGCTGGGGTGAGCGACGAAGAATCCGCCGTTGATCAGGCCACCGTCGCCGGCCGGCTTTTCCCGGAAGGCCGTCACTTGATCTCCGTCGAACTCCAGCGCGCCAAATCGTCCCGGCGGCGTGACGGAGGTGATCGTCGCGCGCCGTCCATGCGCATGATGAAAGCGAACAAGATCAGCTATGTCGATGTCGGCAACGCCATCCCCATATGTGAAGCAGAAGGGCTCATCGGGGTCGAGATAGGGACGGATGGCGGCCAGGCGCCCTCCCGTCATTGTATCCGCGCCGGTTTCGACCAGAGAAATGCGCCACGGCTCGTTGCGGGTATAGTGGATTTCCATTCCGTTGCCGCCGCGCAGGTCGATGGTGACGTCAGCGGTATGCAGGAAATAGTTGGCGAAAAATTCCTTTATTACATAGCCTTTGTAGCCAAGGCAGATCACGAAATCGTTCAGCCCGGCGGCAGAATAGATTTTCATGATATGCCACAAAATCGGCATGTCGCCGATTTCCACCATCGGCTTGGGTCGCACGGCGGTTTCCTCGCCAAGGCGGCTGCCCAGACCGCCCGCCAAAATCACTGTACGCATTCGTCCTCCCAGAAACGGTGGTTCCTGTGAAGACGGAGCCGGACCGTGCATCCCGTGCAAAAAGCAGACGCTGGATACCCGACATCAACAGCGTCGCGCTGACCGCCATATTGGCCCTGTCGGCAGCGCTGCGTCTTTGGCATGTCGACTTCGGACTGCCAGCGCTCAATGATCCTGACGAGCCGCTCTTCGTCATGACTGCGCTCGACATGCTGCGCGAACAGCGCCTGAATCCGCAATGGTTCGGGCACCCGGCGACAATTCTCTTCTACGCCTTGGCAGCGATCTTCATCGCCGTCGGATGGCTGGGTGTCCTGTTTGGGCGATGGGCCGATACGGCGCACTATGTGTCCGCTATCTACGCCGACCCCTCGATCGCGATCTTGCCGATGCGGGTCTTCATCGTCTTGATGGGCGTGGTTTGCGTCTATCTGACCTACCGGATCGGGCGCCAAGCAATCAGCGTGCGCGCCGGACTGATCGCGGCTGCGGTTGTCGCGGTCAACAACATTCATGTGGAACTCTCGCAGGTCATCCGAACCGACATGGTCGCCAGCATTTTCATGCTGGGGAGTTGCCTCTATGCCATCCGCGCCGCGCAAGGCGGCAAGCTTCACCATTATATTCTGATGGGGGTGATGATCGGCCTGGGCGGCGCAACGAAATGGCCATCATTATTGTTCATGGCAAACGCGCCTGGCGCAGTTCTGAACAGGTGGCGACAGCAGTCATGGGCCTTGGCCTTCGCGCTGCTCGCTATCGTTGCGGCAAGCGCGCTCGTCGCACTTTTTCTCGCCTCTCCTTATCTGTTGCTGGATCAAGCCACGGTGCTGCGCGACCTGAGCGGGGAAGCCCGCCCCAATCATCCGGGTTCCACGGGTGGCCCGCTGTTCCAGAACATTCTGTGGTACGGGCGCCATGTCCTGTTTGCCGGATTTGGTCCTGCGGGGACCATATTGGCGCTTGCCGGGCTTGTGCTGATGCCATTTCGCGCGGGCGCACTTGCCCTTGCAGGGCTGCCCGGCGCGCTGTTGTTTCTGCTGGGCATCGGGGCTCAGGCGCTCGTCTGGGACCGCTGGGCTGTGCCTCTCATTCCCTGGATCGCTCTGGCGATCGCATTGGCGCTAAACGAAGCGATTTCGCGGATCAAGGCGGCGTGGAGCATAGCTGCCTTGGCCGCAACACTGTCCGCCTTGCTCCTGCCCATGGCCCAGTCCAGCCTGTCTCGATCCCATATGCGCGCCAATGACACGCGCCAACTGGCCTCGCTCTGGATTCGCACCCATGTTCCCGCGACCAGGTCCGTGTTGATCGAGGATGCCGCGTTCGACTTAGTCGCGCGGCCCGGCCCGGTCATTTTTCCTTTAGGGGACGCCGGCTGCCTTGATGCGCATGGCTTTTTGCAGGCGAAGCCAAGCTACAAGAAGGTCGAAAAAAAGAGAGAAGGGAAATCCATCGTCGATGTGGGCCATGTCGCACCTGGGATGATTGCGAGTTGTTCGGCCGACATCGCCGTCATTACGCACTATGATCGGTATCTGCACGAAAAGACGGCATATCCTGATGAGATCAGCCAATATGAGAAACTGCTTCAGCATGGAAAGATCATGGCGATCTTTCGACCGGAACAGGGGCGCATCGGCGGGCCTGTCACGCGAATCTATCGCTTCCACCACGCCGCCGGTTCAGGCCACGTCGCCCGCCCGACAAAGTGAAGGGCATGAAACGGCGGGGCAATAAGGCGGCAGACCCGTATCGGACGCCAGTGGGCATTTTTCGCGCACGCTGAAAATGTCAGAACGGTCATGAGGCTGAGCGTCCTGCTGCTGCCGCGAATCATCCATCCCCTCGCTACAATATCAGAAGCAGGACGAAGATTAGCATATCGGCCGTGGTGGACGTACGCCAACCCACCACGGCCTGATGTCTCAGGGTTTGCGCAGCGTGACCTCGTCCAGCGGTTTTCCAGTGGCTGTATAGGCACGGTAGGTCAACTGGTCCGCCGTCACGTCGATGACCTGATAGGCTTGGGTGCGCGACGCTGATTTGCGCGCCCAGGACAGGCTGCCGACATCGTACATCTTGGGCCCGGCCACCGACACTGCATAGGTCGATCCGCGATCGTCGCTGGTCGGTCCGTCCGGGCCGATGGCGCCACGCGCATAGCCGTGATCATGGCCCTGTAGCACAAGGTCGACCTTATACTTGTCCACCAACGGCTTGAGCGCGGCTCTAACCTTTGGATTGTCACGGCCCGGCTCGCTGGAAAACAGCGGGAAGTGCAGGAACATCACCGTCCATCGACTGGGGTTGTCGGCGAGCACGCCGTCGAGCCATTTGATGATCGATTGCCGCGCCTTGTCATCGCGATCCACCTGCATCGAATCGATCGAGATCAGACGCAGCCCCTGATAGTCGGTATACCAGTTGGTTTCGCGGCTGGCCGGGACGTCCGCCGGTCCATCGTCGGGCAGGGTGAACTGGCGACGCCACTGGCCGGTAATCGAGGATCCGGCGCGCGCGGCTTCGTCCTTGACATATTCGTGGTTGCCAGGGGTCGGCATTTGTGGCGTCTGCGCATAAAGGAAGCCACCCGCAGCGAACCATTCACCCCATTCGCTATCGCTGTCATGCCTGTTGACGAGATCGCCCGCATGGATGGTGAACGCGGCATCGCCGGCCTGCCGGAAAGCCATGCGCAATGTGCGCGAGGCTTCGGACAGGATCTGGTTCTGCATGTCGCCGAGGTAGATGAAGCGGAAGGGCTTCAACGCCTTGGCGGCGGTGCGGAACTGGAACCATTCGGACCAGTGCGCGCCGTCGCCCACGCGGTAGGCATAGACGGTATCGGGTAAAAGTCCCTTGAGCACGGCGGAATGATAGGCGGCGTGGAAGGTGGGGTCTTCGCGGACCGCAAGCGTGGCATCGTCGGTCGCGGCGGCAAGCGTCATTGGCGCTTTCACGAAATCGGGACTGTCGGTTGCCACCGCATATTGTACCTGTCCCGTCAGGCCAGCCGCCGACCGCCAGGTGATGGCCATCTGAGTCGCCGGATCCGCAGTCAGGTTGAGTATGATGCGTTCGGGCGTCACGCTTGCCGCGGCCAGCGCAACCGGCGGCGTGGCGGGAGCATCTGCCCCCGCCGCCTGGAGGGGAAGCGCACTGCCCAGGAGCAGCGCGGGCACAAGAATTTTGCGCGTAATCATCCTGTTTCCCATCAGAATATGAGGTTGAGGCCTAGCGAGAAGCTGCGGCCGTTCTTGATGTAGGCGCGGCTGGCGCCGGTGCCGGACGAGACCGTTTCCCAATAGGTATGCGAATCGAGGAGGTTGCGGACCTGCAACTGGATCGAGGATTTCTTCATAAAGGTCTTGCGCAGGGTCAGGTCCACGAAGCTGTAGGCCTGCTCATACGGATCATTGCCGAAGTCCTGGATGCCGCCCATGAATTTTGACTGATAATTCCATGCGCCATAGATTTCCCAGCCCTTGCGTTCCCAGAATATCTGCAGGTTCGCGATCGTTTCGGGCGTTTCCATGAGCGGCAGGGTATAGCCATCCGGGTGCCATGACAGGCCCGTCACCGCCTTGGAACGCTGCAATGTCAGATTGCCGCCGATGCCGAGCGAACCCAGGATACCAGGCAACCAGTGCAACTGCTGCTGGGCGCTGACTTCCAGACCGTAAACTTCCGCCCATTTGCCGTTGTTGGGCATGGCGATGGCGACACCTGTAGGATCGACATTCTCGCCCAGCGTTCCGTTCCGGATATTCGATGACGAGGAGCGGAACAGGAAGTTGGTGATATGTTTATAGTAGAGCGCCACCGAATAGGCGCCGGTGTTGCCGGCATAATGTTCCAGCGAGAGATCAAGGTTAGTCGCACGCATTGGCTTGAGGTTCGGGTTGCCCTGCTCGATGCCGACCAGCACCCACTCCGATGTCGGATTCTCTGCGCCATCGCCGTCTGGATCGGTGTCATAACTATATTCGCGCGCAGAACTCATGCGGGCGATGTCCGGCCGGGCGAAGCTGGTCCAGACGGCGCCGCGCAGCTTGGTCTTGCGGTCGAAGTCGTAGTTTACATGGACTGACGGCAGGACATTAGTGAAACTGGTGTGGTCCTGGGTGAACCGCGCGCCCTGCACCTGATCCAGCACATAGGCGTCGATGCTGTTGCGCGTCGTTTCCACGCGCACGCCGCCAATGATCTGCGCCTTGCCGATCCGCGCGGTCGCCATCGCATAGCCTGAAAGGACGCGCTCGTTGAACCGGAAACTGTCTTCGTTCGACAGTTCGGCGTCGGACGGATCGACCGCATAGCCTTCGAAAATCGTGCTGTCGCCCTTTTCGGCGCGCTGAAGTTCGGCCAGCATGGCCTTGTTGGAAAGCGTTTGGCCCAGACGATAGACGCCGCCATAGGCGCCGTCGAACAGGTTTCCGACGTCCTGGCCATAAAATTGGGAGAAGTCGGCCATGGTGCCGTCCGTCTCGAGATTGAGAAACGAGCCGGAAAAGGTGCGGCGGCGCGAATTATAGAATTTGCCGCCGGTCTTGATGGATTCCAGCCAGTCGCTGTCGGGCTTCCATTGAAGGTTCAATTGCCCCTGCCACAGTTTTTCACGGGTTCCGCCGACTTCGCCCTCCAGGCTGCTGAAGGCATATTCCGACGGATCCTGCACCGCTGCTAGGCCGGCGTCGTTGAGCAGCCATTTGGGGAATCGGGAATCCTCCGACGCGGAAAACAGCACGCCGCGGTTGCCTAGCCAGCCATATTTGTCGCTGCGAAATTCGAGCGTGTACCCGTCGTCGAGATTGTCTTCCGACTGGGCATAGGACACATCATAGTCGATCGTCACGGTGTCGAAACGCGACACGCCGCCGAAATTGGCGGAGGCCAGGCTGCCGGTCTCGTTATTGGCTTCCCAGAAGCGGCGCAACCGGAAACCCTGCGGATCCCAGGCGCCCGAACTGCCATTCAGGCTGTAGAGGGACCGCGCCGAACGGTCGGCGTCGGTGATACGTCCGTCACCATCCCGATCGATAATCTGGTCTACCGTATAGCCATATATCCGGCCCAGCGTTTCGTCATATCCCGTCACGATGTCGTCCGGTTGCGCCAGGCTGCGATCGTCAGTGTCGACTTGCGACAGCCGCGCGGAATTCCGGGAAACATCATTGCGGAAGTTGAGGCGATTGCTGAATTGCTGCTTGCGATATTTGTTATACTGACCGCGAAGATGGAGATCGTGATGATCGGAACGATAGTCGATGCTGCTATTACCGCCCCAGCGTTTGACGTCGGTTTCGCCAAGAGCCAGGTCCATCCCCCGCATAACGAAGCGATTGGGGTCCCAGCCAAGCGTTTCACTGTCGTCGTACCAACTGTCGGGTTGATTGTCGCCGTCGACGCCATTTTGTTCGAACTGCGATTTGCGGCGGCTCCAGCTTGCCGAAACGAAGACGCCGAAATTGTCGCTGAACTGCCGTGAAAAAGCGCCGGAAACCTGCCCTGACTTGCGATTATCGAACTTGTCGAGAAAGCCGCCTTCTGCCGACAGGCGGAAATAGGTCGGCTTTTGGTCGAACGCCGTGGGCGTCGATATATCGATCGAGCCGCCCAGCGCGTCGCCGTCACGATCGGGCGTGAGCGTCTTGAAAACCGTGATCTGCTTGATGCCGTCGGGCGGCAGGACCGAAAGGCGGACACCGCGATAGAAATTATTATCGCGAGAGCCGGCGCCGCCGACGCGCACGCCGTTGATCGAATAATTGTTCAATTCGGTCGAAAGGCCACGCACCGTGATCCGGTCGCCTTCGCCAGTGGCGGAATCCCGCACCGCATTGACGCCCGGCAGACGGGACAGAGCTTCCGACACATTGTTGGCCGGCAACTTGCCCATGTCGTCCGCCGTGATCGTGTCGGAAACGACTTGTGCCTTGCGTTTGGTTTCGAGTGAGCGCTGCACGGCTTCGATATAGCCGGTGACGATGATCTCGGTATCGACCGGATCGACAGGGGTGGCGCGCGTCGGGGCAGGGGCCGGCGCGTCGGCGCGGGGCCTGCGCTCGGCGAAGTCTGGGATCGGGCTTCGCATGGCGAGTGGCTTGGCGATCAGCATGTTGCCGCGCCGCTGCATGGCGACGTTGGCGCCGCCGATCATTTGCTGGAGCGCGCTGGCGGCGGACATGGTGCCAGATACCGCCTTGCTGCGCCGCCCGCGCAAGGCATGAGGCGATGCGGCCACCGGCGTACCGGTTACGCGCGAATATTCCTGCAACGCTTGCGCCAAGTCCTGCGCGGGAATGGCGAAGGTGTAGCGCGGCTCTGCTGCATCCACGGGTGTGGAAAATACGCTCGCGACGGCAATGGCCAACACCGATGCGGTGGGCCGGTTCAAGAAAAACATAGAAGATACCCCCATTTGAACAGACAGTTCAGGCGACAGACGCGCCATGAGGGCAAAACCCGACAAATATTTTTTCTTACATTTTCATGATGTTACTGTGAAGGTCGGATGACTATCCCTGGCGTCCCAACACATAGCGGCCACCTGCATCGCGCCAGGTCAGCTCGTGAATCGCAGCGATCGCTTCGAGCACGGCTTCAGGATCATCTGTCGGGAAACGCCCGGTCACCAGCAACTCTCCAAGCGCCGGGTCCGCGAGTTCGACGGGACGGCGGGATATGCGGTTGAGCTTCCGCACAAGTTGCGACACTGGCATTTCGTTCGCCTCCAGCCAGCCTTCCATCCAGCCGGGACGCTCTCCATGCACTCGCGTCAGGCTGCGAACCCGTTCACCCACCAGTTCCAGTCCGCTGCCAGCCGGCAGGCGCCACTGCCTGCCAACCCCGGCCTCAACGCTGACAAGTCCACGATAGACTTGGATGACGCGCGTATCCTTATCTATCCGATCGACGTCAAAGGCCGTGCCCAATACGGATATCCGAGCATTGCCGGTTTCGACGGTAAAGGAGCGCAGCCGCTCATGCGCAACGTCGAAGAACGCCTCGCCTTGCACGAGTTCGACGTCGCGGGACCATGGCGTAATCCGGGCGGCGACGCGGGTTTCCGCGTCCATGCGTATGGTCGAACCATCCTGGAGCACGACCGTGCGGGTCTGGCCATGACCGGTGGAGAATTCCGACTGTTCCTCCAGCCAACGCGGCGCAGCGACACAGATCGCCGCCACCATGCAGATCGCAGCAGCGGCCGGCGCCACCCGCGCCCACGACATCCGGCGCAGCCCTCGCAACCCGCGTGGCTTGGCATCACCATCGTCATTGGACGGCCGCAGCGACCACGTTTTGTCGCTCAAAGCGGCATCCAGTTCCTCCGATTGCCACAATGCCAAAAGACGTGCGTAGCTTTCAACATGGCGCGGATCTTTCAGAATCCAGATATCGAAGTCCGCAGCGGTATCGCTGTCGAGGACGGGACGGTTCATCCGCTCCACCCATTGCGCGGCCTGGCAATCTATAGAAACCATTTCGTGGCCCATCAGTCCTGTCCCACCAAATCGATCCCTGCCTGATCCAGCGCCCGGCGCAAATCGATCATGCCGCGGGTAATATGCTTTTCAACCGCTTTGGTGCTCAGGTCGAGGTCGGCGCCAATGGCCCGGCAACTTTCCTGATTGAGCCGCCGGCGGACCAGCACTTCACGGCGCAATGCAGGCATGCGTCGTAGACAGCTTTGGAAAACCTCCATGGCGCGTCGGGAATCCAGGACGCGGTTGAGCGACGGTTCATCGCTGCGCAATTCCTCGTCAACGCCGGTGATTAGCCGGCTTTCGCGCCGATGCGCATCAACCCGCAAATTATCCGCAATGCGAAAGGCGAGCGCTAGCATGCTGCCGATCTGTTGGGTGCGCTGCAATTCGACGAGCCGCGCCAACGTCTCCTGGGCGAGATCATCGATCAAATCATGCGAGGTACCACGTGCACGCAAATATCGGCGCAGCGCCGCCCGAATTGCGTCCCAATCCTGCCCTGGCGGCTCCTGTTCCGGAAGTCCGCTTTTTATCGAGGAAAGCACTAGACACTCCCGGTCGGGTTGGAACGGTGCGGCTAGCGATTTTAAATGACATTTCGAAGTCGGCTCCAACCCAGCGTGGTGACATTGCCAGGGACGCGCCAGATCACAGAGCCTTATGGGAACAATGCATGGGGTGAGTGGACGACAGGATGCGCGTCCTTGCTCCATCTTGCCCCCACAATTGTTAACGCATGGCCGGCGTCAGGGCTTCAGGCTGACCGGATCAAGCCTGGCCGCGCCCTTCAGCGCCATGTCGCCCGCATGATGGCCGACCGCGAGCGCGTAGCTGCCGCCGTCGAGCTGCCAGCCAACTCCTTCCTCATACCGGGCTATCAGGCGTGGATCGACCGTCATCGTCACGCGCCGGGTTTCTCCAGGGGAAAGCGCGATCTTGTCGAATCCGGCCAATCGAAAGTTGGCGAAGTTCGCGCTGCCCTTCGCTTGCACATAAAGCTGTGGCACGTCCGCACCAGTTCGGTTGCCGATATTGGTGACGTCGAAGCTGACGGTCAGCGCCGCGCCATCCTGCACCTTCAGATTCGCGTAGGAGAAGCTGGTATAGCTGAGGCCATAGCCGAAGGGGAAAAGCGGCTTGACCCCCTTCATCGCATACCAGCGATAACCGACCTCCGCGCCTTCGGGATAGTCGACCGTGAAGGGCGCGACGCCCCCGCTCATGCCATAATTGGCCGTGTCACCGGCGTCCCGGCGGGCCTCTGCCGCGTGCAGTTCAGCAAGGCCCGCCGGTTCAGGGCGCGGCGCCTGATCGGCGTGCGCCGGGAAGGTGATGGGCAGGCGCCCTGAAGGGTTCACGTCACCGAAGAGTATGTTGGCGATCGCTTCGCCGCCACGCTGGCCGGGATACCAAGCCTGCACCAGTGCCGGCACCTTGTCGATCCAGGGCATTTCCACCGGCCCGCCCGTTTCCAGCATGACGATGGTCTTCCGGTTGGCGGTCGCGACCGCATCGATCAGTGCATCCTGATTGTCGGGCAGGCGCATGTTTTCGGGGTCCTGCGCCTCGGTCTGCCATTGCCAGCCAAAGACGATCGCCAGATCCGCGCGTCGCGCCGCCTCGGCTGCCGCTCTGGGATCGCTTCCATCGATATAGGTTACTTCCGCCTGCGGCACGAGCGCCCGGATTGCCTTCAGCGGTGATGAGGCGTGCCAGGTCATGCGCGCGAAAGAGGATGCGGCGCCTTTGGTCAGGGGAATTTCGACCGGCGCCCCGCCGACCGAGCGAACCTGCGAAGAGCCGCCGCCCGACAAGACCCCGACATCGGCATGGCCGCCGATCAGGACGATCCGCCGCGCGCTCTTGGCCAGCGGCAGCAGGTTACCCTCATTCTTGAGCAGGACGATGCCTTCCTCCGCCGCGCGCTGCGCGATGTCGGCATGGGCGGCATAGTCGATCTGGCGCGGGCTTTCGGGCACCGGATCGTCCATCAGCCCGCTGGCGATCACGCCATACAGGATGCGCTCCACCATGTCGTCCAGCCGCGCCATGGGGATGCGCCCTGCTTTCACCGCCTCCTCGAACGGCTTGCCGAAATGGATGGCGTCGTCCAGTTCCTGCCCCGATTCCTGGTCCAGCCCGCCCAGCGCCGCCTTCTCCGTCGAATGAACTGCGCCCCAGTCCGACATGACCCAGCCCTTATAGCCCCAATCCTTCTTCAGGACCGTGTTGAGCAGCCAGTCATTCTCGCAGGCATAGTCGCCATTCACCTTGTTATAGGCGCACATGACGGAGGCTGGATCACCAATCTCGGTCGCGATCTGAAAGGCCAGCAGGTCGCTTTCGCGCAGCGCCGCTTTGTCAATCCGCGCATTCAGCACCGTGCGCCCCGTTTCCTGCGAATTCAGCGCGAAATGCTTGATGGTCGATACGATATGGTTGCTCTGGACGCCGCGAATATGCTCGCCCGCCAGCACCCCGGCCAACAGCGGGTCTTCGCCCAGATATTCGAAATTGCGTCCGTTCCAGGGATCGCGGGTCAGGTTGACGCCACCGGCGAGCAGGACGTTGAAGGTTTTGGCCCGCGCCTCCGCACCGATCATCGCGCCGCCGGCATAGGCAATGGCTGGATTGAAGGTTGCTGCGGTGGCGAGCCCGGCGGGCAGGGCGGTCGCGGTGTCGCCCTTGCGCTGTTCGATCTGGTTGGCGACGCCCAGGCTCGCGTCGCTTTCGCGCAGCGTCGGGATGCCCAGGCGCGGAATGCCCGGAATATGGCCGGCCGACGGGATCATGGCGATGGGCTGCGCCGGCTTTGCCATGGGCGGGAAATAGCCATGGATGATGGCCAGCTTCTCCTCGGTCGTCATTGCATCGACCAGCGCCTTGGCGCGCGCCTCCGCCGGCAGGGCGCGATCGCTGCCGGCACTGGCTGCGGGCAGTTGCGCCTGTGCGACCGGCGCCGCTGTGGTGCCAAGCAGGGCGAGGGCGATAAGGGCATGGCGCGTCATGGACGGTCTTTCATCGTTTAGCTGGCATCGTTCAGCCGGCATCGGTCAGCGGGCAGTCTTGGGGTCGGCGGCGGAATGCCGGGATGGGGGGAGCGCTTCCGCCGCCGAAGAGGCGACCGGCCGGGAGAGGATGGCCGGTCGTCAGACCTGTGTCAGAAGCTAGCGCGGGCCCGCACGCCCCAGGTGCGCGGCGGCTGGAGATTGGACAGGAACACCGGCTCGTAACGCGGCGCGCCCTGGGCGCCTGTACCGGTGCGGATCTTGCCATTCTCGATATTCTGGACGAAGGCCTCGACCGAATATTTCTCGTCCGGCGACGTGAAGCGGATCGAGGCGTCAGACCGGAAATAGGCTTTCTGGCGATCCCAGTCGGTGCCGTTGGTGCCGCGGTCGGGCATATTCTCGTCGGGATCATTGACGTTGACGAAGGGATTGGCGTCGCCGTTGAAATAGCTCAGCCAGCTCTTGGTTTCGTAATGGGTGGTGAAGCGTGGGGTGATCCGCGCGCCGCTGGCCATCACGAAATCATGTTCGTAGCTGACCGTGGCGGAAAAGCGCGGCGCATGGGCCAGTTCATTGCCCTTGAGCTGCGCGATCGAGGACAGCTTGCCCGCATCATAGAGGCGCCCGTCGACGCTCTCCAGTTCCTCCAGTTTGGTTTTCTGAATCGTGCCGGAAAATTGCAGCCTGTCATTGTCGGTCAGGTTCGCGACCATTTCCGCCTCCAGGCCATAAGCCTTAGCGCCCTCGGCATTTTGGGTAATCATCTGGCTGCGCACGACATTGCCCTCATCGTCGCGGAAGGTGACGGCCTGGTTCACCTGATAGCCCTTGAAGTCGCTGTAATAGGCGGCGAGGTTCAGGGTCACGCGGCGATCCAGGAAGCGGGACTTCAAGCCCACTTCATAGTTGGTCAGCGTTTCCGGATCGGTCAGGCCGGCATTGTCCTGGATATTGCCCGACTTGAAGCCGGTGCTGATGCTGGCATAGCCCAGCACATCCTGCGCCAGATCAGCATCGACACGGGCCAGATAGGTCAGCTTGTCCCACTTGCCCTTCACATCATTGCTGGAAATGGAGAAGCCCGGCAGCAGCGCGGCCAGTTCCTCCGCGCTCGCGCCCGGATAGGCGCCGAAGATGCCGCCGGTGCAGGCGCCGCCCGGCAGCTTGTCGGCATCGGAACAGCCTTCGCCCGAGAAGGTCACGTTGCGGCCGCCAATATCCTCTTTCTTGTCGGAGGTGTAGCGCAGGCCGCCGGTCACGCGCAGCGCATCGCTGACATGCCATACCGCCTGGCCGAAAACGGCGCGGCTGTCGATCTGGCGGTTGGCCTGGATGAAGCTGCCGGCCCAGCTGAAAGTGCCGTCGCGATAACCGTTGCGCTGGTCGATGTCGAAGCGGATGCGGTTCTTTTCGTGGCTGTAATAGGCGCCCAGAATCCAGTCGATCACCTGATCGCCCGACGATTTCAACTGGATTTCATGGCTCTGGAAATCATAGCGCGACGACAGGGTGCGGTTCTCGCCAAAGGCGCCCAGCGGCAGGTCGTTGCCGTTCGCATCCACCTCACCGGTCGGGGGCAGGGCGCCTGCATCGGCATCCGTCTGGGTCGAACCGCCGATCCGCGACCAGCCGGCGATATAGCTCAGCTGGATGCCGTCTGTGATGTCGTAGTTCATGGTACTGCGCACCGCGACCGAATAGCGGTCGGTATCGGGCGCGGTGTCGCTCAGCGTCGACCAGCGCTTGGTCCCGGCACGCGGCGTCTGGAGCAGGCCGATGACCGGCGCGCCATTGTCGAGGAAACCTTCCGCCGAGAGATTCCAGCTGAACTTGTCGCTCGGTTCCCAGAGCATCGACACGCGGCCCGACTGCTGGTCGGCGGCGTAATATTTCTTGCCGGTGGTGACGAAGGCCGATTTGTTGATGCCGGCAATGTCCGGGGCGGGCTGGAAATCGGCATAGCCGTCATGCCGGTCGGTGACGAACGCGACGCGGAACGCCAGTGTGTCGCTCACCGGAATGTTGATCGCGCCGCGCACGCCCAGACGATCGTAATTGCCGGCGGTGACTTCGACATTGCCGCTGAATTCGCCGAGCCTGGGCTTGGCGGAAATCAGGCTGAGTGCGCCGACGGTCGCGTTGCGGCCGAACAAAGTGCCTTGCGGCCCGCGCAGCACTTCCACCCGCTCCATGTCGTACATCAGCACCGAAGCGCCCTGCGCGCGCGGCGAGTAAATGCCATCGACATAGATGGCGACTTCGGGATCGGCCACTTCGGTATAGGCGCTGTCATTGCCGATGCCGCGCAACGTCAACAGCACCGCCGACTGGTCGCCCTGCTGGTTGAACTGGAGCGAGGGGACGAAGCGAGCCAGGTCGGTCACATCCTTCACCTGTTGCTTGTCGAGCTGCGCCTGGCCAAAGGCGGACACGGCGATCGGCGTCGATTGCAGCGTGGTTTCGCGGCGGGTGGCGGTGACGATGATGTCGCCGCCATAGCCATTGTCGGATTGCCGGGCGGCCTGCGGCGCGGCCGTGCCATCCTGCGCGAAAGCGGGGACCGACGCCAGCGTCATGGTCGCAAGCGCGGTGCTTGCGACGAGCGCAATGCTTTTCATCATCTCTCTCCCTGGACTCACATTGTTGTGTTGCGTGTAAAGACCAAAGCCTGACAACGATGTCAACAGTGTTTTGACATCGATGTCAAATTCGCGCACATAGCCCTGCGCTTTTTCCGGCATCGCTTTCCTTGGCGGCATCCGCGCTGTAAGGATCAATCGTAAACCCGGCTTGATGGTTATCGTTACGTCAACCTTGACTCCTCCCGAAGGCGATCAAATCGCGAACCGTCTTTTTCGGCTATCCATCGGCGTGTTCTTCATCGGCGGGTTCCTGACCTCCTCGGTCAGTCTCCTGGTGCCCCAACTCAAGCTGACGCTGCATCTGGACTATCGTGATGCGCTGCTGGTCCAGCTTGCCTTCCACTCCAGCTATCTGCTGTTCGCGCTGCCGATCACCTGGATCATCGTCCGCAACGGTTATATGCGGGCCATTGTCGTCGGGCTGGCGGTGATGACGGCTGCTTGCCTGACGTTGACGCTGGCGCAGACCATCCTGTCTTTCGCGATGGTGCTGGGCGCGCTGCTGCTGCTGTCGGCTGGACAGACCTTCCTCCAGATCGCGTCCAATACAGTCGTCGCCGTCATCGGTCCTTCGCGCGGCGCCGCTCGCCGGCTGACGCTGCTGCAAGGCTTCAATTCGCTTGGCACTGTATTGGGGCCGCTCATCAGCGCGCCGTTGCTGCTGGCTGAACTTGACGCCGATGCCGCGCGCGGCGTCGGCGCGACCTTGCCCTTTGCCGGCACAGCGCTGGTCACGGCGATCCTCATGCTGGCCTATTTCCGGCATCGCAACCTGCTGGCGCGGGGCGAGGCGCAGCCGTTCACGCAGACGGGGCGGATGTTTCAGGTGATCCGTCTGCCCTGTCTGAAATGGGGGACGGCCGCGATCTTCTTCTATGTCGGGGCGGAGGTGGCGATAGGCGCGCTGCTGCCTACCGTGCTGATGCGCCCCGACCGGTTGGGCGTGACGCCGGTGATCGGCGGTCAGTTGGTCAGCCTGTATTGGGGCGGCGCCATGGCCGGTCGGTTTCTTGGCGCGTGGATGATGATGCACATGGCCGAATCCCGGCTGCTCCTCGCCGTTGCGCTGGGCGCCGTCGCGCTGACATTGTCGGCCATCTTTCTGCCCGGTGCGTTTGGCGCCGGCGTCCTGATCGCGGTGGGACTGTGCAACGCCATCATGTATCCCACTATCTATGCCATGGCGCTGCCGCCCGACGCCCGACAGGCGCCGGTCGCGTCCATGTGGCTGTGCATGGCGGTGGTGGGCGGAGCAATCATCCCTGTCGTCACCGGGGCGCTGGCCGATGCGACGGCCCTGCTGCCGGCGCTGGCCCTGCCGGCCGGATGCTATGCCTTCATCGCCTGGTTTGCGGCCCATTGCCCCAAGCCGCAGGAGCAAAATTCATGAAAACCGTCACGATCAAAGATGTCGCGGCCCGCGCCGGCGTCTCCCCCAAAACCGTATCGCGCGTCATCAATGGAGAGGATCATGTCCGGCCCGCGATCCGCGCAGCCGTTCAGCGGGTCGTGGCCGAACTGGATTATCGCCCCAATGCCTTCGCCCGCAGCCTTTCCAGTTCCCGTTCCTATCTGCTTGGCCTGTTCATCGACGATCCGGTATCGGGCTATGCCGCCGACGTGCAGCATGGCGCCCTGATCCGATGCCGGGAACGCAGCTATCATCTGGTGGTGGAGCCGGTGGAGCCAAACCGCGCTGGATGGCAGGGCCATGTCCAGGACAGCATTGCCGCCCTGCGCCTGGACGGCGCGATCATCGCCCCTCCTATTTGCGATACGCCCGAACTGATCGACCTGTTCCGGCAATCGGGCGTGCCCTATGTGCTGATGGCGCCTTCGGTCGAGCCGGAGGGATCGGGCGCGGTCCGGATGGACGATCATGGCGCCGCGCGGGAAATGACCGACTATCTGATCGGCCTTGGCCATCGCCATATCGGCTTCATCCAGGGGCCATTGACGCACAGCGCGTCCATCCGGCGGGAGGAAGGCTTTCGCGCTGCCATGGCGGCGGCGGGTGTCGCCGTCGAGGAGCGCTTGTTGCTGCGCGGCGACTTCAGATTTCGGTCAGGCCTTGAACTGGGCGAGGTGCTGTTGCGCGGACCGGATCGGCCCAGCGCGATCTTTGCCAGCAACGACGACATGGCCCTTGGCGCGCTCATCACCGCGATGAAGCTGGATATAGCGGTGCCCGACGCCCTGTCCATCGCCGGCTTCGACGACACGGCCTCGTCTCGCGCGGCATGGCCCCAAATCACGACGATCCGTCAACCCAAGGCGGAAATGGCCGCTGCCGCGGTCGACATGCTGGTGGACCCGTCTTTTCGAAAAAAGGACGTCGATCACGATACGCATCTGATGCTGCCCCATGCGCTGATTGTGCGGGGCAGCACCGGTCGGTGGCCGCGGGGATCTGCGCCGTGACCGCCGCGCGCGGATCATGGCGGGCCGCAATTTCACTGTTCCACTAGTCGATCGCCGCGATCAATCCGTCAGCCAACCACTTGCCCAGCCATTGGCCGACGAGCGCGGTGCCCCTTTCCTGGCCAAACAGGATAGCAGCATCGCTGCACAGATCGCCGAACCGCGTGCCCGCGCGGAGCGCGCGCAGTGCTTGAAATTCTGTCTGGTCGATCGTTCGGATGCGGCACTGCCCGTCTTGGCGCCACACAAGGATGATGTCGGACACCTTGCGATGCTCGACCGTCGGCGGCTGATCGCCGGCGGCAATGGCTGACCAGAGCGCGAAGGCGTTGGTCCGAAGATCGACCAGTTCGATTGTGTGCGCGATGCGCAGCGATGCTCTGTCCCAGTCGATGTCCTGCAAGTCATCAACGGTCACAATAGTCCCGTCGGCCGCTACGAACATCTGCTCGAGCGCCAACTCGATTTGTGCAATCTCCTCAATCTCCGGGTCGTCGGGATAAAGCGCCGAGAGCGTGGTCGGGAAATCGTGCGGATAGGCATCAAGTGTCCAACTGCTCGGCGGCACGCGATCGATGTGCAGTGCGGCGGCGTTGAGGAACGCCTCGTCGCCCGTCCAGGCGCGCGTCCTGGGAAAGCTGCTCTCGAGGCAGGCGACGAGCTGCGCGCGATAATTATTCTGATACACGCCAAAACCGGCATGTGCACGCGCGCCCATCCGTGCGGCGGCGGCTTCGTCTTCATGCACAAGCCAGGCGCGCATGTCGCGCTGCATGGACAGGAGGGTCATGCCGCCACCGGCATGTCACCCGCCGCAGCCCGGCGCGCCGCGGCAAGCTCGGCGAGCAATTCGGCGAGCGGCGGGATATTGTCATCACGCTCTATCATCGTCGCCACCGGGCCGAGCTGCGGCCATATATGCGCAAATAACTCCCACACCGTCAGCGCTACGGGCTGATCATGCGTATCGACCAGCAGCTGTTCGCCCCGACTGTGACCGGCGAGATGGATCTGGCGCACATGCTCATGCGGCACGCCATCAAGATAGGCGCGCGGATCGAAACCGTGATTGGTCGCGCTGACAAAGACATTGTTCACATCGAGCAGCAGTCCGCAGCCGGTCCGTTCACAAAGCCTGCCCAAAAACGTCCACTCGCTCATGTCGGCAGGCGCAAATTCCAGATAGGTTGACGGGTTTTCGATAAGCATCGCACGGCCCAGCACATCCTGCGCCCTGTCGACATTGGTGCAGACCATGGCGAGAGATTCCTCAGTATAGGGCAGCGGCAGCAGATCGTGCGAGTTGAAGCCTTCGATCCGCGTCCAGCTTAGATGATCCGACACGAAAAGCGGTTCGATTTCGTCGATCAAGTTCCGCAGTCGCGTCAGATAGGCAGCATCGAGTCCGTCTGCCGAACCGATCGACATCGAAACGCCATGCAGCGCCACTGGATATCGCGCCCGGATGTCGCGCAGTATCTGTCGCGGACGCCCGCCATCGACCATGAAATTTTCCGAGATCACCTCCAGAAAATCCACCGACACACGGTGTTCCAGGAACTCGGCATAATGGGGTTTGCGCAGGCCGAGGCCGAAGCCGGCAAAGGATGGGATCATCGGATGCGCTCCTGATTGCGTGGAGAAGGTCGGCCCGACGCGCCTGGGCGGCCGGGCCGACAGCGCGTCACTTGGCTTCGGTCAGGCTGCCGCCCGCAGCCTTGCACGCCTTGCTCGTCATCGCCTTGAAGCCCTGGCCTTTGCAGTCGTTCTGGCCCTTGCACTCGTTCTTGGCGGTCTTGCAGTCCGACGTGCCCTTGCAGGTGTTGATGCCGTAGCAGTGGATCGTCTCGCCAGCGGCGGCGCCTTGTGTGGCGGCGGCCGCAGGGGCCGAGGCGGCGGCGATCGCGATGACGGCGGCGGACGCGGCCATGCCGAGGCCGGTGTTGAGGGTGAGCATGTGCTTGTCTCCGAAATTTGCTTCTGCCGGGATGGCGTCCACATTTCGCGGCAGCGCGTGATTTGGTTACAGCGACGACGTAAATTCGCGGTGTTCCTCCCCGCACATGCCGATCATCGCGTCACCACCGCAGCAGGCGTGGCCCCAGGAGCGTGCCCAGGAGCGTCGTCAACAGGATGCCGAGCGAATACCAGGTCAGCACGAAGACCGCCGACACTTCGGGGCAGTGGATGCAATAGATCGTCGCGGAGAACGCGCCGGCCAACAGTCCGGCAGCCGCGCCGGCGGCCCGCAGCCGCGTCGGGGCAAGGCTCCGGAACGACCAAAGCAGACCTCCGAAGATCGGGATCGACAAGGTAAAGACGATCAGCGGACAGGCCTGCCAGCTGTGGCCCAGCCACATTGCAAGCCAGTCGGCGCGCGGGGTCAATGCAAGCTCGATCAGGCCGATGCCGGCAAGCAGGATGACAGGAACCGCCGTCAACCAGAGCCCGCGCACCCGGTCGCTGTCTGGCCGGGCGAGCTGAACCGTCATCGCCATCGCGGCGGCGGAGAGCGAGAGCGTATAGCCCCACTTTATCCAGAAGGCGGCGCCCTGCATGGCGAGCCACAGGTCGGGGCGCAGGCCGATCGAGAATGCGATAAAAACGGCAGAAACGATGCCACCGGCGATGAGGCCGGCAGCGATTCGCCGGCGGATTGCGTCACGGCGGATCGGCCGGGTGTCGCGGGCAAGGGAGAGGATCAGGTCGTCAGTCTTCATTGCGCCGGCCTTTGCACGCGCGCGATCAGCGCTTTCAATCCGCGATGAACCGAAATTTTGACGTCCGATTCTCCGATGCCGTCGGCGCTTGCCGCTTCGGCGACGCTCAAACCGTCGATCCGGGTGGCGCGGATCATCCTCGCCTGCTTGGGCGGAAGGCCGGCCAGAAGGTCGTCGATGTCCAGCCGCGCGATCGCAGCAGCTTCGAAATCATCCGCTATCAACGTCTCCTCCAGGTCGTCGATCGGACGGAGCCGGCCTGCACGGCGGAAATGATCGACCATCTTATATCGGGCGATTGCAAACACCCAGGCGGTGAAGGCGCGATCCCAATCATAGGTCGCGCGACGTGTATGAACGGCAATCAGGGTTTCCTGCACAAGATCCTCGACATCATCATCGGCGCCGCGAACCCGGCGCCGATAGAAACCCCGCAGAAGCGGAACGAGCAGGCGCAGCAATGTCGTATGGGCGGCGGCATCACCGTCCAACCCATCGATCATCAGGCCGCGCAATACGTCCTCGTTCGTCCGCATTCGATCTCCTCACCTGCCATTCGCGTAAAGCGGGCGGCAGGTTACAGCGCCCCGATCCTTTTTTCCGCCACGTCGGTGTAACGGTCCTCGCTCCCGTCGCGAACTATGAATGTGACACGGGCATCCCGCCTCCTCCCCGGTCACCGTGCGGCCCGGCTTCTCTCCTGCCGGGCCGCGCGACGAGGCGATCATTAGACGAGGATTGATTATGCGCACCACCCATGCCGCGCTCGCGGCCAGCATCGCCATTGCATCTGTCGCGCTGTCGGCGAGCGCCGACGCCCAGACCAAGCCCGCCATGGAGAAATGCTACGGCGTTTCGCTGGCCGGCAAGAATGATTGCGCCGCTGGCGCTGGGACGAGCTGCGCCGGAACGTCAAAGATCGACTATCAGGGCAATGCCTGGAAATTGGTCAAGGCGGGCACCTGCACCTCGATCAAGACGCCCAAGGGTAACGGCTCGCTCAGCCCCAAGGCGGCATGACCGACAATGGCCGGGGTGCAGGTCGCCCCGGTCCCTCATCAGGAGACCATCGATGAACCTGATCGCAGCGCTTTACGACGGCATCGTTCGTCGCGTCTTGATGCGGATTCCCGATGCCTTGCTGCTTTTCGTGGCTCGGATCGGTATCGCGACGATCTTCTTTCTGTCGGGGCGTACCAAGGTGGAGGGCATATTCACCATCACCGACAGCGCCTATGAGCTGTTCCGCACCGAATATGCGCTTCCGATCATCCCGCCCGAACTTGCAGCGACGCTCGCGACCCTGGCGGAGCATCTCTTCCCCGCGCTCTTGCTGCTGGGCTTCGCCACGCGGCTTTCGGCTCTCGCATTGTTGGGCATGACCCTCGTCATCCAGATTTTCGTCTATCCCGATGCCTGGCCGACGCATCTGAGCTGGACGGCTATCCTGTTGCCCCTGATTGCGCGCGGCGGTGGTGCCTGGTCGATCGATGCGCTTCTGCGCCAAGGTCTGGTCAAAGGGGGCACGACCAGGGCGGTCGCATGATCGTGCGGCGCGCGCCGTCAGGCGGTGGTCAGCACGCCGGCATAGGCAGCGTCCTCCAGCGCCCTGCCAGCGCCTTTCGCGACGCAGATCAGCGCATCGTCCGCCACCTTCACCGGCAGCCCGGTATGTTCCATCAGCGCCTGATCCAGCCTGCGCAACAGCGCGCCGCCGCCGGTCAGGGTGATGCCTTCGTCGATAATGTCCGCGGACAGTTCAGGGGCGGTCCGTTCCAACGCGGACATCACCGCATGCTTGATATGGCCCACGCCCTCCGCCAGCGCGTCGGCGATCTCGGCTTCGCTGATCGTGATCTCGGCAGGGCGGCCGTTCACCAGGTCGCGGCCCTTGACCTTCATCGACTGCCCCGCATCGAGCGGGCGGACTGCCGAACCGATGGCGTGCTTGACCCGTTCCGCCGTCATCTCCCCGATCATCAGATTATGGTTGCGACGGATGTAGGAGGAAATTGCCTCGTCCAGCCGGTCGCCGCCGACCCGGACCGAACTGCTATAAGCGATGCCTTGAAGCGAGAGCACGGCGACCTCCGTCGTGCCGCCGCCGATATCCACCACCATGGCGCCGCGCGGCTCCGTCACCGGCAGGCCCGCGCCGATCGCCGCCGCCATCGGCTCGTCGATCAGCTGGACGCGCAAAGCACCCGCGTTCATCGTCGCAACGCGTATGGCGCGGCGCTCCACCATGGTGGAACCGGACGGCACGCAGATGACCACATCATTGCGTCGCCTGAACCGGCCGCTGCCGCCCGCCGCCTTCGCCATGAAATGCTTGATCATCTGTTCGGCGACATCAATGTCGGCAATGACGCCGTCGCGGAGGGGACGGATCGCCTGGATGTTGGCGGGGGTCTTGCCCATCATGGGCTTGGCCTCATTGCCCACGACCTTCACCCGGCGCACACCGCCTATCGTTTCCACTGCGATGACGGAGGGTTCGTTGAGCGCGATGCCCTGGTCACGGACATGGATGACCGTATTCACGGTGCCAAGGTCAATAGCCATGTCATGGGAGGAAGAGGCGAAGAATCGTCTGAGCATCAAGTGTCCGGTCGGGTGAAGACCCGCTCCCTTGCGCAGCGTGTCTCCCCTGCACAATATCGGCACGGCAGACTGGGCTTAAGGTCGGGCCACCGGAGTGGAGCAGTCCGCTGCGCCGGCTGGACGGGGCTGAGGATGATCTGCCGCCCCTCGACCCGCCGGCGCCGTTCGCTGTGCGCATGAGGGCGGAGACGACGCCGTCCTGCGATTTGAACCGCAGCGGCGCGCGCGGTTCAGACCGGTTCCGACCGGTCGATCAATCCGCTGTCCAGCAGGGGGGCCGCGTCGATATTCTGTGCGCCCATCAATGTCGCGAGCCGCTCAACCGACGCCAGGATCAATGCCTGTTCCCAGGTCTGCAACTGCCCGAATCGATCGGTGAAAATGGTCTGGAGCGGGTCTGGGGCATCGTCCAGCGCACTTACGCCATCGGCCAGGATGCGCAGGTGGAACTGGCGCTTGTCCTTCTCGCTGCGTTGGCGCTGTACATATCCCAACGCGACCAGCCGATCGACAATCGTCGTGATCGTCGCCTGACTGAATTGCAGCGCTTGCGCAATGGCGCCGGGCGTTGCTGCGTCGCGCGCATCGATTTCCCGCAATACCAATAATTGGGACGGCGTGAGCCCGGTGGCGGCGGCGAGTTGGCGGCTGCCGATGTCGGTAGCGCGCAAGATGCGCCGAAGCGCGCGCAGAGTCAGCGTAGCGATTGCAGGGTCCATGACAGGGCTCATAGCGGAAGCTGGGGGCGACACCAATATCGGCGATAACATCCGTTGGAATCCGCGATTTGGTTCGGTGAGCAAAATAAAATTTCACGCGCGGGGTTGAAAAAATCCCAAAAATCGGCATATTCCGCGCCGTAACGGAAGGCAAATCGCCCTTCTGTGGAAAAGATAATTCGGGAGATGAACAATCTTCGATTCCCAAGCTACAGCGGCTGCGCCGCCACGGGCTTCTGCGCGTTCCGAACGGGACAAGGGGCAGGACATTGAATTTCGCAAGCCCGTCGCCACCGACGGCCCGGCTGTGACGGGGCTGATCGCGGATTGCCCGCCGCTCGATCCCAACTCGGCTTATTGCAATTTGCTGCAATGCAGCGATTTTGCCGACAGCTGCGTCATCGCGGAACGCGACGGTCGCGTGGTCGGCTGGGTGTCGGGTTACCGCCCGCCCGCGGCGCCTGAAAATTTCTTCGTCTGGCAGGTGGCGGTATCGTCCGCCGCGCGCGGTCAGCGGCTCGCCAGCCGCATGATTGATGCGCTGCTGGCGCGGCCCGAGCAGGCCGGCGTCACGCACCTGACCACCACCATCACCGACGATAATCGCGCATCCTGGGCATTGTTCGATGGTCTCGCCCGCAATTGGGGCGCGGAACTGGAAAAGACGGCGCGTTTTGAACGCGAAGCCCATTTCGCCGGCGCCCATGCCACTGAATGGCAGGCGCGCATCGGCCCGCTGACCCCAAAGGGGCGGCACCAACAGGAGGACATTTGAGCCATGAATACGACCCTTCCAAAACCGACTTCGTCCATTCCCGACACTGCCATCTATGAACGGCGCGAATCGGGTGTGCGGAGCTACGCCCGATCCATGCCGCGCCAGTTCAACAAGGCGCAGGACGTGTGGATGCATGACAACCAGGGCGGCCGCTATCTCGACTTCCTGTCGGGCTGCTCGACGCTGAACTATGGTCACAACCACCCGGTGCTCAAGACCGCGCTGATGGACTATATCGCCAGTGACGGCGTCACCCACGGGCTGGATCTTCACACCGATGCTAAGGAGGATTTCCTCACCACGCTGGAGGAGGTGATCCTCAAGCCCCGCGGTCTGGATTATCGCGCGATGTTCACGGGTCCGACCGGCACCAATGCCGTCGAGGCCGCGATCAAGCTGGCGCGCAAGATCACCGGGCGCGAACTGGTGATCGCTTTCACCAACGGCTTCCACGGCATGACGCTGGGTGCGCTCGCCTGCACCGGCAACGCCGCCAAGCGCGGTGGCGCGGGCGTGCCGCTGTCCCATGTCGCCCATGAACCCTATGACGGCTATCACGGTCCGGACGTCGATACCGCCGAATTGCTGGAACGTCGCCTGTCCGACCCTTCGAGCGGCCTTGACGCGCCGGCAGCGATCCTCGTGGAAACCGTGCAGGGCGAAGGTGGCCTCAATGCCGCGTCGCCCGAATGGCTGCGCAAGATTGCCGACATCGCCAAGCGCCATGGCGCGTTGATGATCGTCGACGACATTCAGGCGGGCTGCGGCCGCACCGGCAATTTCTTCAGCTTCGAAGAATTTGGTTTCACCCCCGACATCGTCACCATGGCGAAGTCGCTGTCGGGCATGGGCCTGCCCTTCGCGCTGACCCTGTTCCGCCCGGAACTCGACCAATGGTCGCCGGGCGAACATAACGGCACTTTCCGCGGCAACAATCATGCCTTCGTGACGGCCACTGCCGCGCTGCGTCATTTCTGGAGCAACAACGCGTTTCAGCAGGACATTGCCCGTCGCGGCGCTCTGCTGGAACGTCGCCTGGAGGCGATGGCGGCTGAACATGGCCTCTCGACTCGCGGCCGTGGCATGATGCGCGGCATTGACGTCGGCTCTGGCGAGGTTGCCGGAACCATCACCGCCGCCTGCTTCGCGCAGGGGCTCATCATCGAAACCAGCGGCGCTCATGACGAAATCGTCAAGGTGCTGGCGCCCCTCGTGATTGACGACGCCGTGCTGTCGGCCGGCCTCGATATCCTTGAGGGGGCGGTCCGGTCCGCCCTGACCGTCACCTACGGCGTCGCCGCAGAATAAAAAGGAGACAAAAACATGTTCCTTCGCAAGCTTCAGGACATCCGCAAGTCGGATCAGAATGTGAAATCCAAAGGCTGGGAAAGCGCCCGCCTGCTGCTCAAGGATGACGCCATGGGCTTCTCCTTCCATGTCACCACCATGTATGCCGGCGAAGAGCTGCACATGCATTATCAGAACCATCTCGAAGCGGTCCTGGTGCTCAAGGGCACCGGCACCATCGAGGATCTGGGCGATGGCGTGACGCATCAACTCGCGCCCGGCGTCATGTATGCGCTCAACGCCCATGACAAGCACATCGTCCGCCCGGAAACCGACATATTGTGCGCCTGCGTCTTCAATCCTCCGGTGACCGGCAAGGAAGTGCATGACGAAAGCGGCGCCTATCCGGCCGATCCCGAAAGCAATCGCGAGCCCGCGCTCGCCAGTTAAGGCGATAGCGGCAAGGCTTCCGTCCGCGGCAAAAGTGGACGGAAGCCTGCTCCAACTACCTGTATCAACAATAAGAGGGGGAAGTCCCATGCAAGACATCTACCCGTCCCGCCATGCCGATGTGGCGGAATTCCTGCCGCGTCTTGACCCTGTCGTTCACAGCGAATGGACCGAGGCCGCGCCGATCAGCCGCGCGCAGGCCGAACAGTTTGATCGCGACGGCTTCCTGGTCCTGGAGGATATTTTCTCGGACGCGGAAGTCGCCTTCCTTCAGCGCGAGGCCGGCAAGCTGCTGGCTGATCCGCAGGCGCTGGAAGACGAAACCGTCATCACCGAGCCGGGCGGCAAGGAAGTCCGCTCGATCTTCAAGATCCATGCCCAGAGCGATGTGATCGGCCGCCTGGCCGCCGACAGCCGGCTGGCCGGTGTCGCGCAGTTCCTGCTGGGCCAGCCCGTCTATATCCATCAGTCGCGCCTTAACTATAAGCCCGGCTTCACCGGCAAGGAATTCTACTGGCACAGCGATTTCGAGACCTGGCATGTCGAAGATGGTATGCCGCGTATGCGGGCACTTTCCATGTCGGTGCTGCTGGCGGAAAACACGCCCAATAACGGGCCGCTGATGCTGATCCCGGGCAGTCACAAGGCGTATCTGACCTGCATCGGCGAAACGCCGGCGGATCATTATCGCCAGTCGCTCAAGAAACAGGAATATGGCGTGCCCGATGAGGACAGCCTGGCCGAACTGGCGCACAAACATGGTATCGTCGCCCCGACCGGCAAGCCTGGATCGGTGGTGGTTTTCGATTGCAACACGATGCATGGGTCGAACGGCAACATCACGCCCTTCCCGCGCGCCAACGCCTTCATGGTCTATAACGCCGTCAGCAATCGCCTGGCCGCACCCTTCGGCGTCGACAAGCCGCGCCCGGAATTCATCGCGGCACGCGGCGAACCGCAGCCGATCGAGCCTGTTACCGGCTCTCTTATGGAGGAGGCGCTGGCATGAGCGGGAAGCATAGCGTTGAAAAGATCGGCGGCACGTCCATGGCCGCCACCGCCACATTGTTCGACAATGTCCTGATCGCGGGGCGCAAAGGCGCGAATCTCTATAACCGCATCTTCGTCGTGTCGGCCTATGCCGGGATGACGGACCTGTTGCTGGAGCACAAGAAATCGGGCGAGCCAGGCGTTTATGCCCGGTTCGTCGCCGATGACGGCGCGGACGGCTGGCGCGACGCGATCGAGATCGTGCGCAAGGCGATGCACAAGCGCAATGCGGACATGTTTGTGCGCGCCGAAAGCCTGGCCGAAGCCAACGCCTTTGTCGATGCACGGATCGACGCCGTCGCCGCCTGCCTCGACGATCTGGCGCGGCTGCGCAGCCACGGCCGTTTCTGCGTCAAGGAACAGTTGGTGACGGTGCGGGAACTGCTCGCCGGCCTTGGCGAGGCGCATAGCGCCCACTCGACCGCGCTGCTGCTGCGTGATCGCGGCGTCAACGCCTGCTTTGTCGACCTGACGCTTTGGGATCAGGAAGATATGCGCGGCCTTGACGAGCGGATCGAGCAGGCCTTCGCCACGATCGATCTTGCCACCGCGCTGCCGATCGTGACCGGCTATGCCGGGTGCAGCGAGGGCATGGTCCGCCGTTATGCGCGCGGCTATTCCGAAATGACCTTTTCGCGCATTGCGGTGCTGACCCATGCGCGTGAGGCGATCATTCACAAGGAATTCCACCTGTCGAGCGCGGACCCGAAGCTGGTCGGCACGGACAAGGCCCGTAAGATCGGCCGCACCAATTACGACGTGGCGGACCAGCTCGCCAATCTGGGTATGGAGGCGATTCATCCCGGCGCCGGGCGTGGCCTGCGCCAGACCGACATTCCGCTGCGCGTGCGCAACACCTTCGACCGGGAAGATGGCGGCACGCTGATCTGCGGCAAATATGTTTCGGACACGCCCCGCGTGGAAATCGTCACCGGCGTCCGCACCGCTCAGGCGCTCCAGTTCTTTGAACAGGATATGGTCGGGGTGAAAGGCTATGATGCCGCCATATTGGAGGCTCTGACCCGGCATGGCGCCTGGATCGTGAGCAAGGCGTCGAACGCCAACACCATCACCCATTATCTCTCTGCGGATGCGGCCAAGGTGAAGCGCGTGATCGCCGATCTTCAGGATCGCTATCCCGATGCGTCCATCTCCGCGCATCCGGTGGCGATCGTGTCAGTGATCGGCAGCGACATTTCCCGTCCAGGCCTCATGCCCGATGCGCTCAAGGCATTGGCCGAGGCGAACATCGATGTGATCGCGATGCAGCACCAGATCCGCAATGTGGACGTGCAGTTTATCGTGGATACGCGCCATTATGACGCCGCCGTCGCCGCGCTCCACCGCGCGCTGGTGGAGGATGACGAACCGGCGGCGGAGGGCCGGCGCGCGGCCTGAGCGCCACGCGCCCTGACTTACGCGCGATGTTCGCTGCCATCCGTCCTGTCCAAAGCCTGCTGCTCGCCATCTTCATGCTGATGGCGGGCAGTGGTTTTCTGGCGACCCTCATCAGTCTGCGGCTGGAGCGGGCGGGCGCCGGTACGATGGCGATCGGCGCGGTCGCTACCGCCTATTTTGGCGGGCTGGTGATCGGCGCGCTGCGGGCCGGGGGCATCGTGCGGCAAGTGGGGCACATCCGGGCCTTCGCCGCTTTCGTCGCCCTGCTGTCGGCCAGCACTCTTTCCTATGTGCTGCTTGACCATCCGCTCCTCTGGGTCTGCCTGCGGCTGGTCGACGGCGTTTGTGTTGCGGGCGTTTTCATCTGTCTCGAAAGCTGGCTCAACGACCGGGCCGATGTCGATACGCGCGGGAGCATCCTGGCCGCCTATATGGTGGCGCTCTATTCGGGACAGGCCGTGGGCCAGTTGCTGCTCGGCGCCAGCGGCGCGCTGCCCGCCATTCCATTCCAGATCGCCTCGATCCTGATCTCGCTCGCCATCATTCCGCTTTGCCTCACCCGCTCCAGTGCGCCCGCGCCCGAGGAGGCGACAGCCTTCTCGATCCGCTCGCTGTTCGCCGCGTCGCCGCTGGGCGTCGTCGGTGCGGTTGCCACCGGGTTGATGCTGGGCGCCTTTTATGGCCTTGCCCCGGTCCATGTCCGCCGGCTGGGCCTCAATCTCGGTGCGACCGCCAGCTTCATGATGATCGTGATCCTGGGCGGCGTAGCGATGCAATGGCCGCTCGGGCGACTGTCCGATCGCTATGACCGGCGCGCGGTGATCGTATGGAGCTTTGCCGCGACCCTGGTCGTCAGCGTGGCGATTGCCATGCTGACTTCCGGCGGCCCGCCGCTGCTGGTGCTGGGCGCATGTTTCGGCGGGTTGAGCTTTGCGCTTTACCCCTTGTGCGTAGCGCACAGCAATGACCGGCTGCTCGCGTCCGAACGTGTGGCCGCAAGCGGGCGGCTGGTGCTGCTCTATTCGGTCGGCGCGGCGCTGGGGCCGATGGGCGCCGCCGCGCTGATGACCGTGACGGGCAGCGGCGGCCTGTTCCTTTTCATCGCCTTTTGCGCGGGGGCGACATTGGCCTTCGGCCTCTGGCGCCAGATATCGAGCGCGCCCGTGCCAGCGCCCGCGCAACAGGATTTCCAGATGATGCCGCGCACCACCCCCATGGCCTCGCTGCTTGATCCCAACAGCGCCGACGGAGAGACGACATGACCGCAACAGCCATCGCCGCCCCTTCGTCCGCTGTCGATCCGGTCGACAAGGCGACGCTGCGCCGCGCCATTGCGGCGTCGGCGCTCGGCAATGCGACCGAATGGTTCGATTATGGCATCTATGCCTATGGCGTAACCTATATTTCCGCCGCGCTGTTTCCGGGTGATGTCGATGATGCGGTGCTGTTCGCGCTGGCCACCTTCGCCATCTCCTTTCTGGTGCGCCCGCTCGGCGGTCTGTTCTGGGGGCCGCTGGGCGACCGGATGGGGCGCAAATCGGTGCTGGCCCTCACCATCCTGATGATGTCCGGGGCGACGTTGGCGGTTGGCCTGATCCCCCCCTATGCCAGCATCGGTTTCTGGGCGCCGGCGCTGCTCATCCTGCTGCGCATGGTGCAGGGTTTTTCGACCGGCGGCGAATATGGCGGGGCCGCCACTTTCATGGCCGAATATGCGCCCGATGATCGGCGCGGATTTTACGGCAGCTTCCTGGAATTCGGGACACTGGCGGGCTTTTCCTTCGGCGCGATGCTGATGCTGGGCTTTTCCCTGATGCTGGGCGATGGCGCCATGCATGAATGGGGCTGGCGCATCCCCTTCCTGGTGGCCGCGCCCATGGGGCTGATCGGCATGTATCTGCGATCGCGGATGGAAGACACGCCGATCTTCCGCGAAGACGGCCAGGCCAGTGGCAAGGCGGAGACGCCCAACCTGCGGCAATTGCTGGCGCGCCATTGGCGGCCGATGCTGGTGGTGAGCGGGCTGGTGGTCGCGCTCAATGTCGTCAACTATACGCTGCTCAGCTACATGCCGACCTATTTGCAGCGTCGCATTGGCCTCACGACCGACGAAGCGCTGATCGTGCCGATCATCGGCATGCTCTTCATGATGGTCTTTCTGCCCTTTGCCGGGCATATGTCCGACCGGGTCGGGCGGCGCGCCATGTGGCGGCTGTCGCTGGTCAGCCTGCTGTTGGGCGTGGTGCCGCTCTACATGCTGATGGCGACGGGCCTTGCCGGCGCGACCATCGGTTTCATTCTGCTCGGCCTCTGTTACGTGCCCCAACTCGCGACGATTTCCGCGACCTTTCCGGCGCTTTTCCCGACCTCGGTGCGCTTTGCGGGCTTTGCCATCGCCTATAATGTCGCCACGTCGCTCTTCGGCGGCACCGCGCCGGCCATGGGCAGCGGTCTCATCTCGCTGACGGGCAATGAACTGATGCCTGCCTTTCTGATGATGGCGGCTTGCCTCGTGGGGCTGGTGGCGCTGCATTTCATGCCGGAAACGGCGGGTCGTTCGTTGCGTGAAGATCCCTTCGCCCGGCCTTGAGCAAGGCGGCGCCTTACCGCCGGGCAAAAAGGGTGACATCGGCCGGCAATGCGGGTTAGCTGACGGGCATGAAATATCTGCTGCCGCTATCCTGCCTCCTGCCCGCCCTTTTCATCGTCCAGCCCGTTTGCGCACGATCCGAACTGCCCGACTGGCAGGCGCAGGCCAGGCGGGTCACGATCCAGCGCGACGACTGGGGCATTGCCCATGTCCATGGGCGCAGCGACGCGGATGCGGTGTTCGGGATGATCTATGCCCAGGCGGAAGATGATTTCAACCGGATCGAAACCAACTATCTGACGGCGCTCGGTCGCACGGCGGAAGCCGAAGGCGAAGATGCGATCTGGCAGGATCTGCGCGCCCGGCTCTATATGGACCCGGCGAAGCTGCGCGCCGATTATGCGGCCAGCCCCGCCTGGCTGCGCACGCTGATGGATGCCTGGGCCGACGGCCTCAACTATTATCTCGCCACGCACCCGGACGTGAAGCCGCGTGTCATCACGCAGTTCGAACCCTGGATGGCGATGAGCTTTACGGAGGGCAGCATCGGCGGCGACATCGAGCGTATTCCGCTCGACCGGCTCAAGGCCTTTTACGGCGGGCCGGGCGGCCGCGCCGTCGCCATGGCTGATCCCGACCCGGAACCGCGCGGCTCCAACGGCTTCGCGATCGCGCCGGGGAAGAGCGCCAGCGGTCATGCGCTGCTGTGGATCAACCCACACACCAGCTTCTTCTTCCGGTCCGAATTGCAGATGACCAGCGACGAAGGGCTGAACGCCTATGGCGCGGCGACCTGGGGCCAGTTTTTCATCTATCAGGGGTTCAATCCCACCGCGGGATGGATGCACACGTCCAGCACGGTCGATGCGGTCGACGAATTTCTGGAAAGCGTCACACGCCGGCCCGATGGCGGCTTTACCTATCGCTATGGCGCGGATCAGCGGCCCGTCCAGTCCGCAACCGTCACCCTGTCCTATCGCACCGGCGAAGGGACGTTGGCGCAGCGGCGCTTCACCGTCTATCGCACCCATCATGGGCCGATCATCGGAGAGGTGGACGGAAAATGGGTCGCCTTCGCCATGATGGACAAGCCCATTCCGGCGCTGGAACAATCCTTCCTGCGCACCAAGGCGCCCGACTATGCCGCCTTTGTAAAGGTCGCGGCGCGTCAGGCGAACTCGTCCAACAACACCATCTTTGCGGATGCGAAGGGGACAATCGCCTATCTCCATCCGCAATTCGTGCCGCTGCGCGACGATCGCTTCGACTATAGCCGGCCGGTCGATGGCAGCGACCCGGCAACCGACTGGAAGGGGCTGACGCCGCTCGACGCGCTTCCCCGCTTGCGCAAGCCCGGTGGCGGCTGGATTCAGAACACCAATAACGGCCCCTGGTCGGCGGCGGGCGACGACAGCCAGAAAGCATCGGACTTTCCCCGCTACATGGACATGCTGGGCGAAAATCCGCGCGGGGAACATGCGGTGATGCTGCTGGCGGCG
>NZ_AYOY01000001.1 GCF_000508185.1 Sphingobium sp. C100 | reverse complement strand
GTGCTGGATCGTCCGCCTGCCATTCGCGCTGAAGGCCTGTGCGTCGACTATGACGGCGTGCGGGTCGGCCCCTTCGACATCGATTGCCCCGCAGGCTGCATCACCGCGATCGAGGGCGCGACGGGCACCGGAAAATCGACCGTGCTGCACGCGCTGCTCGGCACGGTGTCCGTCTCAGCGGGCCGCATCGCCATCGACGGTCACCCGCTGGAGAACCGGGGGCTTCGCGGCTCGGTGAGCTGGGTCGGTCAGGCCGTATCCATCCTGTCGGGGACACTGGCCGAGAATATCCGGCTGGCCCGGCCGGGTGCCAGCGACGAGGCTGTGCTTGATGCCGCCCGCCGTGCGGGGCTCACCGCAGTGATGGAGGCACGCGAGGGACTGGCCACGTGGCTCGACGTCGAGGGGGCCGGGCTCTCGGGCGGCGAACGACGCCGGATCGGCATTGCGCGTGCGCTATTGCGTGATGCGCCGCTCTGGCTGCTCGACGAGCCCACCGCCGACCTTGATGCCGCCACGGCAGAGGTTGTGCTCCATGCGCTTCGTTCGGCCATGGCGGGACGGACGGTGCTGCTCGTCACCCACGATCCGCTGCTGGCCGCCACCGCCGATAACAGGATTGCTCTGCCATGAGCGAGCTTCGCGGCCTGCTGCGGCTCGTGACCGCGCCGAAACGGCGCAGCTTCCTGGCGGCCGGCGCCTGTGCTGTCGCAGCCGGTCTCGCCGGATTGGCGCTCGTCGCGCTGGCGGGCTGGTTCATCGCCGCCGCTGCGGTCGCGGGCGCCGCGGGCGTCATCGCGGTGCAGGCGTTCAACTATCTGCTGCCGAGCGCGCTGATCCGTCTGCTGGCCATATTGCGGACAGCCTCGCGCTATGGCGAGCGGCTGTGGTCGCACGAGGCGGCGCTCTTCTCTTTGGCGACACTGCGCACGCGGCTGTTCGAATTGATCGCCGCGCGCTCTGCCCGCGTTCCTGCCGGTACGGTGAATGAGGCCATCCTTGTCGATGTGGCGGCATTGGAAGACCGGCTGATCCGCCGACCGTCGGATGCCGGGGCGCTCGCGGCGGGCATAGCCTGCGTCGCTGTGACGCTTGCGGCGGGAATGGCGGCGACATGTGCAGTGTTGTTGATCTTGGCGTCGATGCTCGCCGTTGGCCGTTATGCGGCCGGCTGTTGGCTGCCGGATGCGGCAATGCGGATGCAACAGCGGATCGGCGCGCTGCGGACCCGTATTGGCGACCGCGTGGCTGCGGCGCCCGAGATTCTGGCCTACGGCCTCGAGCCCGTCGTCGAGCAGGAGATCGCGCAAGCGGGCTGCAAGGCGGATCGCGCCAGGCTTGCCTTCGCCCGTATCGAGGCCTCGGTCACGGCCTTGCCGATGATCGCAGGCGGTCTCGCGGCCGGCGCGGTGTCGTTGCTCTCCACCGCCGACCTGCCGTGTACGGTGATGGCGCTGTTGGCGGTGCTGGCTGGAACGGAACAGTTGGGCAGTATCATTCGGTCGATGGCGCGAGACGCGGTTGCCCGGGCGGGGCTCGATCGTCTGGCCGGGCTGGTCGTTGCGGGTGACGCCGTCGATAGTGAGCCGGAAAGCGAACAAGACCCGCCTGCCGTACCAGGAGATGAGACCGGCCTGCAGTTGCGGGACGGCGAGCGCCTTGTGATCACGGGACCCTCGGGGAGCGGGAAGACGACATTGCTCGAAGGTCTCGCCGGTCTGCGCGAGGCGGGATCGCTTGTGCGACTTGCCGATAGTTGCCCTGAGGAAGGCTATCTCGCGGGTGCGGGTGTCCGGCGCTGCGCACTGGCGCCGCAGTCGGGCGGCATCATCGCGGGAACGATCGCGGACAATCTGCGGCTTGCCGCGCCGGGGCTGGCGGACGAGGCGCTCTGGGAGGCGCTGCGGATCGCGTGTCTGGAGCGTGAGGTTCGCGCGATGCCGGCGGGGTTGCTGACCTGGGTCGGTGACGGCGGCCTGCGGCTCTCGGGCGGTCAGCGCAAGCGCCTGACGATCGCCCGCGCGCTGCTCGCCCGGCCGTCCTGGCTGCTGCTGGACGAACCGAGCGAAGGTCTCGACCCCGCGACGGACCAGCAACTCTGCCGAAACCTCGACGCCTGGCTGCATCGGACAGGCGCCGGCCTGGTCGCTGTAACCCATCGCGACGCTGTCCGCGCGCTGGCGACACGGCAGATGACGCTCGGCAATCGCGAACCGTCAGCCCAGCAGCGCGCTGGCGCTCTTCCATAACATGTAGGCGGCGACCACGAAGATCAGCGCCGCGAAAACCAGCGTCAGCTGACCGGTCCTCGCGCCGAGCCGGCGCGCGAGCCGGGTTCCGGCAAGGGTGCCGACCGCGCCGCCCAGGACGAAGAGGCCGGCGAGCGGCCAGTCGACGAGGCCGGAGAAGGCATAGTTTGCGGCCGTGGTGATGCCGAAGGCGGTGACCGCGACGAGCGACGTGCCGACCGCGAGTAGGATCGGCATGCCGGTCGAGGCGACCAGTCCGGGAACGATCAGGAAGCCGCCGCCGATACCGAAAAACCCCGAAAAGAGTCCCGAGACAAGGCCGTAGCCGACGACCTTGGGCGCCTTTTCGCGGTTGCATTCGGCGCCGGGGTCTCCAGGATTGCCGCGCCCCTTGATCATGAACGTGCCGACCAGCAGCATGACCAGGGCGAACAGGAAGAGCAGCTTGTTGCCGTCGACCATCTTGCCGAGCGTCGAACCTGCCAGGGCGCCAAAGATGCCGGCGGCGGCGAACATGCCACCGCAGCGCCATTTGACGTTGCGGGCATGGGCGTGATTGATGAGGCCCGCCGCGGCGTTGGCGGCGACCGCAAGCGCGCTGGTGCCGATCGCCACATGCGGACTGGGAACGCCGACGAGATAGACCATGAGCGGCACGGCGAGGATCGAGCCGCCGCCGCCGACCAGTCCCAGGCTGAACCCCACGAGCATGCCCGAGGCGATGCCGAGGACATATTGCAAGGGTTCGAGGATCATCTGCCGACGCCGATCGCTTGCGGTCTGGCCAGCCATTCGCGGCCCTTGAGCATGCCGTGCCAGTAGATCGGCGGCAGCAGGCGGTCCTTCAGGAACCAGGCGCGGCGGGTCGGTTTGCGTCCGTCGAGCAGCCAGGCCGGAAAGCTCGGCAGGAGCTTGCCGCCATAGCCGAACTCGGCAAGCACGATGCGTCCGCGCTCCACCGTCAGCGGACAGGAACCGTAACCGTCATAGGCGGCCACGGGTTCACGGCCATCGAGTGCTGCCAGCAGGTTGATGGCGACCACCGGCGCCTGCTTGCGCGCAGCGGCCGCGGTCTTGGCGTTCGAGGTGGCCGCGGCATCGCCGAGCGCGAAGATGTTGCTCCAGCGCGGATGGCGGAGCGTCGCCGGATCGACGGCGATGAAGCCGCTCTCGTCGGCGAGCGGGCTCACGCGCACGAAGTCGGGTGCGATCTGCGGCGGCACGGCATGGAGCATGTCGAAGCGGCGTTCGACGAGGCGAAGCCCATCGCTGCCGGACTGTTCGAAACAAGCGACGCCGGCCGGGCCGTCGACTGATACGAGCCGGGAGCCGAGGCGAAGGTCGATCCGGTAGCGTTGGATATAGGACATGAGCGCGGGCACATAGTCCGGCACGCCGAACAGCACCGCGCCCGCCGTGTGAAACTCGGTATCGATTCCCGCCAGCGCCCCGGTCCGTTCCCAGCGATGGCAGGAGAGGTACATCGCCTTTTGCGGTGCGCCCGCGCATTTGATCGGCATGGGCGGCTGGGTGAACAGCGCCCGCCCGCGCGTCAGCCGCCGAGCCAGATCGCAGGTATATGGCGCGAGGTCGTACCGATAGTTGGAGGTGACGCCGTGCTGCCCCAGCGATCGGGCAAGGCCGGGGATCGCATCCCAATCGAGCTTGAGACCGGGAGCCGCGACAAGCGCCCGATAGGCCAGTTCGGAGCCGCCCTCGAGCCGGACGCGGTTCTGTTCGGGCAGGAAAGCGGTGACCGCCTGGCGGATCCAGCGAACCTGTCGTGGCATGACGTCTGCCATCGGCCGGCTTGTCGCCTCCGGTGCGAAGACGCCGGCCCCCACCAGCGTCCATCCGGGCTGGTAGTAATGTGTGCCGGAAGGCTCGACCACCGTGATCGAAAGGTCCGGGCGGCGCTTGAGCAGACTGGCGGCGCAGGCAAGCCCGGCGCTGCCGCCGCCCACGATCACGACGTCCTGGACGCCGGGTGCGCTGCCGCCGGCCTTCATGGCTGCCTCGTAGATGGCTCTGGAACGCGCGCCCGTGCGGCAGAACGCCAGCACCGGTCCAGGCATCGCCGCGAGCGCGCCGCGCATCGCCGCGGCATCGGCAGGCGCGATATCGCGGGTGGCGACAGGCAGATGGGCGAACGCGATGCCGAGCCGGCGCGCGGCCTCGACAATCTGCGCGGCGGGTGGCTGGCCGGCATCTTCGCCATCGGGACGATTGCAGATGACCGAGCGGAAGCCTGCGGCTGCGATCGCGGTCATGTCTTCGGGCAAGAGCTGGCCAGTGATGGAGAACTCTTCCGTCACGGCGGCGATCGGGTCCATGGTCATTCCTTTGAGATGAAGCGACTGGCCGCCCACAGCCGGTGCAGAAGCATCCCTGCGAGCATCGCCGCGAGAAACGGCAGGACGGCGAGCGGCGCGATGGCGAGGTTGGCGACGGCGGGTCCGGGGCACAGGCCGGCGATGCCCCAGCCCAGACCAAACAGGAGTGCTCCGATCATCAGGGGCGCATCGATCCGCCGCGTATCCGGAAGCGCGAACGCCGGTCCGGTGAGCGGCCGAAGCATCCGCCGTTGCAAAAGCCAGGCGGCACCCATCGGGAGCATGGCTCCGAGCATCACGAAGCCAAGCGTCGGATCCCACGCCCCCAGCACATCGAGAAAGGCGCGCACCCGAGCGGGATCGAGCATGCCGGACAGGGCCAGGCCCGCGCCGAAGATCGTGCCGCACAGAAGGGCGATCAGGGCGCGCATGTCAGGACCCGGCAGCCAGGCGCATGATTGCGACGCTGGCAAAGCCCGCTGCCATGAAGAGCGTCGTGGCGACCAGTGAACGCGGCGACAGGCGTGAAAGGCCGCAGATGCCGTGCCCGCTCGTGCAGCCACTGCCGAGCCGCGTCCCGAAGCCGACCAGCAGCCCCGCGAGGATCAGGGTGAGGATCGAACCGGGGATTGCCACCGACACCGGGCGGGCCAGCGTGACGAGGCCCGCTCCCAGGGGAAGGCCGAGAGTGAAGGCGATCGCCACCATGCGGGATTGCGACAGCGAACCGATGCCGGTCGCGCCTGCGATGAGCCCGCTGATCCCGGCAATGCGTCCCAGCCCCAGCAGCATCAGCGCGCTGGCAAGCCCGATCAGCAGGCCGCCGAGAAAGCCGAGGCCCGGCGCGGCGTCCGGGAAGATCGCGCTCACAACGCGTTCAGCGGAAGCTTGAGGTAGCGGGTGCCGTTGTCTTCGGGCTCGGGCAGATGCCCTGCCCGCATGTTGACCTGGATCGATGGCAGGATCAGCCGCGGCATGGCCAGGGTCGCGTCGCGCGCTTCGCGCATCGCGACAAAGGCATCTTCGTCGATCCCGTCGTGGACGTGAACGTTCGCCGCGCGTTGCTGCGCGACGCTGGTTTCCCAGCGGTAGTCGTCACGGCCGGGCGCCTTGTAGTCGTGGCACAGGTACATGAGGGTTTGCGGTGGCAGTTCCAGCAGGCGGCGGATGGACCGATAGAGGGTGCGGGCATCGCCGCCGGGAAAATCCGCGCGCGCAGTGCCGTAGTCGGGCATGAACAGCGTATCGCCGACGAATGCCGCGTCGCCGATGACATAGGCGAGATCGGCCGGCGTGTGGCCGGGCACGTGCAGCACCGTCGCGGGAAGCTCGCCGATCCGGAAGACGTCGCCATCCTCGAACAGGCGATCGAATTGCGAACCGTCGCGTGCGAAGTCGGTGCCCTCATGGAAGAGCGCGCCGAATGTCTGCTGGACCGTCAGGATCGCCGCGCCGATCGCCAGCGTTCCGCCGAGGCGGCCCTGCAGATAGGGCGCGGCAGAGAGGTGGTCGGCATGGGCATGGGTTTCGAGGAGCCAGTCCACCGCGAGGCCTTGTTCGCGGACATAGGCGATGATCGCGTCGGCCGAGGCGAAGGACGTGCGGCCCGACGCAGGGTCGAAATCGAGCACGCTGTCGATGATCGCGGCGCGCAGGGTCGCGGGGTCGTGAACAACATAGCTGACGGTGTTGGTCGCTTCGTCGAAGAAGGCCTTGACCGTGGGACCGCGCTCAGTGGCTGCTTCGATCTGCTCTGCGGCGTGACGTAGGGGCGAGTCCATCAGGCACCTCGATTACTTAACTAGAAATATATGTATGTGTGTAATCGTGTTGCGTCAACCGCCCGAAAATGAGAAAAGACCGAAATGACGGATACGGAAATGCGGGCAGCGGTTGCCCTGCGCATGGGCGACCTCGCGCCCGACTTCGAGGCGCGAACCACCAAGGGGCCGCTGCGGCTGTCGTCGTTGCGCGGGCGCTGGGTGGTGTTTTTCTCCCACCCCGCGGACTTCACGCCGGTCTGCACCACCGAATTCGTGGCGCTGGCCAAAGCGCAGCCGCGCTTTGAGGCGCTCGGCTGCGTCCTCCTCGGCCTTTCCATCGACAGTCTTTACTCGCACATGGCCTGGGTGCGCGCGATCCGCGAACTGTTCGGCGTCGCCATCGATTTTCCGATCGTCGAGGATCCGTCCATGGCGGTCGGTCGGGCCTACGGGATGCTCGACGAGGCCGCACGGGATAGTTCCGGCTTGCGCGCGACCTATTTTATCGACCCTGACGGCATCATTCGCGCGATCATCCACTATCCGATGACGGTCGGGCGCTCGGTCGAGGAGATGCTGCGCCTTCTTGCCGCATTGCAGGCGGCGCAGGGCGGCGATCGGCTGGTGCCCGAGGGCTGGCAGCCCGGCGAGCCTTTGTTGCTGCTTCCCGCCGAGGATGGAGGGGCGGCCGACTGGTTTTGCCGTCGGGCGTCATGACGCCGCTTTACGAAAGCCGCACGCAGGCGGACCTCGCGGCCGAAAAGCTGAAGGTGTTCGCCCAGCCGCAGCGCCTGATGGTGCTCTCGCTGCTACTCGCGCGCGGCGAGCAGAATGTGAGCGAGATCGACGCGGCGACCCGGATCGGTCAGCCGGCGCTCAGCCAGCAGCTGGCCGAACTCCGTAAGGCGGGCATGGTCACGACGCGTCGGCAGGCGAAGCAGGTATATTACCGGCTGGCCGATGCCGGGACCACGCTTTGCGTGCGTAGTCTTGAAGCAATTTTCGGCGAAGGCGCCGGGAGTGCGCTACCGGGCCTCCATACCCAAGCGGAGACCATGGGCATCGACGTGCCGCCAAGTGCCGCTGGGTTTGCCAGAACCTTCGGTTGAAACGCTCTATCGGTATTCGACACCTAAGTTGCTAATCGCACTTGGCGCGATGCTGGTCTCACCCGCCTTATATCGCGTTTGCTGACAGGTTTCGGCGCATTGAGCAAGTATGTCGCCCAGTCGCTCATGAGCCTGCGACGCTTTAGGAAGGCATCGCCGCGCCGGTAGGCGCGTTGGGTCTCGTCTCCGACCTGATGGGCCAGCGCGTGCTCGACGATCGTTTCGGCGTGATCCGTCATGTCGCCCATGTAGTCGCGGAACGAACTGCGCATCCCATGCACGGTGTAGTGGCCTAGCTTCATCCGCCGCAGAACCATCGTCATCGACATATTCGACAGCGACTTTCCTTGCTTCTGGCCGGCAAACACAAAGGCGTTGGGGCGACGATTGCTGCTTCGGCCGATCTCCTTGAGAATGGTCACGGCGCGGTCAGACAGCGGAACGCGATGCTCGATGTTCATCTTCATGCGCTCCTTTGGTATCGTCCAGACGGCATTGTCGAGATCGAATTCTGACCAGGTCGCCTGAAGGGTCTCGTTCGTTCGGGTTGCGGACAAGATCGTCAATTCCAAAGCACGCGCTGCGAGCGCAGGACGAGTGCGCAGCCGCGTATAAAAGCCTGGCATGTCTTCGAACGGGATGGCGGCATGATGGGTAACGTCGGTCTTCTTGCGACCACGCGGAAGAAGGTGGATGAGATTGCCTCGCCAACGGGCGGGGTTCTCCCACGGCCCGTTGACGTGCTTAGCGGCTTTAGCCGCATCAAGGATGTTCTCGATCCTGCCGCGTAACCTGCTGGCCGTTTCTGGAACCGATCGCCAGATGGGGCTCAGGATAGCGACGACATCGTCCGTCGTAACGGCATCGACCGGCTTGTCCAGAATTGGACCGGCGTAGGTCGATATCGTGTTACGCCATTGCTGACGATGCTTGGGATTTTTCCAACCCTCTTCGTGCCTCGCAATGTAGGTTTCCGCGAAATCGCGAAAAAGCGGCGCGCCTGAGGGTGGGGCAACGGGCTCGAACGATGCCTTAGCCTTCTTGGGGATGATGGCTTTCTTCGCCTTTTTCTCAATGAGGCGGTCTCGCTCCTCGGCGGGGTCAAGGCCATCGGCGACTTGCGCTCGCGCGAGCGAGGCGGCTTCCCGCGCCTTCGCCAGCGAAACATCGGCTGCGGCGCCGAGCCCCATTTCCCGACAAGTCTTGTTGCGCTGCCAGCGGAAGACCCACCGCCGCGACTTATCTGGATCGATACGAAGCCAGAGGCCGCCTCCATCTCCATATTTTCCAGGTTCCTTGAGCGTCTCAACCCGGCGGGCGCTAAGTTTGTGAATTCCTCGTGCCATGTCGTCCTCGGCAAACGGCGAGGCCTGAAGGGGCAAAACTGCCGCCCCATTTGCCGCCCCATTTGAGTCGCGGAATGCTGCGATCTGACACGAACCAATGCGAACGAGTTCGGATCAAAAATCCGCAGAAAGCTCTTTAATTTCCGAGGGATATAGAGCACAAAATGGGCGGGAATTCAATGTTATGGAAACCCCGGGTTCGAATCCCTCCCGCTCCGCCATCACCTTGTTTTCCTGCATTCCCAGCGAACCGAAAAGCCCAGCGTGCCCCGGTCTTTCGGACTGATTGGCGTCCCACCTCATCCCCTCGCATCTGTCTGTGACCGATTTGGCGTGTGGTAAAAAGCGCGGGCGCAGGCCCGACATCGGATTGGGCAACGGATCGAAGGTGACGCTCGCTGTCGCCCGCGATCGGGCGCGCGAGGTGTGGACCTGGGTGGAGCTTGGCCTCGACCCTGTGTTCGAGAAGCGCAAAGCGGACGGCATACCGACATTCAGGGAGGCCACGGCCAAGGTCTATGCGGCCAATCGAAAGAGTTGGCGCGACGAAAAGCATGAGGGCAATGGCTGCGAAACGCTGGGTGGACGAACCGCACACGGCGAAGGGCTACCAGTCGGACTATGATCTCCTGATCATCGTCAACGACAAACGGCTGACCGATCGGGTGACCTATTGGGCGAAGCTGGAAGCGCGCCTTTATGCCGAACAGACGATCACCAAGGCGATCCGGACGCCGATCAATTTCATCATCCAGACGCTTAAGGAGGTGAATGCCGGCCTCGCATGGCCGCTATTTCTTAAGGGACGTCGCCAGGGACGGCATCGCGCTTTACGAAAGCGATGACACCGAACTGCACCAGCCCAAGCCCAAAACCCCCGCCCAGGCGCTCGCGATAGCCCAAGAATATTTCAACGAATAAATGCCGAGCGCATCAGGGATGTTGGAAACGGCAAGATTCAGCGCCAATCAAGGCCGTCTCGCCGATTGTCAGGAAGGCGATTGGTCGTCCGAGGGCATCAGCCAGGCAGTGAAGCTTACTGGAGAAGCCACCCCGCGAGCGGCCAAGAGCGCGTCGATGAGCCCCCCTTTTCCGCCCGCTAGCGCCGGATCGTCACCTCGCAATAGCTCGGCTCATATTTGATGAGACGCCCATGGCACTTCGTCTTCTCCGCCGCGATCAGGGTGGAACCTGATCCGCCAAATGGATCGAGCACGATCTCACCCCGCTTCGAGGTGCTCCTGATCGCATCCATCACCATAGTCACTGGCTTAACCTTAGCGAACAATCAGATAGTTTGAGCGGCCTTCATGGATTCTACGTCCTCAACGCCAACACCGATGCACTTAAGAACCTCTATGTTGTGCTCGCCCAGTAGAGGAGGTCTTTGAATCTCCATGTTGGCATTACCGACATGTACTGGAGGACACGCAAGCGAAACGCCATCTGTTTCAGGAAAGGCGACCTTCCGCAGATATGTTTCCGAGAGACCCAACGCGCCACCTACCACCTCCCCCGGCGTCAGGATTGGGCTGGCACCAATATTATGCGAGACGATCGACAGCAGGCACTCTTCGCGCGTCTTGTCGGCCGCCCATTCCGCCATGATTGCGCTCAGGGCAGCGCCGTTGCGGCCGCGCTGGATGTCGTCGACGAAACGGGAATCATCAAGCAAGTCCAGACGATCCACCATCTTCGCCCAGCGTCGGAACATGCCCTGTCCGATCACCTGCATGATGAACCAGCCGTCGCGAGCTGCGAATATGTCGGACGGCCCTGCAATCGGACTTCTATTCGCAATGGGCAGGCGAATGTTGGTCCCTGCTTCATGCTCGATGAGGACCGGGTTCATGATGTTGAGCGCGGTCCCGGCCAGCGTTGCCTCGACCTGCCCGCCCTCGCCGGTCTTCATGCGCCGTATAATAGCCGCCAAAGTCCCGAAAGCGGCAGAAATCGCAGTCGAATAATCGACATAGGAAGTGGCAGAGCGATAGGGCTTACCCGGTTCCCCAGTTAAGTAGACAGCGCCGCTGATGGCCTGCCCCACCCCGTCGAATCCGACCGCTTCCGCCAACGAGCTGTTGCTGTCGAACGCGCTGATCGTCGTCAGGATGACGTCAGGCTTGATGGTCCTGAGCGTTTCATAGTCTAGCCGGAAATGATGCAGCGCCCCTATGGAAAAGTTGGCTACCACGACATCAGCTGTCGCGACCAACCTGTGCGCGAGCGCCCTTCCCTCCGGCTTGCCAATGTCGAGGGTAAGCGATTTCTTGCCGCGGTTGGCCTGAAGGAACATCGCCCCTTCGCCAGTCGATGTGGCAGGCATCAGATATCGGTCATCGCCACCGCCAGGCGGCTCGATACGTATCACTTCCGCACCCAGATCGGCCAGCATCGCCGCGCAAAAAGGCCCGGCGATATATCGCCCGAAATCCAACACCCGCACGCCCTCCAATATACCTGCCACCAGATGCTCCATTTTTTCTAACTGTTGACCGATAGAATATTTTTTCTTAGCTTACAACTATGAGAGCCTGTGCAGTCCTCTTTGCAGGGGACACCGCCCCAATCGAACAGTGGTAGGAGCGGGCGAGAGGCCGCAGCCTCACGAACAGGAGAAGGATCGATGCCGACCGAAATTATATCATCCGCTGCCCCCGTCAGCCCCGCGCACCCCGCGGCGCTCAACTGGGTCGCCTCCGGGCCGAAGCGGCTCTGGATCGACGGTCAGTGGCAGGAGGCAACGAGCGGACGGCAGATTGAGTCGATCAACCCGGAAACCGAAACGACTCTGACCAGCATCGCCGACGCGAACGCCTCGGATATCGACCGAGCCGTGACCGCCGCGCGCCGCGCATTCGAATCGCCCGCCTGGAGCAGCATAACCCCGCATCAGCGCACCTTTTTCCTTCTGAAGATCGCCGACATTGTGGAGGCGCATGGGGAGGAGTTGGCGACCATCGAAACCCTCGATAACGGTATGCCGCTCTGGTATAGCACTGCCAGCGTCCGCGCGGTCGTGGAGCAGTTTCGCTATTATGCCGGCTGGCCGACCAAGATTTTCGGGTCAACCAATCCCAGTGCGCCGAATATCCTGAATTACACACTGCGCGAACCGGTAGGCGTGTGCGGTCAGATCGTGGCGTGGAACGTGCCGCTGGTCATGTCCGCCATGAAGATCGCGACCGCCCTCGCCTGCGGCAACACCGTCGTTCTAAAACCCGCCGAACTCGCCTCGCTCAGCACATTGCGGTTGGCCGAACTGATCGAACAGACCGATCTGCCGCCGGGCGTCGTCAACATCGTGACGGGCCTCGGTTCCGGCGCGGGCTCCGCTATCGCGGCCCATCCCGGCATCGACAAAATCGCTTTCACCGGCTCCACCGCCGTCGGTAAGCAGATCATGCGCGCGGCGGCGGACAATATGAAGAAAGTGACGCTGGAACTGGGCGGTAAATCCCCCAACATCATCTTCCCCGACGCCGACATCGACCAAGCGCTGGACTTTGCAGTGCGCAGTTTCTGCGGCAATTCGGGGCAGGTCTGCTCGGCCAGCACCCGCGTCCTGGTGCATCAGGATATGCACGACGAAATCGCCGCGCGCGTGGCGACGATGGCCGCGAGCTACAAGGTCGGATCGCCCTTCGCCGCCGATACCAAGCTGGGGCCGCTGGTGTCCGCGATCCAACGCGACCGGGTGATGGGCTATGTCGAGGCCGGGAAACGGGGCGGCGCCACGCTGAACTTCGGCGGCGAGCGCGTCGGCAGTCAAGGCTATTTCGTTCAGCCCACCGTCTTCAGCAATGTGGACAACAGCATGACGATCGGCCGCGAGGAAATTTTCGGCCCTGTCGTCAGCATCATTCCGTTCCGCGACGAGGAAGACGCCATTCGCAAGGCGAACGATACCACCTACGGTCTGGCGGGCGCGGTATGGACGCGCGATATCAGCCGCGCGCATCGCGTGGTGCGGGCGATGAAGGCCGGGCGTGTCTGGATCAACAGCTATGGCGACGCCGATCCGGTCATGGCCTTTGGCGGCTACAAACAATCGGGCTTAGGCCGCGAATATGGCCAGGAATCGATTGAGGCCTATACGCAGGTGAAGTCGGTCTGGGCGCGGCTTTGACAAATAGGTGGCAGAGGCTCCTGTAAGAACGGGAGCCTGATCAATCCCCCAGAGGCGGCGCTTCCGGGACCAGCGAGAAATGATGGGCGCGAATGCGCGTCTTGCCTTCGCCCCAATCCAGCAACCAGGTTGTGCGGAGACGCGATTGCGTCCGACGATTGCCGGCCAGGTTGAAGTCGAACGTGCAGAAACCCTGCGCCAACAGCGATGTAGCCCCGGTTTCCACTATCTGCTGCTCGAACAGCTCGACCGAAGCTGACAGAATTACTCCGGCATAGCTGTCGAAATAGGCCCGGATCGCTGCCGCGCCCACACTATGATCGGGGCGGCCGCCAAACAGCAGCGCATCATCGGCATAGAGTGCCGCCAGCGCCGCAGGGTTCCAATCGTGAGCCGCTTCTCTCCACGCGGCTGCCACGGCGTAAAGTCGTTCGCTCACATATGGCCCCGGCTGCGCACGCTGCCATAAAGGTTGAGATACCAGAGCAGCAATTCCCGATGGCTGCCGATCCCCAGCCGGTCATAGAGCCGCTTACGATAGGTTACGACTGTCTCGCGACCGATGGCGAGATCGGCGGCAACGCCATCGGTCGACTGCCCATACAGATAGCGCGCGCAGACGGCCGCTTCGCGCGGCGGCAGTGCTTCGGGCGCCAGTGCGATGCAGCGTTCGATATCCGGCAGATGCGTCAGCGCGCGAGAAAGCTGGCGGTCGCGGTTGACGGTCGCCCAATGCTTGGCGACCAAGGGAAAGGCCAGTTGCGCCATCCATTCGACCTGCGCGCGCTGGTCGCTGCCGAAGGGGCCCCGCTCGACCGAACGCAACATGCTGATGCCGATCACATCGTCCGCCGCACGCCCGCACACCATGATCCGGTCGCGCAGGTGCATCCGGCCATATAAGGTGCTGCGCAGGCGATCGGACGACGCCTGCATCATGTCGGTCTGATAGAGACGCGGCGCCAGCGATGCTTCGTCGCACATCTTCCCCATCGCGCTGTCGAAACGCCACCATCGTCCTGCTGCATAGGCCTTGGCGATGGAGGCGGCGCTGTCGCTGCCGTCGCTGCTCAAGGCTGAGCGGACATGGGGCTCATACTTATCGACGTTAAAGAGATAGAGCTGGTCGGCTCCGCAAATACCCTCGACAAAGCCGGCTAGTTTTCGCTCGAAATCGGGATCACCTATGGCCGTCACCAGATGGCCGAAACCGTCCAGCGGCGTGGCTTGCGCCGGCAGCGGAGCAGCCTTGAGCCGTGTGGAATGGAGATCGCTGATCATGCGCCGGCCTCCTCGATCCGCTGTCCTTATTGGCCGGGATCATATCGCATCCCGGCCGGGCTATATTATTTTTCTGTTTAACGTTCAAATTTCAGGCCGCCTGTTCAAGCGAACTTTTCTTGATCATCAGGCCGGTGCGGCGCAGGCTGACTACCATTTCGCCACGCTGGTTATGGCCGCGCGTCTCGAACTCCACGATGCCAGTATCGGGGCGAGACTTGGACTCCCGCCGGCTGACCACCTCCGTCTCGACATAGATGGTGTCGCCGATGAAGACGGGCTTGGGAAATTTAATGTCCGAAAATCCCAAATTCCCAAGCGTCGTCCCCAGCGTCGTGTCGCCGGCGGTCACGCCGCAGGCAAGCGCGAGGGTGAACAGACTGTTGACCAGCCTTTTGCCGTAGATGGTCGTCTTGCAATATTCATCGTCCATGTGCAGCCAGGCACAATTATAGGTCAGCGCGCTGAACATGAGATTGTCGGCTTCGGTCACGGTGCGGGTGATCGCGTGCTTGAAGATGGTGCCCGGCTCCAGTTCCTCATAATATTTGCCGGTCGCCAGTTCCCGATAGTTCACGGTCATGGAATCTCTCCTGATAAGATGGTTCAGGCCAGCGCGTCGGCCAGCGCGATGATGTCCTGCGCGGTCTTCACATGCGCGATGTCGATATGCTCGCCATCATAGACGACCGACGCGCGCCCGGCGGCTTGCGCGGTTTCCAGTGCTTCGATCATGCCGCGATAATAGGCGACCTCTTCGGGTGAAGGGCTGTAGACTTCGTTGATGATCGGCACGTTCGACGGATGCAGCGCCAGTTCGCCGTCCATGCCCAGCGCCCGGTCCTTGAGCGAGGAGGCGCGTAGACCCTCCAGGTCGCGAATCTGCTGCCAAACGCCGCCGATCGGACGCTTCCCTGCCGCACGCGCTGCCATCACGATGCGTGACTTGAGGTACAGCGTCTCGCGTCCTTCCGGCGACCAGACGGTGTTGAGAGCACGGGCGACATCCGCATTCTTGGCGGTCGCGCCGACGATGGCGGTGACGCGCGGCACGCTAGCGATCTTGAAGGCGTCCTGCAAAGCCTTGGCCGTTTCCAGTAGCGGAATGAGGCCCAGCGAACCAAGCGCCACGCCATTGCGCGCTTCTGCCTCGGTAATCATCGAGGACGCGGTCACGACGTCCTCATAGCCATTGGGCTTGGAGATATAGATGCCCTCGACCCCCGATCGCACCACCGCGAGCAGATCGTCCAGGTCATAAAGATGCGGACTGCGGTTGATGCGGACATAGACGCGCTGGCCCTGTTCGAGCAGCCAGTCGATCTTGCTTGCGACCAGCCCGCGCGCGTCCAGCTTGTCCGCGGGCGGCACACTGTCCTCCAGATCCAGAATCAGCGCGTCCGCGCCGGCCCCGGCCGCTTTCTCGATCATGCTCTCCTTATTGCCGGGAACGAACATGAAGGAACGCGTAGGCTTGAGTGTCATCTTCTTCTCTCCCGACCTTAATAGCTTTTCGGCAGGCCAAGCTTGCGCTCGGCGATGTTGCTGAGGATGAGCTGCGGGCTGACAGGCGCGATATAGGGAACCCAGATTTCGCGCAGGAAGCGCTCGACATGATATTCCTTGGCATAGCCGAAGCCGCCATGGGTCAGGATCGCGGTCTGGCACGCCTTCATGCCCGCCTGCGAAGCCAGCAGCTTGGCCGCATTGGCCTCTGTGCCGCAGGGCAGCCCCTGATCGAGCAGGCTCGCGGCCGCCATCACCATATGGTTGGCCGCCTCCAGTTCCGCCCAGCTCTGCGCGAGGGGATGCTGGATGCCCTGATTCTGACCGATTGGCCGGTCGAAAACGACGCGATCCTTGGCATATTGGGTGGCAAGCCGGATCGCTGCCTGTCCGATGCCGATGGCTTCCGACGCAACCAGGCAGCGTTCGGCGTTCATGCCGTGGAAAATATATTCCAGGCCCTTGCCCTCTTCACCGATGCGATCCTCCACGGGAACGGGCAAATTGTCGATGAACAGTTCGTTGGTGTCGACCGCCTTGCGGCCCATTTTCTCAATCTCGCGGATCTGGACATAATCGCGATTGAGTTTCGTGTAGAAGAGGCTGAGGCCTTCGGTGCGCTTCTTGACCTGCTCGATCGGCGTCGTGCGCGCCAGGATCAGCATATGTTCGGCGACCTGAGCGGTCGAAATCCAGACCTTCTTGCCCGAGATATAATAGGTGTCGCCGTTACGTTCCGCCTTCACTTTGAGCTTGGTAGTGTTGAGGCCTGTGTCCGGTTCCGTCACCGCGAAGCAGGCCTTCGTTTCCCCGCGAGCAAAGGGCGGCAGGATACGCTTCTTCTGTTCCTCGGTGCCGAACAGGACGACCGGGTGCAGGCCGAAGATATTCATGTGGATAGCCGACGCCGCCGCCAGCGCGCCACCGCCCGCCGCGACTGTACGCAGGAACAAGGCGGCTTCGGTGATGCCGAGGCCAGCGCCGCCATATTCCTCCGGCATGGCGATGCCCAGCCAGCCACCGCGTGCGACTTCCTGGAAGTATTCCTCCGGAAATCCGCCTTTCAGTTCGCGCTCGAGCCAATAGTCGAGACCATATTTAGAGCAAATCCGCTCCGCCGCCTCGACGATCGCCTGCTGTTGCTCATTGAGGGTGTAATCCATTCCGCCTGCTCCTCTCAGGTTCGACTCGACCCCGAACCATTCGATAATTTCAAACGGTTGTTAGATTGATTTTTCAAATCCGTCAACGATAGCCCTTGATTTCCCGCGGAGGCGATTGCAGCTAAAGGGAGGCACGATAGGTCCGCCGCACACAGGTCGCGCGGGCAGGTGGAAAGGGACGGAAGTGGCGGAGAGCAAAGCGGAACCCCAGGAGCAGGCCCAAAAAAAAGGGCCGAAAAAGGGAGATGTGACGCGGGCGGCGATCCTGGCTTCGGCAGCGCGGCGCTTTGCGGAAATGGGCTATGCTGATTGTTCCCTGCGCGACATTGCCGGGCTGACCGGCCTGAAGGCGGGCAGCGTCTATTATCATTTCCCATCCAAGGAAGTGCTGCTCGACGAAGTACTGATGGCCGGCATAGAACGGCTGACCAAGGCGGTTACGCATCAGATCGCTGCATTGGGCGACAGGGCGAGCGCTACGGATCAGATGCGCGCCATGATCCACGCGCACGTCACCTGCTTCCTCGACGTTCGTGACGACGCCAACACTTATTTGCGTATCTATGATCATCTGCCGCCGGTCATGAAGCGGCGCACCCGTTCCAACCGTCTCGATTATGCCCAGCTCTGGTTCGACACCTTCGATCGCGGCGTCAAGGAAGGCGAGTTTTCGGCCGCTATCGACCGGATAACCTTCATTTCCTTCCTTCTCGACTCGATGAACGGCGTGATCGAATGGTTTCGCCCCTCGCGCATGACGATCGATGGCGTTTGCGCGATGATCGACAGCACCGTTCTCCAGGGCATATTGACCGACGAAGCGCGGGCCGCCAGCCGATCCAGGCGACGTGATCCGGGGCGGTGAGACCGGCTCGGACAAAATCAATCCGTGATTTTCTAACAAATGGCCGATAATATTGTAAGAGCAGCTCCGGCGTCTATGCTTTGCGGTAAACGGCGTGCCGACTGCCGCCTCACCCCTTTCCGTGGAGAGATTTGTCATGCCAGGGCCACTTGCTGGATTGAAAGTTATCGAGATCGCCGGACTGGGACCGACGCCGTCCTGCGGCATGTTGCTTGGCGACATGGGCGCGGACGTGATCCGGGTTGACCGCGTCGCCAAGGCCGATCTGGGCATTGAGATACCGGCCCGCTTCAACCTACGCGATCGGAACAAGCGGTCTGTGGCCATCGACCTCAAACAGCCCGATGGCGTCGAAGCGTTGCTGAAACTTATCAAACATGCCGATATCTTGATCGAAGGGTTCCGGCCTGGCGTCGCCGAACGTCTGGGCTTCGGGCCGCAAGCCTGCTTCCAGCAGCGGCCTTCCCTGGTCTACGGGCGCGCGACGGGCTGGGGACAGGACGGGCCGCTTGCCCAGTGCGCCGGGCATGACATCAACTATGTCGCGCTGACCGGTGCGCTCGACATGATCGGGCCACGCGATAGCGATCCCGTGGTGCCCCTCAACTTACTAGGCGATTATGCGGGCGGCGCGGCCTATCTGGCTTTCGGGCTGATGTGCGCCGTCTTCGAGGCCCGGCAATCCGGCAAAGGGCAGGTGGTCGACGGAGCGATCGTCGATGGCGTGACGGGACTGCTCACCATGTTCCATACCATGCGCCAGTCCGGCGAGCTGGTACCGGAACGCGGCGCCAATCTGCTCGACGGTGGTGCGCCTTTCTACACCACCTACCCCGCCAAGGACGGCAAACATGTCGCGGTGGGTGCGCTGGAAAGCCGTTTCTACGCCGCGCTTGTAGAACGGATGGGGCTGGACGCCGCAGCGCTGCCCGATCGTAACGACAGGTCCAACTGGCCGGCGTTGCGCGCTCTGTTCGCTTCAATCTTCGCGCAGCGCAGCCGCGACGCATGGGCCGCGCATTTCGCGGATTGCCCGGATGCCTGTTTTTCGCCGGTGCTGTCGCTGGCAGAAGCGAACAGCCATCCGCACAATCAGGCGCGCGGGATGCTGGCGGCGTTTGACGGGCTCGATCATCCCCTGCCCGCCCCGCGCCTGTCGCGTACGCCCGGCGCCATCACCGGCCCGCCGCCCCAGCCGGGTGCGCAGACGCGCGCGATCCTGAGCGAATGGGGATTCGAGCCCGCCACCATCGAGGATGGCATCAGGCAGGGCGTATTCCTCGATGCCACGCACAGCCGGCCCGCCTGACGGGCGGACCGGCGCCCAGCGTCAGAATCGGTAGAAGCGCGACGCATTGCCGCTCAACATCGCGTCCTGCTCATCCTGGGAATAGGGCGCGATGATCCGGCGATAATCGTCGACCAGATCCTTCAATGTCCCGCCGTAGAGCGAGTCCACCGGCCAGTTCGACCCAAAGAAGCAACGATTGCAGCCGAAAGTCTCAATCACCGTTTCGACGGTGTCCTTCACCGACTGGTAGGTCCAATGATGGTCGGTCATATGGACGCCGGAAATCTTGCAATAGATATTGTCATATTGCCCGAGCCGCCGCATCGCCCCCCGCCAGGCGGCAAGGCCTTCGGGATCGCGCTTCATCGGCATACCGCAATGGCCGACGACGATCCGCGCCGTTGGGAAAGCCCCCGCCAGGGCGCTTACTCCCGTCAGATTTTCCCAGGCAAAAGGGTCTTCGAAACACAGGTCGCGATCGACCAGTAACTTGAATCCCGCCCGCAACGACGGCGAATCCGCCCCTCCCGCCCCCCACAGCATCCTGATACCGCGAAAGCCCGCATTTTCGCCCTGCCGGTCCAGCGTGGCGGCGACCTCGGGCGCATCCAGTGCTGCATGGCCGACAATCGCGATGGGAATGTCCCCCCGATCCGCCAGACTCTGAATCCAGGCGGATTCCATCGCCGGGTCTGATCCGAAGGCCGCCTCCGCATGGACGATCTTGGTGACGCGGCTGGGCAAGGCTTCCGCCAGATAATCGTCCAGCGTGTAATCGTTCAGCGTAATAGGCCTATAATCGCCCAATATGCCCGTCCATGGCTCCCCAATCGTCTCCAGCCAGCTATAGGTCAGCGCCTTGCGGTTGAAGAAATGGACATGGGTATCGACCCATCCGCTGCTTGTGCCTGCCATTGGCCCTCTCCCGTTATCGGACGCTCCTTCAGCGCCCTCGGCTTCATGCTAAAACCGCACGGCACCTGAAACAGACCCCCTCGGAGGGGACACACGGCCCGGCGTCACATGCGTAACGTGGCTCATCGACAGGCGGAGCGCCGCCCGCAAGGCAATATCAGGAGACGGATGTGAAAGGTGTGATATTCAAGGGCAATTGCGAGCTGGAACTGGTCGATTTCCCCGATCCGCGGCCTGGCACGAACGACGTCATCGTCGAGATCAGGGCATCAGGCATGTGTGGCAGCGACCTGAGATTCTACCGGCCGCCCTCCGGCGCGGCGCTGGCGGCCATGGGCTTCAAGAGCATGGCCCAACTGGGACTAGACGACAGCCAGGGCGTCATCGCGGGCCACGAACCGGCAGGCATCATCGCCGCTGTCGGTTCCAATGTCGATGAGCGCCATTTCCGTGTCGGCGATCGGGTCATGGTCTATCATTATGACGGCTGCCACGTCTGCGACCATTGCCGCACCGGCTGGACGCAGATGTGCGATGAGGGTGCCTTCATCTTCGGCGCGACCCGTCATGGCGGCCATGCCCACTATATGAAGGCACCCGCCAGCGCCGTACTGCATCTGCCCGAAGAACTCAGCTTTGCTGCGGGCGCGGCGATTTCCTGCGGCACAGGCACGGCCTATGGTGCACTCGTGCGGCTGGACCTCAGCGCACGCGATACGCTGGCGGTCGTCGGCCTCGGTCCGGTCGGCCAGGCGGCAGTGCAACTCGCCGCCGCGATGGGCGTCCGCGTGATCGGCGTCGATATCTCGTCCGAACGGGCCGCGCTGGCGAAGGATTTCGGCGCCGCCGAAACGGTCGACGCCAGCCGGGACGACCCGATCGAGGCGATCATGCAATTTTCCGGCGGCAAGGGCGTGTCGCGCGCGCTGGATGCGTCTTGCACACTGCCCGGACGTCAGGCGGCGGTGCGGGGCACGGGTAAATGGGGCCGGGTCGCGCTGGTCGGCGAAGGCGGCGAACTTCAGGTGGAGGTGAGTCGCGACATTCTGCGCAAGCAGTTGACGATCTTTGGTTCCTACACCTTCTCCAATGTCTGGCAGGCCGATTGCGCCCGCTTCATCGCGGATCATGGCGTCGACGTGGACCGCATTTTCACCAACCGCTGGCGGCTGGAGCAGGCAGAAGCCGCCTATGTCGAATTCAACAAGCAGGCCGCGGGCAAGAGCGTGATCGAGTTCTGATCGAAAGAGTGCCGCCCGGCGGCGGCACTCTTCCCCCCTTATCTCAGTCCAGCGCCTCGGCCATCGTCTTGGCCCGAGTCCATTTGTCGACCTGCTCCAGCGAATGACGGATCAGAATTTCGCTTTCGTGGAGATAGACGAAAGACTTGGCGCCCGATTCCATGCCTTTCTGTGTGCTTTCGATATTGGCGAGGTCTTCGAGAAAGGTGTCAGTGATAGTTGCGGTGAAATGTTCAAGCTGCAATCTTTCGCGCACCGTCGTCGCCTTGGGCTGATAGAAACGTGCTTCCCAGCTCGACTGGCTGCGGTTGCGCGGCCAGAATTCATGCGTCCAGAAACGGCTGGCCGAAATCTGGATATGCCAGTTGGGGAATATCCAGTTGACGTCGCTCGACCAGTCCTTGCGCTTGGGATGATTGACCATCGGATGTTCGGCCAGCGGGTTGACCTCGCCCTCCTTCTGCGTACCCGTAACCGTCTGGTTCGCCGGATAGAGCCAGCGCACCACCTTCCAGTTTGCCGGCGGCTGGTAGCCGATGTTCAGCCAGCCCGCGACCGAGCGATGCGCGCCATAGGCCCCGGCGTCGAGCGGACGACTGCAAGGGTTGTCCTTGCCCGCGTAGACCGGCGCCAATGTCTTGGGATGGATCGACTGGATATGATAGAATTCGCTGAAATTGTCAGCAAGACATTTCCAGTTCGCGTTGATCTCCCCGGACAAGATCAGGCAATTGTCGGCATGGGGATAGGGAATATCGGCGAATTCCGTGCCGAACGATCCAAGAAATTCCATCAGGCCGACTTCGGGCCTGGGCTGAAAATTGATGAAGATCCACCCGTCCCATATGTCGCAGGCGACCGGGGTCAGGCCGCATTTCTTCTTGTCGAAATCGAAAAAGCCGCTCTCGTCAGGCACGCCGATCAGTTCGCCCGTATTCTTGTAGGTCCAGCCATGGTAGCGGCAGGCAAAGCGGTTCGCCTTGCCCTCTGGCTCCAGCACAACATGATTGCCCCGATGGGAGCAGACATTATGGAAGGCGCGGACCTGCCCGTCCTTGGCGCGGGTGATGATGATCGACGCGCTCAGGATCGCGATGTCCTTAACGAAAAACTGGCCCGGCTCCACGATCCGTTCTTCCCGCCCGACCATCAGCCAGGCACGGCGGAAGATGCGCTCGCGCTCCAGCTCATATTGGTTGGGATCGGTGTAGAGGCTCGCTGGCATCGGGCCGGTCGATACGCCGACCAGATCGGCAAGGGTGGGCTGCAACTGGCTCATCTCGTTCATAATGTCTCTCCCGAAATCCGATCAGCCGAAGGGCTGGAGGCCGGCACCGATCTTGAGTGTGTGGGGCCAGGGCGAATATGGCACGCGCGACGCTTGATGCAGTTCCACCGCAATCGCGGCCTGCATCAGCGCCAACAGCAGCCGGAATAGGCAAGCGGCGTCATCGGGCATGTCGTGAAGCGGATAGCGTTCGACATGCACTGTGGCCTCCTCCATCCGGGGCGTCATCGCGTCGTAGAAGCGGACAATATCCTGATAGTCTGCACCCGACCGGCGCATCCAGCGGTCATGCGAGGTCGGAACGTCCCAATAGTCGACAAACTCCTCGAACGCCTCGAAACCCTGCGGCAATCTGCCCATTCTACGCTCCTCTCGTTCCGGGCCGTCGCTCAGGCGAACGGCCTCTGGTTGACGAGAAGGCTAGGAAGTCGGGTCGGCGCGGCCAATCCCTATGATGGGGGAACGACCGGGTCAGGATGCGGTAGCAAGATTCCCCGCACCGCCCACATATTGGCGCAGATACCAGAGCAGCAACTCGTGATGGCAACCGATGCCGAGCCGCCCGTAGAGCCGCTTTCGATGGGTATGGATCGTTTCCGTCCCGATACCAAGGTCGCTGGCGATGCAACTGGCGCTCAGGCCATAAAGAAAGCGCGCCGCGACTTGGATTTCGCGCTGCGACAGCCCAACTTCGGTCACCGACAGATTCTGTTCGATGAGCGCCAGCGACGTCAGCGATTCGACCAGCCTGCGGCTCTGACTCACCATTTCCAGATGCTTGGAGACGATGGGGAATATCTCCGAAAAAGCAAGATTCATGCCCGAAAGATGATCTTTCGACGTCAGGTCGCGCGGCGCGGAGCGCATGATGCTGAAACCGACCACCCCCATCGGCGTCTTGCCGCAGACCATCAGCCGCTCGATCAGTTTCTGGCTGTGGTAGAAGTCCCGCAACTCGCTGGTGGGCGCCTGCCGCGCCTCCAAACGATATAGGGTGGGTTGTTCGCAGTCGAGGCTGCTGCCCTCGTTCATGTCGCGGTCGCCGCGCCAAAGGCTGCGCCGCATATAGGTTTGCGCCAGGTCTTGCGCGCTGCCCTTGCCATCGAGGCTGAGACCGCATGCGATGTCGGGCCTGCCGTCGGACAGTATGAAGAAATGCAGGGAATCGACGCCGCATATTTCATTGAGAAACGGCAAAAGGCGCTGCTGAAGGTCATTGCGGCCAATGGATTCGAACAGGCTGGCATAGACGGGGCGCGGCAGGCTGCTCCCCAGATCACGGGCCTGGTCGGGACATAGGGGGACGGTCCATCCCATCGGCTACCCTCTCGAAATCTTCTTGATATCGAACCAATCTAGGCGCTTTTCCGGCCGATGTCACGCAAGGAAGGGCCGCAACCGCGACCCTTCCCCTGCATCGATCATGGCGGATTCAACGAAAGCTATAGCTCAACGTCAAGCCATAGGTCGCTGGACGTCCGGCGAAGCGCGATACGGTATCATAACCCGATACGACGTTGCTCCAATAATATTCGTTGCCGATATTCTTGCCCCACAGGAAGGCGCGCCAACGCTTGCCTGCGTCCTCGATCCCGATCTGGGCGTCGGCTACGACGTAGCCCCGAATGCAATAGACGCAGCCCGCATTGGTCGCATTGATTGTCGATGGGTTCTCGCCGCCGCCCAGGGTTGCAATGGTTGACGACCGCAGATTCACCGTTCCACCCACGAACAAGTTGATAGTCGAGGTGAGCGGTTGGCTATAATTGGCGCTGACCGAAATCTGATGCTTCGGTGTGTAGGGGATCGGCGTTCCGGCGAAGTCAATGCCGGTGTCGCCGCCCGCATTGGTCCCGATGAAGCGGTCGATCTTTGCATCCAGATAAGTGTAGGCTGCGTTCACGACCAGATGATCCGATGGACGCGCGGTGAACTCCAGCTCGAAGCCTTTGATCGATGATTTGGGGATGTTGCGCAGCACATCGAGCTGACCGAAGGTCGGATCGTTCAGCTTGGTGCGGAGCTGCTTGCCCTTATAGTCATAATAGAAGCCCGCCAAATTGAACTGTAGCAGGCGATCGATCAACGTCGCCTTCAGGCCTGCTTCATAAGCCAGAACCGATTCCTGCCGCGCCGGGACATATTGGTTCAGCGTCGAACCGGTTATCGAGGGGAAACTGCCTGCCTTATAGCCCTTCGATACATTGACGTAGAGTAGGACGTCGGGCGTCGCCTTGTAATCGACACCGACCCGCCAGGAGATATTATCCTCCTTCAGCGTGTTCTGATAGGCCCCGATCGCGCCAAAGGGCAAATAATCGACCGCCGGAACGAACTGACCATTGGCGAGCGCTTCGGAGTCCACGTTGATCGCGACGCACTCGCCCGGAATATAGGGCTGGAACGGAATGCCCTGGAATTGCGCACCGAAAAATTTGAGGACATTGCCGATGTTGTAGGGCGCCTGCGGATCGGTCTGGCAGATATTCGCCTTGTTCCGCGCATTGGTGTAGCGGATGCCGCCCTTCAGTGTCAGGTTTTCGATCACATCATATTCTACATTGCCAAAAAAGGCGTAATTGCGCATCGTTTGGCGATTGGTGATCGTATCGACGCTAAGTGGGAAGCCGAAAAGCTGGCCGAAACCAATCGTCGCAGACGAGGCGGAATAGTCGATATTGACTTCCTGAAAGACCTTGTCCCACTCATAATTGGCACCGATGACGAAGCGCAACGGGTTATGCGGGTCATTGGCGAAGCGCAATTCCTGGAAGAAGGTCTGAATATCGCCCACTGTCAACGGCACGTCGAGGGCATTGAGCGGCAGACCATCGGAATCATTGCCCTGACGCTGGTTGAACTTGGTATAGGCGCTAAGCGCAGTGATGGTGCCGAAATCCCCGACATCAAGATCGGTCCGCAACGATGCCTGGATCATGTCATTATCGGCGAAAGGCACCTTGCCCGGCCCATAGAGGCTGGACGACAGCGACCAGTCCGCCGCCCGCGGATCGTTGGCGGAGAAGGGCGATGCGACCACCGCCGGATTGCGGAACTGACCCGGCGGGCTGGACAAATTTTCATTCTGGAATTGCAGCGCGATATGCTGCCCCGCCTGAGTCTCGCTCTTGTCCTTCCAGCCATTGACGTTGAGCAGGAAGCGGAGCGAGGACGACGGCTCCCACGCAAGCTGGAATCGGCCCATATAATTTTCGACCTTGCCATTCCTGTCACCCGGCCGGCTGGCACTGCGCTGCCAGCCATCGGCAAATTCGGCACGTCCTGCGATGCGTGCCTTCAACCCCTCGGCAAGGGGGCCGCTTACATAGCCCTCCACATCAACCTGGTTGAAGCGGCCATAGGTCAGCGAGGCGCCGGCCTCGAAACTGCTAGTCGGCTTGGCGGCGATATAATTGATCGCACCGCCGGTCGCATTCTGACCGAAAAGCGTACCCTGCGGCCCCTTGAGCACTTCTAGCCGTTCGAGGTCGAAGGTCGAATGCGCCGTCAGCACCGGAAAGGAAAGCGGGATTTCATCGACATAGATACTGACCGACGGATAGGCGCCGATCGAGGTTTCGTAGAAGCCCACGCCGCGCAGCGTGTAAACCGGCGTGCCATTGGGCGCTGCCGCGTAGGACAGGCTGGGCACGCGCGCCGCGACATCGGACAGGGATGTCAAATTCTGCTGCTTCAGCATCTCACCGCCGACCACCGCCGCCGTAACGCCGACATCATTTAGATTCTGCACGCGCTTGTTCGCGGTCACGACGATTTCCGCGATCCCGCTATTGTTGGCAGCATCGCCAGCGGCGGCGGCGGTCTGAGCCGCGGCAACACCGGTCCAGGCGAAGGCGATCAGCGCCGCGCCCGAGGCGTAGTGATGATTGCGATATGTCATATATATATATATCCTCTCCCTCCCGTCCCCTCGACCAAGCCAAGCAGTCCGGCGTCATTGCCAGCCGCGGCCGCGAGGGGATTTCGTTGCTCAGCAGCTTCCCCAAGGAAACCGCTTCTCCCAAATTCGATCAGTTGACCGTTAGTTTTTTTATCAAAAAAATATCGACCCGATCAGGCATCCAGATTGAGCATCACGGTCTTGATTTCTGTAAATTCCTCGATCGTCGCCCAGCCGCCCTCGCGGCCGAGGCCGGAGCGCTTGATCCCGCCCGCCGGCGAATTGGGCATCACCGAATAGCCGTTGATGCCCACCGACCCCGTCCGCATCGCCTTTGCAACCCGAAAGGCCCGGCTGAGATCGGTGGTATAGATGCCGCCCGACAGTCCATAGTCGCTGTCATTCGCCATATGGATGGCATCGCTCTCCTCCTCGAAGGGGATGACGCAGAGTATCGGCCCGAAAATCTCCTCCTGCGCGATCCGCATTCGGTTATCGACATCAACGAACAAGGCGGGGCTGACCCAATTGCCGCCCGCCAGATCGCCGCCGGGCTGATCGCCACCAAAGACAAGACGGGCGCCCTCTTCCTGCCCAATTGCGACATAGGACAGCACCCGCTCCAACTGGCGCTTTGAAATGATCGGGGCCGACGTCGTAGCCGGGTCGAAGGGATCACCGAACTTAACCTCTTGCACCTGTTCCTGCGCATAATGCACGAATTCATCGAGGATCGAGCGATGGACCAACGCCCGCGTCGGTGTCGAACAGACCTGCCCTGACAGGAAGGTCGAACATAGCCCCATCAGGTTACGCGCCGCCGTCCGCACATCGCGGGTGTCAGGGAAAACCAGAGCCGCGCTCTTGCCGCCCAGTTCCAGCGTCAGGCGCTTCATATTGCGGCCCGCAGTCGACATGATCTTCTCGCCCACCACCGGGCTGCCGGTGAAGCTGACCTTGTCGACGCCGGTATGGGTAGACAGCGCTTCGCCGGTCGCCGGGCCACCGGTCACGAGGTTGAAAACGCCGGGCGGCAAGTCCGACTGCGCTAATATGTCCGCCAGCCTCGCAATGGCGAGACCCGCCAGTTCGGACGGCTTCAACACCACCACATTCCCGCAGGCAAGCGCGGGCGCAACCTTCATCGCGAAGGTCATGACCGGCCCGTTCCACGGCGTGATCGCGGCTACGACACCCACCGCCTCGCGGAAGGTCATGTAGTGCATGTTGGTCGCGCCGCTATATTGCGGAAAAGTCTCGCCGGTGATCTTGTCGATCCAGCCGGCATAATGGTCGAACATGTCCGCCGCGACACGGCCCGAAACGCGGCCCGACAGGCTGAAGCTGATTGGCATTCCGTTGTCGAGCGTCTGGAGATGAGCAATCTCCTCCTCCGCCGCATAGATCGCCTCGACGATCGGCTGAAGGATGCGCTTGCGCTCGCGCGCCGCCAGATGCGGCCATGGTCCCTCATCGAAAGCCCGCCGCGCCGCCGCGACCGCTGCATCCACGCCGCTCCGCCCGGCTTCGGCGAAGCTGGTCACGACCTCATTGGTCGCGGGATGGATTTGGTCGTAGCGCCCTTCCCCACCGTCGCGCCATTGCCCGTCGATATAGAGTTGCCCCGGCTTGACGCCCAAACGATCCCGGATCGCCAATATGCGGCTTTTTCCGACCAGCGTCGCCATGTCTTCCACCCCCTTCATGCCACCGCCAGCGCGGCCGCGACCGGCGCGGGGCGTACAGCCTCCATCAAATGGCGCACATCGGCCAGCCGTTCGAGCGCCATCACCGCCTCGATGCAACGGTCGACATTCCGCGGCGGGATAACGCCATCGGCATTGTGGCGGAACTTCTCGACGATCTCCGCCACGCTAAGCGCAATGCCTGGCTCGGGCGCCTTGCTGCCGCGCGGATAGCGCCGCTCGCCCCGGAACATCTGGCCCCGCGCACGAATCTCGATGATGGCCGGACGGCTGGCCGCATGGCCCTCGATCAGCTTCACATAGTTGGGATGCACCTCATGGGACACGCGGTCCATCAGGCTCATCACGGACTCCCCGAAGACAAGGCTTTCATCCATCCATGCCTTGCCGGGTTTTACCCGATGCGCCGCGACCGCCAGACCATGGGCGATGCTGAACTGCGCGTCATGGACATGCTCGATCCGACGGTTAAGCCATACTGGCTGCTCGACGAAGCCCTCGACATAGGCCTTGATGCCTTCAATCTCCTGCGGCTGAATATCGTTCGTATCGAGTATCTCCGTCATCGCGTCGATCAGGGCATGAAGGATGCGGCAATGCGGATAGGGCTTGTAGGTCTGCTCCGCCGGGAAACGCCATTCAGCGCCTAGCGCATCGGCGATCGGCGCCGGCTCCCAGCGCGCGGTGCCTATGAAGCGCGGGAAGCCATAGTCCCGGTCATCCAGCACCTGAAGATCGCCGCGATGCCCCAGCTCGGCCATATGCGCGGCGGTGAAGGCCGCCTGTGTCAGCGATCCGGCGAGCAGATATTTGATGGTCGAACTGGGCGCATGTTGGAACCAGGCCGCCTGCGAGTTGACGGGCGCGATGCAGCCCGCAATGCCAAGACCATGGGCGATCCTGTCGATTGACGCCCCCTTGATCTTCATGATCGCGGCCGTCGCGCCGAAGATTGTGCTGCTATAGCCATAGACTTGCGGCGGGGACACTTTTCCGTCCCTTGTATCACGCAGATAATCCATCGCCTTGCCAAGCCGGTAGGAGATTTCATGGGACAGCGCCGTGGCCTCAACCAAGGTTGCGCCGCTCACGCCCTCCTGCTCTGCCATCGCAAGCGCGCCGGGCAGCACATAGGGGGAGACATGGCCGGGCGGCAGCACGGCGTCCATGTCGAGCGTATTAATCAGTTCGCCATTGGCGAAGGCGGCGCCGAAGACCGACACTTTCCGGTCGGTGCCGATGATCGTCGCCGGGCCGTCGTCGCCGCCGGTCATGCGGCCATAGTCGATCCCGGCCCGTCCCTTGGGCTGATCGACCGCCGCGAGCGCGCAGCCGATGGAATCGAGGATGATGAGCTTGCACTCCTCCACCACCTCCGACGGCAGAACGCTGATGGCGGTCCGGCCGGTAAAGTCCGCCAGTTGTTTGATGAGGGTGTCCATCCCAGTCTCTCCGTGCGCCCCTTTCCAGGGCGTCCTCTATGATTGAACCAAATTACGCCGCCCTACCGGCCCACACATTCCCCCTTGGGGGGGACATTGCTTACGTCAGCCATAGGCGTCGGCGAAATGGCCGGTCGCGCTCATCACCGTGGTCCGGATTTCCTGATAGGCGTCGAGCGCGTCGCTGCCATTTTCCCGGCCCCAGCCGCTCGCCTTGAATCCTCCATAGGGGGTCGACCAGCGCAGATAGCGATAGCTGTTGACCCACACCATGCCGGCCTCGATCCGCTGCGACACGCGCAGCCCCCGACCCAGATCACGCGTCCACAGGCCCGCAGTAAGCCCGAACTCGCTGTCATTGGCGATGGCGATGGCCTCCTCCTCCTCGTCGAAGGGAATGATCGACACCACAGGCCCGAATATCTCCTCGCGCGCGATGCGCATGTCGTTGCGCACCTCCGCAAAGATGGTCGGCGCGACGAAATAGCCGTCCGACAGCGCGCCGCCGAGCCGCTCGCCGCCCGCTACCAGTTCGGCCCCGTCCTGTTTGCCGATCTCGACATAAGAGAGCGTCTTGGCGAGCTGCGCTTCATGCGCCTGCGGTCCCATATGCGTCGCTTCGTCCAGCGGCATACCCACGCGCACCCGCTGCTGACGGGCGCGGAAGGCCTCCACCACCTGCGCATAGATGGGCCGCTGTACCAGCACCCGCGACCCCAGCGCGCAAGCCTGCCCGCAATGCGCCCAGGCCGAGGATGTCGCCGCATTGATCGCCGCGTCGAGATCGCAATCGGCAAAGAGGATATGGGCTGCCTTGCCCCCCAGTTCGAAGGTGAACCGCTTGAGCGTATCCGCACCGTCGCGTAACATGCGCCGCGCTGTCGCGCCCGATCCGGTGAAAGAGATTTTCGCGATGCCGGGATGCTCGACCATCCGCGCGCCTGCGGCAGGGCCGGCGCCCGGCACGACATTGACGACGCCGGGCGGAAATCCTGCTTCATCGGCGATGCGCGCCAGTTCCAGCGACGTCACCGCCGTCAGTTCGGAAGGCTTCAATATCACCGTGCAGCCCGCCGCCAGCGCTGTGCCGATCTTCCAGCAAGCCGTCAGCAGCGGCACATTCCAGGGCGTGATCGCGCCGACGACCCCTACCGGCACCTTGGTCGTGAAGGCATGGACGCCCTCGTCCAGCGGCAAGGTCCGTCCCTCGCTCTTGTCAGCCAGCGACGCGAACCAGTGATACCATTGCGCATGGGCGCCGACATCCATGCGCGCCTCCCGGATGGCGCGGCCGCAGTCGCGCGTCTCCAGTTCCGCCAACCGGGGCGCCTTTTCACGATAGAGTTCGGCAAAACGCCGGATCAGTTGCGCCCGCTCCCAAGCGGGTATGTGGCGCCATGGCCCGGCAAAAGCCTCGCTCGCGGCGGTGACAGCCTTGTCGATGTCGCACGCGCCGCCAATTGCGACCCGTGCCCAAGGACGCCCGGTCGCGGGATCGATCGACTCGATCACCGCGCCATCTTCGGGCGCGACCCATTCACCGGCAATGTAGAGCTTGTCCCAACTCGGGGTCATGATCCTCTCCTTTTCCGACAGGATCGGGGGACGGAGGCGCGCGCTCAATCCCCCGATGAGGGTAAGGTCAGGCCGAAAAGTCGGGCCGCCGCTTCTCCCGGAAGGAGGCCAGCCCTTCCTTTACTTCCGGCCCGCCAAAGCCCAGCATCTCCAGCGCAAGTGAAGCGTCGAACGCCGGCCCCGCCATGCGCATCCAGTTGTTAAGCGCATGTTTGGTGAAGCGGATCGCTGTCGGCGCCCCGGCCGCCAGGCGCGCGGCGATCTCAACCGCCTTGTCCTGAAGCACATCATCCTCGACGCAAAGCGAGACAAGGCCGATGCGCTCGGCCTCCTCCCCCTTCACCGGGTCGCAAAGCAGCAGATGATATTTCGCCTTGGCCATGCTGCACAGTAGCGGCCAGAGGATCACCGCATGATCGCCCGCCGCCACACCCAACCGGGTATGCCCGTCGGCCAACCTTGCGCTTTTGCCCGCGATCGATATGTCCGCCAGCAGCCCCGCGACAAGCCCGGCGCCCACCGCCGAACCCTGAATGGCGGACACAATCGGTTTGGTGCAGTCGAGGATGTTGTAAACCAGATCGCGCGCTTCCTGCCAGACGCGCACTTTAGCGGCGTAGCTGTCGGTCAGTTCCTCGACCAGTTCGAAATCGCCGCCCGCCGAAAAGGCCCGCCCCGCGCCGCACAGGATGACCGCCCGCACATCGGGATCGGCGCTGATGTCGCGCCAGATGTCGGTGATTTCCTGATGCCCTTGCCGGTCCAGCGTATTCAGCCGCTCGGGCCGGTTGAAGGTCAGGCGCAACACCCCATCAGAGGGCCAGTCGAAATCAAACGCCTTGTACCGTCCGTTGCGGTCGCTCATGCTGTGATACTCCTCTCCGCATTTCTGACCGCCTCCAGCTCCTCTATGGCGCCCGGATTGTCGAGCGCGGACAGGTCGCCCAGCGGCTGGTCGGTCCAGATGCGCTTGATCACGCGGCGCATCACCTTCGAACTGCGTGTTTTGGGCAATTGCCGGACCAGATGGACACGGCTCGGCTTGAACGGTTTGCCCAGCCGATCCGCGACATGGCGCGCGACCTGATCGGCCAGTTGCGCGCCATCCCCGGCCCAGCCCGGCATGATGATGATGAATACCAGTAGCTTCTCGCCCTTGGTCGCATCGGGCACGCCGATGGCGGCGGCTTCGCTGACCGTTTCCAGTTCCAGCACGACTTCCTCGACTTCGGCCGGGCCAAGGCGCTTGCCTGCGACCTTGAGCGTGTCATCCGAACGACCCATCATGAAGAAGGAGCCGTCCCGATCCCGTACCGCCAAGTCACCATGTACCCAGATGCCCGGCAAGGTGCGCCAATAGCTGTCGAGATAGCGCTCATCATCCTGCCAGAAGGAGTGCGTCATACCGACAAAGGGGCTGCGCACGACGAGTTCGCCCACTTCGCCGACAAGCGCGTTCCCGCCCGCATCGGCCACGCCGACATCCACGCCGGGCGAACCGGTGTTGAAACCTGACGGGCGAATGGGCTTGACCACCACGCTCGACAGCAACGCCCCGGATACCTCGGTCCCGCCGGTATAGTTGATCAACGGCGCGCCGCCGCCAAAGCGACGCTGGAACCAGATGAAATGTTCGGGATCAATGCCCTCGCCCGCTGTGATGAGAAGTTCCACCGTCGAACGGTCGCCCGCAAGCGCCAGCGCTTCATTGGCGGCCAGGCCGCGGATGAGCGTGGGCGCCGATCCATAATGGGTCACGCCATGCCGCGCGACCAGACGACCCATGCGCGACCAGTCGGGATAGTCGGGCGCCCCGTCATAGCAGACCAAAGTTGCGCCGCGCAGCAAGGCGCAGGACAGGACCAATGTGCCCGCGATCCAGCCCATATCCGCCGGCCAGCAATAGACCTTGCCCGGCCCGACATTGAAATGGACCAGCGAGTCGTGGGCGATCTTCAGCGGGAAGCCGCCATGGGTATGCACCGCGCCCTTGGGCTTGCCAGTCGTGCCGGAGGTGTAGATCACCATGAAGGGGTCGGACGGGCTCATGCGTTCGGCGGGCAGGCCATCCTCCGTCGTCGCCGCAACCTCCTGCCAGTCGATCCCGCTCGATGGAACGTCCGTGCCCTTCCAGATGATGTGCTGAAGCGACGGCAATTGCCGCGCGACCTCTTCCACCACCGGCACCAGATCGACCCGCCGCCCGCGCCGGTGGAAACCGGTAGTTGCGATCAGCGTGCTGACCGCGCTCGGCTTCAGCCGCGAGATGATCGCATCCGCGCCAAAGCCGCTGAACAAAGGCACGACGATCGCCCCCACATAGGCGAGCGCCAGCAGCGACACCGTCGCCTCGACGCCGTTTTCGGTGAGCAGCCCCACCCGGTCCCCGTGCCCAATGCCCCGCGCCCGCAGGCCGGCGGCAAAGCGGCGCACGGCCTCTCCCAGCTCGGGATAGCTGAGCCATTGCACCGTGCCGTCTTCCTGCTCGGCCACGACGCCGCGCTGGCCCGCCATCCGCGGATCGTCGCACCAGCGCAGCACGGTATCCACCCAGTTCAATTCGCCGCCGGGAAACCAGTCGGGAAATTCAGGACCGCGATCGAAACTGACATAGGCGTCGGGGCGCCGCGACCAGACGATGCCCAGTTCATTGATGACGCGCATCCAATAATCGTCGGGCCGCTCCAGCGAATGCCGATGCAGCGCGTCATAATCCGCAAGGCCGAAGGCGCGAACCCAAGCCGTCACCTGCGCCTCCTCGGCCTGTCGATGGCTGGGGTGCCAGATATCCTTGTCGTCTCTCGACATGCTTTTTCATCCCGTCGATGGGTGCGCCGTCAGGCGCGGTGCATCCTCTTTACGGCCCTTCTCATCCGCCTCGACGGCGCGGCGCGCAAGCACGGACAAAGGGCGATTGACCCCACCCCTCGGCAGGGCATAGGGTAAACCTATGCCCTGCCAGCGGAGTTTTCGCGCTATGTCTTCACCCGAACTCGCACATGAACGAACGCTGCGCATGGCAAGAGAGCTACCCGCCTTGGATGTCCGTCAACTGCATTATTTCGTGACGCTTGCGGAACAGGGATCGATCTCCTCCGCCGCGACGGCCCTGCATATGGCGCAGCCGTCGCTGTCCGAAAATCTGATGCGGCTGGAAAAACGGCTGGGGGTGCAGTTGGTGGTGCGCAGCGCGCGCGGCGTCATGCTGACGCAGGCCGGGCAATTGCTGGCCGAACATGGCCGGCAGATCGTCGACGCCACCGGCCGCGCCATCAACGAAATTCGCCATGCCGGGAATGACGCGCGCGGCCCCGTCGCCGTCGGCCTGCCACCCTCGCTCGGCCTGTTGCTGAGCGTACCGCTCGCCGAAACAATCCAGAGCGAGTATCCCGAAGTACGTCTGCGTATCACGGAAGGGATGTCAGGAAATATTGCCGAATGGATCGAAGAAGAACGGATGGACCTCGGCTATGTCTATGAAGTCCACGACAACCATGACCTGATATTCCAGCCCGTCATGGCCGAAAAACTCTTCCTCGCGACCGCACCCGACAATATTCCCGATTGCGTCGACTGGACCGATCCCGCCGCGCCGACTATCAAGGGCGTCGATCTCCCTTCTCTGCCCCTTGCCCTGCCCGCCAGCTCACACGGCGCGCGCAAGGTAGTGGAGCGTTTCGCCCGCGGCGCGGGGATCAAACTCAACATCATTGTCGAGATCGACTCGCTGCCCCAGCTCATCACCATGGCGACCCGGGCGAGCGCCTACACGATCCTGCCCCATGCCGCCGTGATCAACGAGGTAGCCGCCGGGACCATCAGGCTGTTCGAGATTGTCGAACCGACAATGACCCGCAGCGCGTTCATGCTGCGCAAGCGGTCCCGCCCGATCACCCGGGCCAGCTTCGCCGTACAACAGTCCATCGGCATCATCATTCAGGAAATGATTGAACGATTTCAACTTGATGCGGCCTTCATCAGCGAAGATGCCCGCCTCAATCCACCCGTGGAAAAGGATAATAAGTGACGTCGATAGAACGCAGCGCCCTGGCCGAAGGGCCAGACGCCCTTCCGCCCGATGCGGGCGCGCTGACCCGACTGCTGGTCGATCGCTTCAGTTGCCGCGCCTTCCGGCCCGATCCGGTGACCGACGCGCTGATCGACCGGATGCTGACCATCGCGCAACTGGCGCCGTCCTGGTGCAACACCCAGCCCTGGCAGGTGACGATCACCTCGGGCGAGGCCACCGATCGGTTTCGCGCCGCGCTGATAGCGGACATCGACAACCCGACGCCCGACACGGCGCCGGACATCGCCTTTCCCGCCGCCTATAGCGGGGTCCGGCTGGAGCGCCGCCGCGAGGTCGGCTGGCAGCTTTACGAAAGCGCGGGCATCGTCAAGGGCGATCGCGAGGCTTCGGCGCGGCAGGCGCGGGAAAATCAGCGGCTGTTTGGCGCACCCCATGTGCTGTTGATCCACACCAGCCGGGAATTGGGCGCCTATGGCGCGGTCGATTGCGGCGTCTATCTGGGCACGCTGCTGCTGGCAGCACAGAGCCTGGGGCTGGGCATCATCCCGCAGGCGGCGCTTGCCCATCATTCGGCGCTGATCCGCCGCCATTTCGCCGTGCCCGACGACCAGATGTTCGTTGTCGGCGCCTCCTTCGGCTTCGCCGAAATGGACAGTCCTGTGAACCGGTTCCGGTCGCGCCGCGCGCCGCTCAACGACAGTGTGAAGAAAGTTTCGCAATGACATATAAGCCACTGGAAGGATTGCTGGTCGTCGCTCTGGAACAGGCCGTCGCGGCGCCGCTGGCAAGCAGCCGCCTCGCCGATGCCGGCGCGCGTGTCATCAAGCTAGAACGGCATGAGGGCGATTTCGCGCGCGGTTACGATAATTATGCGGCAGGCCATTCGACCTATTTCACCTGGCTCAACCGCCATAAGCAATCCTGCCGCGTCGATCTGGCGCAGCAGGATGACCGCGCGCTCGTCCATGCCATGCTGGCCAAGGCCGATGTGTTCATCCAGAATCTGGGACCGGGCGCCACCGGCCGTCTTGGTCTGGGCAGCGAGGCTCTTCGCGCGGCCTATCCCCGGCTCATCACCTGCGACATCAGCGGCTATGCGCCGGATACGCCCGATGCGAAGCGCAAGGCCTATGACCTGATGATCCAGGCGGAATCGGGTCTTGCGGGCATTACCGGCACCGAAGCATCGGGCGCCAGCCGCATCGGCATATCGATCTGCGACGTCACCACCGGCATGACCGCCCATGCACAGATATTGGAAGCGCTCTACCGGCGCGAGCGTACCGGCGAAGGCAGCGCCATTTCCGTATCGCTGTTCGACGTGGCGGCCGAGGCGATGAACATCCCCTATATTGCGGCGCGCAACGGCGGCCCGCTGGCGCGCCGGGTCGGCCTCGCCCATCCGTCGATCGCGCCCTATGGCGCCTATGAATTTGCGGATGGCACCCTGCTGGTCGCGGTGCAGAGCGAGCGCGAATGGGCGCAACTGTGCCGCGACATATTGGACGATGCGGAACTGGCGAACGACCCGCGTTTCCGTTCCAATTCGCTGCGCGTGACCAATCGCCCGGCGATGGAGGAAATCATACACGCCGTCTTCGCGACGATGCCCACGGCACAGGCCATCGAAAGGCTGGAACGCGCAAAGATCGCTTGGGGCCGCGTATCGACGCTGGAGGATTTGATGGCGCATAGCGCGCTGACCACCGTTACCGCGACGGCGGGCGAGGATGACGTGGTGATGGTGGCCGGCCCGGCGGTAGTGGATGGCCATCGCCATGGTGGCGGCAAGGTGCCAGCCCTGGGCGAGCATGACGAAGCGTTGCGGCGCGAATTCGCGCTGACGACCGCATAAAAAAAGAGCGGGTGATGCCCTCGCATCGCCCGCCCCTCATGGTCCGTCACAAGACAGGCTCAGATAACGCCGCTTTGCTTCCATTCGGCCAACTGGCTGTCCGAAGCGCCAAGCAACGCCCCGAAAACCGCTGCATTGGCTGCGCCCAGATCCATGGCGGGCTGATCAAACCCCACCTTGCAGGCTGAAAAATGGATGGGCAGGCCCATTCCTGTCGCGCCGATCTTGCCCAGGCTTGGATGCTCCAGTTCCACCACCGCCCCGCGCTCGCGCAGCCTGGGGTCGTTCAGCACCTCAACCGCGGTGCGCACCGGTACCGACGGCACGCCCCGGCTGCCCAGTTCCGCCAGCAGGTCGACCGTTGCATAGCCGCTAGTCCAATCCTCGATCAGCGCGTTCAGTTCATCGGCATGTTTCATGCGCGGACCGCGACTGGCAAAACGCGGATCGTCGAGCAATTCTTGCCTGCCCATCGCTTCCAGCAATCCCCGGAACCATACCGGATTGAACCCCGCAATCGCTGCATGGCCATCGCGTGTCGGATACACCCCGAACGGCACCAGCCGGTCCTGCGAATTGCCCGACCGCACAGGATAGCCCGCCGCCTGCGACACGTCGAAATGCTCCTCCGCCACCAGGGAGGCAAGGCAATCGAGCATCGACACCTGAATATGCTGCCCCTGGCCCGTCCGTCCGCGCTGGATCAGCGCGGCAAGGATACCGTTGCAGGCATAGAGCGGGGCCAGCAGATCGGCAATCGGTAGGCCGAAGCGGGTGGGCGGGCCGTCCTTGAAGCCGGTCACGTCCATGATCCCCGACAGCGCCTGCGCCAGCACGTCCATGCCCTTGAGGCCCGGATAGATGCTCGGCTCGCCGAAGGCCTTGATCGAGGCATAGACGATGCGCGGATTGACCTTCGCCACATCCTCATAGGCGACGCCCAGACGCATGGTGGCGCCCTCGCTCATATTTTCTATGACGACGTCGGCCTGCTTCGCCAGTTCCAGAAACAGCCTGCGTCCTTCAGGTGATTTGAGGTTCAGCGTGACGCTTTTCTTGTTGCGCGCGCGATTGAGAATGGTGAGCGAGACATCGCCCTCCTCCGGCGCGCCATAATGAATGCCGTTCTTCCCCACGTGCGGCGGATTGGTGCGGGCGATATCCCCACCATCGGGCGATTCCACACGGATCACCTCCGCCCCCAGCCCCGCCAACAACAGCGAGCCATAGGGACCGGCCAGCGCCACGGTGAGGTCGAGGACGCGAATGCCCTCAAGCGGTCGCTGCATCGTCATAGTCACCTCATTATCTTTCATCATGGTCACTTTATTGCGCCAACAGGTTGGTGAAGGTCGCAACCTGCTCGTCGCCGCCGAAATCGCGAATGGCTTTCAGCAGCACCTCGGTCTTTTCCGGGCTGATGACGCCATCCACCAGTTCGCGAAACTTGCCGTCAAGCCTGTCCTGGCTCATCGGATTTTCGACCGTGCCGGTGGAATCCTCGATAAAGACACGCTCGGAGCTCCCATCCCTGAAGGTGACGGTCACATCGGCGACGAACTTGCCGGGATATTGCAGGTCGAGTTGCGCATCCTCGACCATATGCACGCGGCGCGCGAGCCTGAGTATCTCGCCTTCGCCCGACAGGTCGAGCCGGTCTTCCTTGGCGTCGAGATGGACCTGATAGCCATTGCCCAGCCCGATCAGCGTGAAGGCGAGCTGGACCGGCAGGCTATATTGCACATGCTCGATCATCCGGGGGGTATAGGCATTGGCGTTCTTCGTGCCCACCGGCACATTGGCGGAACGCTGGATGCGCAGGTCCAACCGCTCGACCTCCGCCGCGCGCCCTGCAAAGGGACTCACTGCATCGATGTAGCCATGGATGCAGCCGCAGCAGAGATAGGGCTTGATCCAGACCTTAGCGATTTCCAGAGGACGAGCCGGACGGAACCAGTCGGCGGCTTCGTCTCCGACTTCCGTGCCGATAAAAGTGCGATAGAAGCCCTTGCTGCCAGTGAGGTAGAAGATGGGGCCGGTAATGCCATGCTTCGCCATCTGCGCAGCACGGATGCCGCCGGTGGTGCCCAGCCCCGAATGGACGCGTTTGATCGACCCGCCGCTCGACGTATATTCGGTGGTGCCCGACGCGTGGCTCATCGCGATGGCGAGCGCGTGACCGGTCTGCTCGCGACTAAGTTGGAGCAGGCGGGCAGCGATGGCGGCGGCTCCAAAGTTGGACAACATGCAATGGGGATGATAGCCCCGCGCCAGCAGTTCCGGCGCGGCGATGGAGCCGATGCGGGTATAGACTTCATAGCCGACGACCATGGCTGCCAGCACCTCGTCGATGGTGGCGCCGACCTCCTCGCCCAGCGCAAGCGCCGCCGACACGACGCAGGAACCGGGATGGCTGGCGCTTTCGCGATGGGCATCGTCATATTCGAATGCATGGCCAAAGGTGGCGTTGACCATGGTGGCGTCGATCGCGCTCATCTTGTCGCCATGGACGGTGACGGTCGCGACACCAGGCCGCATCTGGGAGCGGACGAACTCCAGCGTCCTGATCGACCAGGGCAGTTGCGAGCAGGCGAGCTGGTTCGCGATCTGGTCCTGCATCAGCCTTTTGGCGGCCGAACGCGCGGCCTCGGTCAAGTCTTCGACCGTAAATCCATGAATGAAATCGAGAATGGATTCTTCCAGCGTTGCGGAAGGGTCGGACGAAATCCGGGTCGATGAAGCGGACATATAGGCCATTCTCTCTAGGTTCCTGTTTCAAGAGCCGAAAATACCGGGCCAGAGGATGTCTGCCAATGAAGGGCTTCACCCCATAGGACATGCCTATGCCTAAGTCAGGCAGTGAAGGCGCTGGACTTCCGCATGGAAGCCACTGGTGCGAAGAAACGTCCAGCAAGCCAGCGGCGTAGGTCCGGCTGACATTACGGAAAGGACGGAGCATTGCCTGAGCAGAAAGGCGCCCGACAGGAGCGGGTGACGGATGATCGCCGCTTCGCACTGCGAAGCCTGCTCTTCGTGCCCGGCGATGCGGACAAGAAGATCGACAAGGCGCTCGATACGCCCGCGGATGTCGTGATCCTCGATCTGGAGGACGCTGTCGCGCCCTCCGCCAAGCGCGCCGCGCGCCTGTTGGCCTGCGGCGTGTTGCGCGGTGATCGCCGCAAACCGGTCGCCATCCGCATCAACGCCGTGGATACGCCCTGGTATCTGGAAGACCTCGGCGCGATCGGCGGGTTGCGGCCCGATATTGTCATGCTGCCCAAATGCGAGGCCGCCGCCGACATAAAGCGGCTGTGCGATCAGTTGTCCGTTCTGGAGGCGGCGGCAAGCGTGCCGGTCGGGGACATCGCGATCCTGCCACTCGTAACGGAAACCGCCGCCGCGCTGCGCAACACGGATTATCGCAGCGTCAGTGAGCGATTGTGTGCGCTGGGCTTCGCCGGGGAGGATCTGTCCGCTGATCTGGGGGTGGAGGCGCGCGACTCCTTGGGGATGAATCCACTGCTGGAACAGGCGCGGCGAGCGGTCGCCATGGCGGCGGCGGCGGCGGATGTCCCTGCCATCGACACCCCTTTCCCCGATCCACACGCCACCGCCGCCCTGGCGCGCGAAGCCGGCGACGCCGCACGACTGGGCTTTGCCGGCAAGATGTGCATTCACCCCGGCCAGATCGACGCCGTCCATGCAGCCTTTCAGCCAAGCGAGGCGACGCTGCAATGGGCGAGGGGGGTGGTACGGGCCTTGGCGCAATCTGCCCAAAACGGCGTAACTTTGCTGGACGGGAAGATGATCGACCGCGCGCATCTGCGTTTGGCGGAGCGATATCTGCGTCACGAAGCCCCGGAGAAAGCGCAATGAGCGATGATGCCGGGAACGCGATCGCACTCGATCATCTACGCAACTGGATCGGACGCAGCGAGACGGTGCGGGACAGCATCGCGCTGGCGCCGGCCGCCGCGCTCGCCGCGACACTGGACCACGACCATGCGCCCATGGAGGGCGATACGCTGCCCGCGCTGTGGCATTGGATCTATTTCACGCCCCGCGCCCGCCAGTCGGATTTGGGCATCGACGGTCATCCGAAACTGGGTGGCTTCATACCGCCCATCTCCCTGCCCCGCCGCATGTGGGCCGGGGGACGGCTGACATTCTTCCAGCCGCTGCTGATCGGCGATCGGGTGGAAAGGGCGACCGAGATCATCAGCATCGAAAGCAAGACCGGCCAGCAAGGCCCCTTACTGTTCGTAACCCTGCGCCACCGCCTGTCGACCGGACGCGGCCTCGCCATCGACGAAGAACAGGATCTGGTCTATCGCTCAGCGAGCGCCAGCTCCGCGCCGGCCCTGCCCGCCAGCGTGACCGCCGAACCGCCGCCAGCGCTGTGGCGCGACACGCTGCTCCCCGATGCCCGACTGCTGTTCCGCTATTCGGCGCTGACCTTCAACACTCATCGCATCCATTATGACCTGCCATATGCGCAGGGCGAGGAAGGCTATGCCGGTCTGGTCGTGCAAGGACCGCTGACCGCAACGCTGCTGGCAGACCGGCTGATGACGCATGTGGGCGGCCGCCTGCGCTGCTTTTCCTTCCGGGGACGCAGCCCGCTATTTTCCGGTGCGACGGCCCAACTATGTGGTCAGCCGGAAGAGACGCCGGGCCGTTTCGCGCTCTGGGCCGAGGGACCGGACGGCATGGCGGCCATGACCGCCCATGCCGAACTGGAGACGTCCGATGCCGATTGACGCCGACAGACTGCTGAATTTCCCGATCCCGGCGGTGCGGCAACAGGTGACGCCCCGCGACGCCGCCTTCTACGCCCTGTCCGTCGGCCTGGGCCATGATCCGCTGGACCCGGCGCAACTGCCCTTCGTCGATCCGCTCGCCGGGCCGGTCCCCATGCCCTCCATGGCGCTGGTGCTGGCGCATCCGGGCTTCTGGCTGGGGCATCCCGATTCCGGCGTCGATCCGCTCGCCGTACTACATGGCGGCCAATCCTTGATGCTGTTCGCGCCGATCCCGGTTGATGGAAAGGTCGCCAGCAGCACGCGCATCACTGGCCTTATCGACAAGGGACCGGGCAAGGCGGCGCTGATCATCACGCAAACCGAGTTGGTGGATGCGGCAGGCGCATGTTTCGCCCGTCTCGACCGCACCACCTTCATCCGCAACGGTGGAGGCTTTGGCGGCGACGATGCTGCATCGCCGCCCGTCCCGCCCCCGTTGCCGCCACCCGCACCGGATGGCGAGCCGGATGGCGTGATCGACCTGCCCACCTTGCCGCAGCAGGCGCTCTACTATCGCCTGAACGGCGACCTCAACCCGCTGCACAGCGATCCGCAGGTGGCGGCAAAAGCCGGCTTCGATCAGCCGATCCTGCATGGCCTCTGTATCATGGGCGTCATCACCCACGCGCTGCTACGCCAGTTGGACTATCGAACCGACCGGCTGCAATCGGTTAGCCTGCGCTTCGCCGCGCCCGTCATGCCCGGCGAGACGATCCGCACGGAAATCTGGGCCAATGGCGCCTTCCGCGCGCGCGTCGCCGAACGCGGCACCGTGGTCGCGGATCAGGGATATTTCACGACATTGGCTATGGATAGGAGAGCAATATGACCGGGTGCCTCGAAGGCAAGGTGGTCGCCATCACCGGCGCGGGACGCGGCATCGGCCGGGAACTTGCGCTCCATTGCGCGCGGCAGGGGGCGGCCGTGGTCGTCAACGATCCGGGCGTGGCGCAGGCAGGTGAAGGTGGCGACGCGGGCCCGGCCGAAGCGGTCGCGGCGGAAATCGCCGCATTCGGCGGCAAAGCGCACGCCAATCTCGCCAATGTCGCCGATCCGGTGGCGGCCGCGACGATCATCGAGGACGCGGTCCAGCGTTTTGGGCGGATCGACGGCGTGGTCAACAATGCCGGCATCCTGCGCGACGCCATCTGGCACAAGATGAGCTATGAGGACTGGCGGAGCGTCATCGACGTCAACCTGACCGGCGTGTTCAACGTGGCCAAGGCCGCCACCCCCCATTTCCGCGAACAGCAGTCGGGCAGCTTCGTCCATTTCACCTCGACCAGCGGACTAATTGGCAATCTGGGCCAAGCCAATTATTCGGCGGCGAAGCTGGGCGTCGTCGCCCTCTCCCAATCCATCGCGCTCGACATGGCGCGCGCGGGCGTGCGATCGAACTGCATCGCGCCGTTCGCATGGAGCCGGATGACCTCTTCCATCCCCGCCGAAACCCCTGAGCAGAAGGCCCGAGTCAAGCGGTTGCAGGAAATGTCGGCGGACAAGGTCGCGCCGCTCGTCTCCTTCTTGATCTCGGACGTGGCGAAGGAGGTCAGCAACCAGATCTTCTGCGTGCGCAAGAATGAGATATTGCTCTTTTCCAAGCCGCGTCCGCTGCGCTCTATCGCCAAGCTGGAAGGCTGGACGCCACAGGCGATCGCGGACGAACTACTCCCCGCCTTCCGCCCCAGCTTCGCCCGCGCCGACGAGGTGTCGGCCCACGTCTTTCCCTATGATCCGATCTGAGGCCCCAGCCATGAGCAGCACCCCCAATCCGGGCATGGACGCCGAGCTATTCGAGCAGTTCATCGAACAGTTGCGGCGCTATGTGCGCGACCGGCTGATCCCAGCCGAAAAGGCGATAATCGAGCAGGACCGCATCCCCGACGCCATCGTCGCGGAAATGCGCGACATGGGCCTGTTCGGCCTGACCACGCCGGAGGAATTTGGCGGCGCGGGCATGGACATCAGCCAATATGCGCGCACGATCCATGCGCTTAGCCACGCGATGCCGGCCTTTCGCTCGCTCATCACGATCAACACCGGCATGTTCTGTTCGGCGATCAAGAATGGCGGCACGGCGGAGCAAAAGGCCCAATGGCTGCCGCGCATCGCGGCGGGCGACATCGCCAGCTTCGCCCTGACCGAGCCGGGGTCGGGTTCTGATTCCGCAGGACTTCAAACCATGGCGGTCAAAACCGACAGGGGCTGGGTGCTGAACGGGACCAAACGCTACATCACCAACGCGCCCTACGCCAAGGTGGCGCTGGTGATGGCGCGAACGGACAAGGAAGATTTGCCGCGCAACGCGCATGTATCGGCCTTTATCATCCCCATGGATGCGCCGGGCGTATCGATCGGCAAGTCCGACAAGAAGATGGGTCAGGCCGGCAGCCACATCGCCGATGTCATCCTGGAGGATGTGGAGGTATCCGACGGCGCGCTGCTGGGCGGAGAGACCGGGCAGGGCTTCGCCTTCGCGATGATGAGCCTCGACACCGGGCGCATGTCGGTGGGATCGGCGGCAACCGCCTATGCGCGGCGGGCGCTGGACAGCGCGATCCTGTATGCGACCGAGCGCAAGGCGTTCGGCGCGCCGATCGCCAATTTCCAGCTCATCCAGCAGATGATCGCCGAAAGCGAGATCGAAATCTATGCTGCCGAAACCATGATGGCCGACGTCACTCATAGAGCCGACGCGGGCGAGAATGTCTTGCGCAAGGCGGCGGCGTTTAAGGTGTTCGCGACCGAGATGTGCGGCCGCGTCGTCGACCGCGTCGTCCAGATCTATGGCGGCGCGGGCTATCTGGCCGAATACGATGCGGAACGCTTCTTCCGCGATGCCCGCCTCTACCGCATCTACGAAGGCACCACCCAAATCCTGCAACTGCAAATCGCCAAGCATCTGCTGCGCGAATTTCATGGAGCGCAATGATGAATCTCAGCCCTTATGACAATGAGAATTTCCCCGAAATCCGCGAGGGCGTGCGGCGCCTGTGCGCGGAATTTCCCGGCGAATATTGGCGCGATCTCGATGCGAAGCGGGCATATCCCACGGCCTTCGTGAAGGCGCTGACGGAGGCTGGCTATCTCTCCGTGCTGATCCCGGAGGGATATGGCGGGTCGGGCCTTGGTTTGTCAGCAGCGGCGGCGATCCTGGAGACGATCCAGGCCGAAGGCTGCAACGGCGGTGCCTGCCATGCACAGATGTACACGATGGGCACGATCCTGCGCCACGGGTCGGAGGAGCAGAAGCGCGCCTATCTACCCAGGATCGCGACGGGCGAATTGCGTTTGCAGGCCTTCGGTGTGACCGAGCCGACCAGCGGCACAGACACCACCGCGCTGCGGACGACGGCGGTGCGGGATGGCGACGACTATATCGTCAACGGGCAGAAGATCTGGACCAGCCGCGCCGAACATTCGGACCTGATGCTGCTGCTCGCGCGCACTAGCCCCAAGGATCAGGTGGCGAAAAAGACGGACGGGCTGTCAACCTTCATCGTCGACATGAAGCACGCGCTGGCGGACGGGTCGCTAACGATTCGTCCGATCCGCACAATGATGAACCATGCGACGACCGAGGTTTTCTTCGACAATATGCGCATCCCGGCCGCCAATCTGCTGGGCGATGAGGGCAAGGGCTTCCGCTATATCCTGTCGGGCATGAACGCGGAACGCACGCTGATCGCGGCGGAATGTGTTGGCGATGCGAAGTGGTTCACGAAGAAGTCCGCGGAATATGCCGGCGAACGAAGCATCTTCGGCCGCGCCATCGGCAAGAATCAGGGCGTCTCCTTCCCCATCGCTCGCGCCTACGCCAATATGCGCGCGGCCGAGCTGATGGTGCATGAAGCGGCGCGGCTCTACGAAGCCGGGCAGCCCAATGGCGCGGAGGCGAACATGGCCAAGCTGCTGGCGGCCGACGCCTCGGTCGAGGCGGGCAATGTCTGCATTCAGACCCATGGCGGCTTCGGCTTTGCCGAGGAATATGATGTCGAGCGCAAGTTCCGCGAGACGCGGCTCTATCAGGTCGCGCCGATCTCGACCAACCTCATCCTCTCCTTCCTCGCCGAGCATGTCCTTGGCCTGCCGAGGAGCTACTGATGCGCCGGGCCGCGATCGTCGCGCCGCTGCGCACCCCGGTCGGCGCCTTTGGAGGGTCGCTGCGCGACGTGCCGGTGGAGACGCTGGGCAGCCTGGTCGCCAGGGCGGTGATCGAGCACGCCGGGATCGACCCGGCAAGGATCGAGGATGTCGTCTTCGCGCAAAGCTATGCCAATAGCGAGACGCCCTGCGTCGGGCGCTGGATAGCGCTGTCGGCGGGACTGCCTGTCGAGGTGCCGGGGATGCAGCTCGACCGGCGTTGCGGTGGCGGCTTGCAGGCTATCGTCACCGCCGCGATGATGGTGGAAAGCGGCGCCTGCGATGTCGTCATGGCCGGCGGCGTCGAAAGCATGAGTCGGATCGAATATTACACCACCGACATGCGCTGGGGTAAACGGTCCGGCAGCACGCAGCTTTACGATCGGCTCGACCGGGGCCGTGAACGGTCGCAGCCAGTGGAGCGCTTCGGTCCTATTTCCGGCATGATCGAGACGGCGGAAAATCTCGCGCGCGATTACGGGATAGCGCGCGAAGACGCCGACGCCTTCGCGGCGGAAAGCCACCGCCGCGCCGCCGACGCCTGGGAAGAAGGGCGCTTCGCGGCGGAGATCATTCCCATTCCCGTGCCGCAGCGCAAGGGCGACGCCGTGCTGTTCTCCCGCGACGAGGGTATCAGGGCGGAAACCAGCCCGCAGTCGCTCGGGAAACTGCGCGCGCTCATGAAGGACGGCACCGTCACGGCGGGCAATGCGGCGCAGCAGAATGACGCCGCGGCCGCCTGCCTAATCGTGGCGGAGGACAGGCTGGAGGAACTGGGTCTCAAACCGCTGGCCTTCCTCAAGGGTTGGGCCGCCGCCGGCTGCGAGCCGTCGCATATGGGCATCGGCCCCGTACCCGCCACGGCCAGGCTGCTTAGAAAAACCGGGCTGAAACTGGATGATATGGGCCTAGTCGAAGTCAACGAAGCCTTCGCGGCTCAGGTTCTCGCCGTGCTGAAGCGCTGGGATTGGGATGACCGCAGCCGGCTGAACGTCAACGGCTCGGGCATTTCGCTGGGCCATCCCATCGGCGCGACCGGCGTACGCATCATGACTTCGCTGCTGCATGAGATGCAGCGCCGCGATGTGCGCTATGGCCTGGAAACCATGTGCATCGGCGGCGGTCAGGGGATGGCCGCGATCTTCGAACGGGCCTGATCTTCAGATCAGTCCCGAGAACGCAAATTGTCCACCAGCAGCGTGAAGGCCGAAGAGGCATGGCGCCGGTGCGGATAATAAAGATGGTAGCCCGGCAGATTAGGCGTGAATTTGCCGAGCACCCGCACCAGCCGCCCCGCCTCCAGATCAGGCTGAACCTGATCGAGCGGCAGATAGGCGAGGCCGTGCCCATCCAGCGCGGCGTCCCGGATCAGCGTGATGCTGTTGAGGACCAGTTGACCATCGGCCCGCACCCGCGTTTCCCGTCCGCCCCGCATCAACCGCCAGCCATTCAGCGTGCCGGAAGTCGGCAACCGTAAATTGATCGCGCGATGGTCGATCAGTTGGGCGGGCGACGACGGCATGGCATGGACGCGGAAATAATCCGGCGCACCGACGATGGCCATGGGGATATCCGGCCCGATCCGCACCGCGATCATATCTCTGGCGATCTCCCCTCCCAGCCGGACCCCGGCGTCGAACCGGTCGGCCACGACATCGGCAAGGCCATAGTCGATGGTGATTTCCACCTTGATGTCGGGATTGTCGGGCAGCATGGCCTTCATCGCCGGGACGAGGATGGTTTTCGCCGCATGTTCGACCGTGGTGATGCGGATCGTACCCGCCGGCCGGTCGCGCAATTCCCCCAGCGAAGCGATCGCCGAATCCAGATCGTGCAGCATCGGCCCCAAGGTTGCCAGCAGTCGTTCGCCCGCGTCCGTCGGCGCCACGCTGCGTGTCGTGCGCGACAGCAGGCGCAGCCCCAGCCTTTCCTCTATCCGCCGCACGATCTGGCTCAGCGCCGACTGCGCCATACCCAGACGCGCCGCCGCCTTGGTGAAGCTGCGTTCCTCCGCAACCACGACAAAGGCCGCCAGATCAGCGATTTCATCCCGCCGCATTTATCACCTCATTGATAGGGCCAAACAGGATTCTCCGGCTAATCGAAATAATCTTACCGCCCTACATTGCCTTCATCAACGCAAAGGAGTGCGCAAAATGGGCAAGATCAGCTTCGCCAATTCGAACAATGCCACGATCAGCATGTCCGCCATCATCCACTACCCCGAAGGTTTTGAAGAAAGCGGCCGCTATCCCGCGATCGTGGTGTCACATCCGGGCGGCGGCGTGAAGGAACAGACCGCGGGCACCTATGCCCGCAAGCTCGCCGAACAGGGCTTCATCGCCATCGCCTATGATGCCTCCTATCAGGGTGAGAGCGGCGGTGCCCCGCGCCAGCTTGAAAATCCCCATATCCGCACCGAGGATGTCAGCGCGGTGATCGACTATCTTACGACCCTCCCCTATGTGGACCAGGGCCGGATAGGCGCGATGGGTATCTGCGCCGGGGCGGGCTATACCGCCAATGCCGCGATCCAGGACCGCCGGATTAAGGCGATCGGCACTGTCAGCGCCGTCAACATCGGATCGATGTTTCGCAACGGCTGGGAAAACAACGTCAAATCGATCGACGCCCTACCCTACATCGTGGCCGGGTCGGACGCCCGGACATCCGACGCGAACGGGGTCGACATCGCCACCATGCCGCTCGCCCCGCTGAAGGAGGAGGACGCCCCCAACGAGGAACTGCGCCAGGCCTGGGAATATTATCACACACCCGCGCCGCCTGTCCGACCGCGCCCGGCTTCGCGACGCTGCGCAGCCTGAACCAGGTCATCACCTATGACGCCTATCACATGGCCGACATCTATCTGACCCAGCCCGTCCAGATCGTCGCAGGCAGTGTCGCGGGCAGCAAATGGATGAGCGACGACCTGTTCGACCGCGCCGCCAGCACCGACAAGGCATTCCATGTCGTCGAGGGCGCCAATCATATGGACCTCTATGACGGTCAGGCCTTCGTCGATGAGGCGGTGTCGGTCCTCGTGCCCTTCTTTCGGGCAAGGCTGAACGTCGCGGAAACCGTCCCGGCCGAGTGACCGGGGAAAGGAAGGAAATTCCCATGCAATCCATACAGATCCAGAATGCCGACATGGCCTGGCCTATCGCGGCGACTATTCAATATCCGCCGGACTTTGACGAGACGCGAACATATCCGCTGATCGTCAGCATCCACCCCTTCGGCAGTTGCAAGGAGCAGACCTCCGGCGCGATCTATGGCAAGGCGCTGGCGGAGCAGGGCTTTGTCGTCATCGCCTATGACGCCAGCTTTCAGGGAGAATCGGGCGGCAGCCCACGCTGGATCGAGGATCCGACCCAGCGGGTCGAGGATGTCAGCCGCGTGATCGACCATGCCGTGACGCTGCCCTATGTCGATGAAGACCGGATCGGGGTGATCGGCATTTGCGGCGGCGGCGGTTACGCGATCAATGCAACCCTCACCGAAAAGCGGATAAAGGCGGTGGTCAGCGTCACCGGCGTCAATGTCGGCCGGCTGTTCCGTGAAGGTTTCAGCCAATATGATCCGCTCGGCGCACTGGGCGCCATGGCGGCGCAACGCACGAAGGAAGCGCGCGGCGGCGATCTCCAGGTCAATGAACTGCTGCCCGCCAGCCCGGCCGTCGCGACGCAGAACGGCCTCACCGAACGGGATGTTTTCGAAGCGACCGATTACTACAAGACACCGCGCGGCCAACAGCCCGGCGGAGCGACCCGGATGCTGTTTTCCCATGCACAGAAGACACTGGCATGGGACGCCTTCGCCTTTGCCGAAACCTTGCTGACGCAGCCGGTGATGGTGGTGATCGGCCAGAAAGTCGGCGCGTTCGGCGCGTTCCGCGACGGCATGGAAATCTATGGCCGAGCCACCGCGTCGAAAGACCGCCAACTAGTTTCGCTGGAAGGTTGGTCGCACTACGACCTTTACGACAAACCTGAACCGGTCGGCCGCGCACTCGAAAAGGCCGTTCCCTTTTTCCGGCACCATCTGCGCGAATAAGCCGCCGACAGGAGCTTGATCCACCGGGTCATGCCCCCGCCCTTGTCTACATACGCATCGACAGGCTGACGCCATAAGTGGCCGGCGTCCCGGCGAAGCGGGCCACGGCGTCCGACGATGTCACGGCATTATTCCAATAGTAAGTGTTGAAGATATTTTTGGCGAAGACCATGAGACGCCAAGCATCGTCCGGTCCGGCGATGCCCACGCGGGCGTCCACAAGGATATAGTTGTCAATGCCTTGCAGCATCTTGTTCGTCGGGACGGCATTGGCGGCGTTGGTGTCGCCGCCCACGACCGCGATCGTGTTCGAACGCAGGTTCATGCTTCCGCCGACAAACGCATTCAGGCTGCCGGTGATCGGGAATTCATAGTCGAGATTCGATGACAATTGATATTTCGGTGCGAACGGCATCCGCGTGTCCGCGAAATCGGCGGGCAGGCCACCGCCGCTGATACCCTGGAATGTCTTTATCTTGGCGTCCAGCCAGGTGAAGCCGGTGGCCAGCGTCAATCCTTCGACCGGCCGCATAGTGGTTTCCAGCTCGAAACCCTTGATCGTGGATCTGGGTACATTGACCAGCGCATCCTGAATACCGAAGAAGGACTGAACCTTCGACCGCAACTGCTTGTCGCGATAGTCATAATAGAAGCCGGCGGCGTTGACCTGTAACGATCCACCCAGCAGCGAGGCCTTCACCCCGCTTTCATAGGCCGTCACCGATTCCTGGCTGACTGCGCGATACTGGACGAAGCTGGTCGCCGATACGGCGGGGAAGCTGCCCGCCTTGTAGCCCCGACTGACATTGGCGTAGAGTAGCAGACCGGGGCGCGGCTTATAGTCGAGGCCCGCGGTCCAGGAGATATTATCCTCGCTCAATCTGTCCCTATATTCGCCGGGCGCACCGGGCGCGACGCCGTTGATCGTGCGACCGAGATCATTGCCCGCGAAGCAGTCGCCCGTCCGGAACGGCCCCGCCGCGCCGCCATAGACGATATCGAACAGAAAGGCCCCTGTCCCCCTGGCGTCATCGGTCAGGTCGGTGTTGCAGATGGTGGCCGTGCTCTTCGCCCGCGTATAGCGGGCGCCCGCCTTGAAGGTCAGCCCGTCGGCCAGATCATATTCGCCATTGGCGAAGACGGCGTAGCTGCGCAGCTTCTGGAAATTGCTGTAGTGGGCGCGGGTCAGGTCATAGCCATAGAAGGTTTTCACCGTCTCGTTGACCGAAGTATAGCGATAATCGAAATCGGCCGCCTGATCGACCTTGCTGTCCGCATAATTGGCGCCCACCACCCATCGGAAAGGCCTGGCCCCACCATTGCTGAGCCGCAGTTCCTGGAAGACGCTGCGGATCGAACCGTCGCTGATGAGGTCGTTCACCGTATAGGGCAGGCCGTCGCGGTCGGCCCCCTGCCGCTGGTTGAACCGCAGGTAGGAGGTCAGCGAGGTCAGCGTGATCGCGTCGCTGAGGTCGATGTCCCCACGCAGCGAGACCTGCCAGAAATCGCTGTCGCCAAAGGGCTCGAAACCCGCGACCGGCCCGCCCCAGTCGGCGGCGCGCGGCTTTTCCGGGGAAAAGGGGATAGTGGGAATGATCGGATTGGCGACCGGATTCTGCTGGACATAGCCGATATATTGCGGCGCGGCGGTGTCGCTCTTGTCCTTCCAGCCATTGACATTAAGGCTGAACCGCGCGGTCGGTGCCGCCTCCCAGTCGAGCAGCAGGCGGCCCATGAGATTGCGGACCTTGCCATTGCGGTCGTCGGGGCGCGAATTGCTGATCTGCCAGCCGTCCATGCGCTCGATGCGTGCGGCCACGCGGGCTTTCAGCGCGCCGGACAGCGGACCGCTGACATAGGCTTCGCCATTGACCTCGTTGAAGCGACCATAGGAAATATTGAAGCCGGCCGACAGATCGTCGGTGGGCTTGGCGGCGATGAAGTTGATCGCACCGCCGGTCGAATTCTGGCCGAACAATGTGCCTTGGGGACCTTTTAGGACTTCCACCCGCTCCAGATCATAAGCCGAATGGATCGCCAGCGCGCCGAAGGGCAGCGGCGCTTCGTCGACATAGACCGATACGGTCGGGTAGGCGGCCAGCGAGGATTCGATGAAGCCGACGCCGCGCAGGGTCAGGATCGGCGTGCCATTTTCCGAATTGGCGAAAGACAGGCCCGGCACCGCCTGGGCGATGTCGGCAAGGTCGCTGATTTGCTGCCGTGCGAGCGCTTCGCCACCCAGCACCGCAACTGTCGCGCCGACATCGGACAGCTTCTGCTCGCGCTTGTTGGCGGTGACGATGATCTCGGGTCCAACGTCATTGGCGCCGGGCGCATCCACCTGCGCATAGCTGGGCGACGCCAACATTGCTGTGCCGATCAGCAGAAATCTTCTAGGGTACATGACGTTCCTCCCATTTTAGGGGCCTTTGTGGCCCTTATCTGCTCAGTAAAGCGTGTAACCGCCGTCCACCGGCATGACGACGCCGGTGACGAAGGACGGGTCGTCCGACAGCAGCCACATGGCGGCGCGCGCCTGTTCGATCGGCTCGCAGGCACGGCGCAGGGCGTGAGCCGCCTCCAGTTTCGCGACATAGCCCGGATTGGCCTCCACATAGTCGAGGTAGAGCGGCGTACGCGTGGCCGATGGCGCAATGGCGTTTACGCGTATGCCATGCTGGCCATATTCGGCGGCGGCAGCGCGGGTCAGGCCGGTAATCGCATGTTTGGATGCCGAATAGGCAGCAAGTTGCGTGTCGTAGATGAAGGCGCTGACCGAAGACGTGTTGACGATCGCGCCCCCACCCGCCCGCAACATCGCCTGAATTTCATATTTCATGCACAGGAAGGTGCCAAACAGGTTGACGCCGAAAACCCGCTGCATCTCTTCCAGCGCCATGTCCGCGAGCAGACCTGGGGCGTTGGCGATACCCGCATTGTTGAAGGCCCCGTCCAGTCTGCCATAAGCGTGCTCGGCCCGATCCACCATGGCGCGGACATCGCTTTCCTGCGCGATATTTGTGCGGATGAACTGCACCTTCCGCCCCGATGCCGTCAACTCGGCCGCCAGCGCCTCGCCGCGCTCCGCATCAAGGTCAGCGGACGTCACCAGTGCGCCATGTCCCGCGAACAGGCGCACCGCAGCTTCACCGATGCCACTCGCGCCCCCGGTCACGATGATCGACCGCCCTTCCATGCCTGCCATATTCCCCTCGCGTTATTTGAGATCGCTGCCTTCTTGTGGGTGGCTATCATCGCGGCATCCGCTGTGCTGCCCCCAACATTAGGGACAGCGGCGATCGCCATCTTGAACCGCACGGAGTATCGGCGCTGTGCCATCAGAGCCGATGGCGCGATTTCTCGAAACAAGGAGGATGCTCTCATAATCCGGTTCTGACATTCGATACGGCTTGAGCCATGTCGCGCACGAATGTCAGTATCTGTTTTATGATCTGTATAGATATTTGATTCTATTGGATTTTGTGATTTTTACATATGCAGTCCCATCCCAACCTCCAGGGGATGCAAATGCCAAAATCGATCCACTAGCTGTAAGTCGCAGCACGCCATCCGACGTGCAGTGACGATCAATGCTTCCGCTGGTCGCAGAGCAAATGACAGGCGTTGGAAAATTGCGCTAAATACCAGCTCACCAGATCGCGCATGCCGCCCATTCGGAAGCGTTGGTAGAAACGCTTCTTGTAGGTTAACGCAGTTTCATAAGAAATGGCGAGATCGAGCGCCGCTCCCTCGCAAGTCAGGCCATAGAGCATACGGGCAATCACCTGCGCTTCTCGTCTGGGAATATTATGCCCGGACAATGCAATACATTGTTCGATGAGTTTGAGAGACGTCAAGGCCGACGACACAATGCTCCGTTCATCCAGCAACGCATAATGGCGGGCAAGCAGCGGGAAGGCGATTTCACCGATCATACCGACCCTTGAACGTTCCTCGTCGCTGAAAGCCCCCCGCGCCTGGGTTCGCACGATGCTGAGACCAAGATGCCCACCACCGCCCTTTCCGTAGACAACCACCCGCTCCCTTATGCCCTTGTCGTCATAGAAATGCTTGAGTTCCTCGGTTTCCGGTCGATCGATACTGAGTTGGGTAAGGATCGGATCATTATCATTCCATCGGCTGCCGGCATCGAGGGTGGGATCGAACTGCCACATGCGGCGCTCCAGATAATGGGAGCTGTGTTCCTGCGCCCTCGCGCTGCCATCCTCCGTGATCGACATCAGCATCTGCGGCCGGCCTGAAGGAAAATGACAGATATGAACAAATTCCGACTGAAACATCTGCATTAACTGCCGCGCCAGTTCGGACTCGAAAGTCGGAGCGCCGACCGCCCCGATCAGACCGCCCATGCCGTTGCACCGGGTCGACATGCCGAATGGAGGCGGATTGGCTCCTGCCGCGCTCTTGCCTGGGTACATCTCCAGCACCCTCCCCTCGTTCCTTATATGTATGGCGGCGATTGCTGCGCCAGAACACTTATCGTGATTCGAATGCAGAACATGATCCGGGCAGACAACAAAATCAAGCGATCGTTAGAATTTTTGCCATCCCGGCATCGCAAACAAGAATGGCGAAACAGGGGCAAATCTGCCGGATCGTTTTGACCATTTTTCCCGGGATGTCATCCTGCGCGCTATTCTGCCTGACATGAAAGCCGCGCGCTCCTTCCCGAAGAAGGAGACACGCGGATCGGCGGGATGGAAGCTCCTATTTGGGGAAATTAACCTGCGCCTCGACCCGGCCATCGGCCTTCTTGATCAGCCACTTACCGTTAATCTTGACATAATCTTCGACCAGCCGTTCGAAACCCAGGCCGGTCTGGCCACCAATGGCGCCATAGCCGTTGATAAACCACAAGGCCCGCGCCCGATCGGCGGTCACGGTTTCGAATTGCGCCATGGTGCAGATGTGGATCGACTGCCCCTGCAAAAGCTGTTTGACGAAATCGATGAACTTATCCGCCCCAACAAGCTGCGCCGGCGGGCGCATGTTGGGCCCGTCAGGACCTTCGGTCTGCGCGAAATAAAGTTCGAAATCATCCGCCATCGTGGCGCGCAGCGCGTCCCAGTTGCGATTGTCGAGGGACCGGCAGAAGGTCAGACGAAGATCCTTCATCTCCTCGATCGCCAAGATGCGGTCGAGCCCCTTGAGTTCCGTGGCGGCGGCTCCCTGCGGCGCGAGCGACTTGGCCTCCACCGGGGCGATGCCGCCCACCGCTGTCATGACGGTCAGAGCGACAATGACGGCGCTCCCAATAGTTTTCCGGATTTTCATCTTCTCTTCTCCCATAGTTGTTCTTTGAGGGCGTTTTTTTCATCGGTGCCCGATTAGAAGATGATCCTGCGCCGACTGCGCGCGATCGCATCGGAACATCATCAGAAATTATAGGAAAGCGACCCACCGAAAACGCGCGGCGGCGCCCATATCGCGTAAGTGCCCAGCGGCCCGCCCTGATATTGCTGCGGGCGGTCGTGGTTGGTGAGGTTCGTCACGAACAATTCGCCGCGCCAATGCGTGTCGGCGGTGGTGTAGGATATATTCGCGCCCACTTCGGCATAGGTGCCGACGGGGAAACCAAGGTTCGCAACGTTGTAATTCTTGGTCGCGGCGTTCACATTGGCCGAAAGCTGGACAATGCCCGAACCCACGTCGATGTCGTAGCTCGTGGCGAAATTTCCCGACCATTTGGGAGAACGCGGCATCCGCGTTCCGTCCGCCGAGACATTGACCGTCGTCCAGGTACCGGGCAGGTCCGGGCTGGGAACAAATTTCGGTGCATCGGCGAAACGGACGAACTTCGCATTGAGATAGGCCACGCCCATACTGATCGACCATTCCGGCGTCGGGCGGAAGCTGCCCTCCAGTTCCGCGCCAAAGCTGCGCGCCTCGTCGGCATTGACGGAATTGGTCCGGGCCGGATTGTTCGCATCCACGGCCGTAACCTGCACATTCCTATAGTCATAGTAGAATGCCGCCGAAGTAATGCTGAAGCGATGAGAACTGTGCTTGAATCCCACTTCATAGGCGTCCAGATGTTCAGGATCGATCAGGACTGGCGCCGCGCCGGAATAGGTTCCCGTCTTATAGCCGCGCGAATAAGAGGCATAGACATTGCTGCCTGCATCGATCTGATAGCGGACGACCGCACGTGGCGTGAAGCTGTTCCAGCGCTTGTGATCCGGCAGATTCAGGTCCGGAATGTCCGGAATGTCCTCGATGGGGATGGCCAGGCCTGTAACGCTGTTGACCAGCGAATAATCCTTGCGCTCGGTGCTGTAGCGACCGCCGGCGGTCAGGAATAGATTTGGCGCCACTTCATAGGTCATGTCGAGAAAGGCTGCGGCAGTTTCCGCCTTGATATGCTGGAAATTACCGCCCGTCGAAGGCTGCCCAAAGAAGACGGCCCGGCCGTTGTCGGCATCCCAGACCTTGCCCCAGTAATAATAAAGACCAGCCACGTAATCAAGTTTGCCGATCTTACCATTAAGCGTCATCTCGTCGGAAAAGGTCCGGTAGAATACGTCGTTGCCGACATCGAAGAAGGAAAGCTGGGAAAGGTCCGCGTCGGCCAGAAACCTGTTCTTATCAGCGCGATAGCTGGTCACGTTCTTCAGCGTCAGTTCGTCACTCATCTCCCAGTTCAGAATAGCCGCGCCGGAATCACCGACATTCCGGTTTATGGGCTCGCTGTTGGCGGAGGTCTGCCAGGGCTTCGTCGCGATGATCGGCTTTTCCAGACCGAAAAGAGCGGCCAGCGCCGTCATGCCTTCAAATCCGTCCGGGTTGTTCAATCCCAGTGCAGTGGTGTCGAACGCATAGCTGTGCTCATAAATCAGGCGGACGCTAAGCCCCTCATTGTTCGTGAGCAGGATGTCCGGGCGGATGTTGAACATCTTGGCGCGCGCATCATCGTCCGCACCGGTCACGATATTCTTCGTATAACCATCCGACTTGCGATAGCTGACCGACAGGCCGGCTCGAATATTGTCGGTGATGGGACCGGACAGATAGCCCTGCACCCGCAGGTCTTCATATTTGGCATAGCCGATCTTGAAGCGACCGGTCAGCGTTCCCGAAGGTTCGGACGTGGTGATCAGGATCGCGCCACCGGTGGAGTTACGACCGAACAAGGTACCCTGCGGTCCTTTGAGCACCTGCATCCCGTTCACGCCGGGCAGATCGAAATTCATGCCGCGCGTGTTGGGCAGGTAAACGCCGTCGACATAGACTGGCACACTCGCGTCCAGAGAACCGCTCAGCAGCAACGTGCCGACACCGCGCAGAGTCGGCATGAAGGTGGGGGCCTGCCCCTCGAAACGCAGGCTGGTGACGGATTTCCCAAGATCGAATACGGAATTGATCTGCTTGACCTGCATCTCTTCCGCGCTGATCGCGTTAACGGAAACCGGCACATCGACCAACCGTTCGGCGCGGCGCTGGGCCGTTACGATGATGTCGCCAAAGTCACTCGTTTTCTGCCCTTCGCTTTGAGCAGGGTCGGCTTGGGCCATGGCGAAATTGGGCAGCATTGTCAGCATGGCGCCGCAAAGCAATGTCGAAATCTTCATCTCTCTCCCCCATTTTTATGCGAGCGAGCAGGCATTACTTGGCCCGTCAGCGCTCTGCTGTCTCATTCTGTATAGAACGGAAGGCGTAGGAGGACGTGTCCCCAACATTGGGGGCCATTACAGGCTCGATCTGTGCCAGACCTTATCTGCTTCAATGATCGGAACGCGGCGAATGTATTAGGGTGGGATTTGAGCCTTTAGCGCTGCGCCCGCTTGGGACCACGATATTGCATGTCGTTAGGGCGTACAGCCGCTCAGCCGCGATAGCGCAAGGCGTCGATCAGCGCGGTGAAGGCCGGTGGATGCTGGCGACGGCTGGGATAATAGAGGTGATAGCCTTCGAAACTCATGCGCCAGTCGGCCAGAACCTCGACAAGTTCCCCCCTGCCTATGTGCACTGAGACATAATCGAGCGGCAGATACGCCAGGCCGAAACCCGCAAGACAGGCCTGACGCACCTGGGATATGCTGGTGAATATCAGCCGTCCTTCGGACGTGACGCCAATGTCCTTACCGGCCTTGCTGAACCGCCATGCCAGCAATTCCCCATGGGTGGGCAGGCGCAGGTTGATGCAGGCATGGTCGGAAAGATCCTGCGGTCGTTTCGGTCGTTTGCGACCCGCGAACCAGGACGGAGCGCCGACGACGCTCATCCCGATATCCGGTCCGATCCGCAGCGCGATCATGTCCTTCGAAACCAGTTGGCCCCGGCGCACGCCTGCATCATGGCGCTCCCGCACGATGTCGGCCCGCCCATAATCGGTCGTCAGTTCGATATTGATCTCGGGAAAGGCGACAAGGAACGCCTCCAGAGCCGGCCACAGGACATTTTCAATCGCATATTCATCGGCCGAAATGCGGATCGTACCCGCCGGACGATCCATCAGAGCGCCAAGCTGGGCGAAACCGAGATCGATCTCCTCCAGCGCAGGCCCGACCCGTGCCAGCAATCGTTCCCCCGCCCCGGTCGGCGAGACATTGCGCGTGGTGCGGTTGAGCAGACGAATGCCGACCCGCTCTTCGAGCGCGCGCACGGTCTGGCTCAGCGCCGACTGCGACACCCCCAGTCGCGCGGCGGCGCGGGTGAAGCTGCCCTCCCTGGCGACGGCGACGAAGGCGTTCAGATCACGGAGATTTTCGGTCTGCATTAATAAGCATTGCTAATGATGGCTTTCGCATAACCCTGTCTAATGTAATTCCCGGCCCGACGCTATCTCTTCATCATCGCAACGAGCGGGAGAAAAGATCATGAAGTCTGTCACATTTTTCAACGGTTCGATCCGAATGGCCGGCAACCTCCATGTGCCCGAAGGATTCGACGAAGCGCGGCGACATCCCGCAATCGTGTGCGTCCATCCGGGCGGCGGCGTGAAGGAACAGACCGCCGGCCTTTACGCGCAGCGGCTTGCACGCGAAGGCTTTGTCGCGCTGGCCTTCGACGCCTCTTTCCAGGGTGAAAGCGGCGGCGAGCCGCGCTTTCTGGAAGACCCCTATGCCCGCGTCGATGATGTGCGTGGCGCTGTCGATTATCTGACCTCGCTGGATTGCATCGATCCCGCGCAGATCGGCGTTCTGGGCGTCTGCGCAGGCGGCGGCTATGCGATCCACGCCGCGATGACCGACCGGCGCATCAAGGCGGTCGGCGCCGTCAGCACCGTCAATATCGGTGCGATGTTCCGCAACGGTTGGACCGGCGCGACCGATCCGGCACAGGCCATTGGCTTGCTCGAAATGGGCGCCACGCAACGAACGATTGAAGCCAATGGCGGCGACGTCGCCTATATCCCCTTCTCACCAACCAGCCTTGATGGCGTGGAAGACCCCGACATGCGCGAAGCCTATGACTATTACCGCACCCCCCGCGCGCAGCATTGCAACACACCTAGTAAGTTCATGACACGTAGCCTGCCGCAACTGGCGAGTTATGACGCCTTTCATTTGGCCGACGTGCTGCTGACCCAGCCATTGCAACTGGTGGCGGGCAGTGACGCAGGTTCGCTCTGGTTCAGCAAGGATATCATGGATAAGGCAGCCAGCCAGAACAAGAGCCTGCACATCATAGATGGAGGCACCCATCTGGCGCTGTACGACAATCCCGATTGCACGGAAGAGGCGGTTTCGCAGTTAGCGCCCTTCTTCAGGGCTCATCTTTAACTGCAGTCCACTTACAGATTGGAAATTTCTGATCTGTAAGTGGACCATCGATCCAGGCTCAGGACCTGATCGTCAGTGGCATTTTCTTCGTGATCAGGAATGGCCTGCGATGGCATGATGCGTCTACTGAGTGTGAGCCGTCAAAGGTGATTTGAAACCGTTTCATCCGCTGGAGCAGGCTCGGCGTGTTCAACAATATCTTCGCAGCGCTCGCGGCGAAGGGCGGGAAGCCAGACCAGTTGATGATCGATGCGACCCATCTGAAGGTGCCATTTTCATCAACCGCTCGGCCGCAAACGCGATCATGTTGCGCAAATTTCAGCGTTCGATGCCTTCTCCACCGGCGAGCGCAAGTGCATCATGGGGTCGGTGATCGTGGTTCCTTCCGTCAGGTTCGAGCTTCGCAACCCAAACCTATCCGAAAATCACGGTGACCACCTCAGACCTCAGCTACACCACTCTCTGGACACGACCTTTTTCTCGACGCCGAGGTCGGCAATTTCACTTTCAATGGCACCCGCAAGCGGGCCAGACTCCTCCAACAGACTTTCCGACAAATGACTTGAAATGAAACCTTGCAGATGCGGCCACGCTTATAGGGGGGGGGCCGCGTCGCAATCTGTTTTATGGCAAAGGATGGGACTTTACGGGCTGTTTGCTTCGGAGCGAAATCAGCGACAATCTGCTTTTGAGACACCCAGGTGACCGTTTTGGGAAGACCTTGGCTGGAACGTTCGCAATAGTCGGCTTCGGGACCAAGAGACATTCTCGCCTGTGAGTGTCCCCATTTGTCGCGGCAGCGACTAACCGTTACAATCCTCAGAAGGCGAGTTTTACCCCGACATTGGCCGAAGCGCGGCGATCATCCTCGCTATAGGTCTGTGAGGCATTGGCAAAAAGCGAGAGAGCCGAACCGACCCGCATTTCCGCGCCGCCGCTCACGTTGCCAACCAGACCGCCACGACGGACGCCGAGCGATAGCAATCCCTGCTCCGATCCGGAGAAGCCTGCCAGCGCCTCGACGCTCCGGCCTTGCAACTGATATTGCACGCCCAATCGCACGAAGGGCCGGAAGCGAGCTTTGGAACCGCGACTGCGCCCGAAGGCGATGCCGCCATCGGCGAACAGGGCATCATGCGTGTCCTTCGCAACGTCGAGCGCCCAGACGCTGCCATTGTCCTCGCGCAGGCCTGTGCGGGTCGTCGCGACATAGGTCAGGCCGATGTCCGGCTGTGCCGCCCAATCGCTGCCCAGCAACGCCTCGTAGGAAAGGGACAGGTCACCGACCCAGTTTTTGAGGCGGAAGCGGCCATGCGCCTTGTCACCATCGGGCGTCAGGCGATCGGTATCGGCATCGATCTGGTGATAGGCCAGCGTCGCGTCGAACCGCAGCGCGCCCATCGCATAGCTGCCAGCGACACCGGCGAACCAGCCATCGGCGTCGGTCTGCGATCCCAGGTGGCGCAGCGTCTGGCGCGAGTCCAGATAGCCGCCAAAGCCTGCGATCGACCAGCGGTCCGTGCCGATACCCAGCCCACCGAGCAGGCCGTAGCTGCGCGAACGGCTGGCCGACTGACCGGCCTGGTCGTCGGCCGCGATCCGGCCCAGGCCGCCCAGATATTGGCCGATGCTGAACGCCCGCGGTGCATCGTCACCCGACAACCGGGCAATGCTGCGCGCGGCATTGGCAATCGTCAGGCCATTCTCCATGCCCATCTGGGTCGCGGAGGCATAGGGTTCGGCGGTCAGGCGCGCGAAAGCGGCGCTGTTCGATGCACCCGATGCACTCGCCAGTACGGGCAGCGTGTCTATCAGGCCGTCGCTAGCCGTGCCTGCGCTGATCACGGCGTTGGTGTAATCGATGGCGCGCCGGACCTGCGGCGTGAAGCTGCCATTATTGAGGAACTGGCCCAGCAGGCGGATGCGCTTGTCGTCCTGAACGATAAAGCCGAACAGGCTGTCGGGTTTCACGATACTGGTATAGCTGCCCGATATGCCGCCATTGGCGATGATGAGGTCCAGCGTGGTGCCGGGCTTCACCTGCTGATCGGCGGTCAGGACGAGGCCAGCGCCCTGCGCGATCGTCAGCGTGCCGGAAATCAGCAACTGATCGGATAGGGTCGGGCTGATCTCCATAAGCGTGGTCGATCCACCCGCCAGGGCGACATTGCCGATCACGGTCATCGTGCCGGGCGATGCGCCGGGGCTGAGCGTCCCCGCGACATTGACATTGCCGATCACATGGCCGGCCGATCCGAAGGTCGCCCCCTGACGCACCACAAGGCCGCCCGCGCGGATGGTGGAGCCCGCACGCCCCACCAGACGCCCGCTCGTCAGGTCGATCACGCCGAAATCGGCGTCAGCCGAAACGGTCGCATAGCCACCACTCATATCCAGCCCGGCGATATTGCTGACCGCCGCAAAGCGGACCGGTGCAGCCGCGCTGCCGGCGTTGAGCAGGATGCGATTGCTGCCCGCGCCGCCATCGATCGATCCTGCGAACAGGCCGTTGATGATGAAACGATTGTCGGCGCTGCCGAAGGTCAGGCTGTTCGTGGTCAGCGATGCATCGCTCGCCAGCGTCAGGTCGCCTGCCACATTCAGGCTCTGCAAGGTGAAGCCATTGGTCAGGGTCAGCATCGCGGCCCCCTGCGCCGTGACCGCTTCGAAGCCGAGCAGGTTGTTGGCGTCCAAGGTGCGGGCGTTGGCCATCCCCAGGATCAGGCCGTCATTGCCAGCGCCGCCCGACAGAGTTCCCTGCCACAGCGCGCCATCGGCGAGGGTTACGATATCATCGCCGCCGGCCATGTCGATCTGGCCCGACAAGCGACCACCCGCCGCGATGTCGAGCCGTTCACCGACATCGCCGAAACGCAGCACGCCGTCGGCGCCGCCAAGCTGACCCGTCACAACGAGGGTGCCGCCCGCCAGCGACACACTTTCAAAAGCGGTTACGGCACCGGTCAGCGTGACCGGACCCTGCGCAGAGAAGGCCAGGCTGTCATCGCCCGCGCCGCCATCATAGCGGCCCGCCGCGCGCGTCAGATCGAAGATCAGCGCGTCATTGCCACCGCCCAGCAGCACGTTGCTGGCATCGCCGGTCAGGCGCAATTGTTCTTGCGCGGCGCTGCCCAGGATCTGGCCGACAAACGCACCGTTGGTGGTGAGGTTGAGGTTTGTGCCGAGAAGGCTAATCAGGTCATAGCCCTGATCCAGCGCCAGAGTCAGCGTACCCTGGCCCTCGACCGAGAGCTGCTCGAATCCGGTATGGGCGCCGATGCCGCTGCGGTCGCCCGCCATGATCACGCGATAGAGATCGGTCCCGGTGCCGCCATCTATCAGCCCGGCCACGCTGCTGCCCGCCTGTTCGGTGAAGCTGTCATTGCCCGCGCCCATGTCGACCGGCCCCCCGATGCCACCCCCGTTGACGATGCTGTCATCGCCCCCGGCCAGCGCAATGCCCCCACCGATCGTGCCCGCGTTCTGCACGCTGTCATTGCCTGCTCCGCCAGTAACGGTGGTCCCGCCGACGCTGCTTAGCGTCTCGCCCGCTGCCACGATGATGGTGCCGCCGTCCAGGCCGATCGTGTCAAAGCCAAAGTCGCCCGAATAGCTGACATTGCCCTCGCCGATCTGGAAGAAGCGCTCGAAATTGACGAAATGATCGGCATTCACCGCCCCACCGCCCGTCGCATCGACAATGAAGCTGTCGGTGCCGGCGCCGCCATCGACGGTGCCCTGCAGGATTGCGCTCGCCAGCTGGGTAAAACTGTCGTCGCCGTCGCGCAGGTAGACGTCGCCGATGATCGTCCCGCGATTGACGATTACATCCTCGCCAAAACCAAGGTCGATATCGCCGCGGATGATGCCGCTGTTGGTAAGGCGATCATCATGATTACCAATGCTCTGGATTGCACCGGCCAGACGCGTCGTGCCAAGCAGCAGCGCTAGACCATCGTCCGAATCAAGTACCGTCCCGGTCCGACCGTTGATCTCGCCGCCATTGTCGATGTCGATTGCCAGGCTCGACAGAATGGCGGTCGAGGCATCGCCAAGCGCTTCGATGACGCCGCCTTGCGCATTGGTGACAGTCAGGACCGAGCCAGATATCCCCGATCCGCGGATCGCCGACGCGGGGGCCGTATAGAAATAATCCGGCCAATAGTCGTAGGAAATCAATGAACCGCCGCCATTGGCGCGTAGGGTTCCGCTGTTCGCGATCGTGAAACTGCCGGGCTCCTCGAAAAGGTCAGCCAGACTGATCGCCGATCCCCATTTGGCAGAGGATTCGATCGTCCCACTATTGTCGATATTCACCACGCTTCCCGCACTGGAAAACAGGCTTATGCTGATGCCGTTCTCAATCGCTGTGGAGATCGTACCTGCGTTACGAATGGCAACAGTAGCCGGTCCGTCGGCGTTGAAATAGCCTTCAACGCGACCCGCGATCATTCCAGCATTGTTGAAGGTGATTTCGCGTAATTGGTCGCTATCTAAACTCACGGCAAGGCCGTACTGCTGGTTGCCGCTGATCATTCCTTCATTGCTGAATGAAAGTGTATCGATATTTGTGATCGACACTCCAGCATAATCGGCGTTATTTTTGCCGATCACCGCGCTGTTAGTAAAGGTGCGCGCAGCACCGTAAAATGCAGAGATATCCGCTTCATTCGAGAAACTCGCTAAAGGTTCCAATTCCAGTTCGAAAGGATAAGCATAGACCCGACTAGCTATGACACCCCCAGATTGCGCCCGATTAACGATGTGGCCGTCGCCACCAATCGCAAAACCATTAGCGACGGGTTCAGCTGATTCCAGCGTCAGAACTGTATCAGGACCCTCCGCGCGTACCAACTGGGCTTCAAAATTCACCCCTGATACCGCCCCAAGGGTTACAGTCCCGCTGCTTACAAACGTCTGACCGAAAACGTCAAATCCCTCGCCCCCGTCGATAATACCCGAAACGCCTATGTCCGTTCCGTTGGAGAGGAAGATATCGTTTGCCGACCCAAACAGCAGATCCCCATTCAGCATACCGCCGTCGGAAATGTAGAGGCTGCTGGCATAGCTGCTACCGTAAGTACGGTAGGCCATATTCACAGTGCCCGTGATGATGCCCGCATTTCGGATCGACGCGCCACTACTGACGCGTATCGCGCCGTCCTTACCCTCGATCGTGCCATCGACGTCGTTGACAAGAATCAGCGATCCATCGCCCGCAATCGCGATCCCGTTTTTACTGCGCAACACGCCGTTGTTGATAATGTTAGTGGAATTGAAATCGGCAACCACAGCGCGACCATTCATGCTGATCGTACCGTTGTTGGTCAAATATGATGCGACAACCCCAACAGATGTCGTTCCGCTTTCAAATTCCGTGACCAGGCCGTTATTATAGACATGTCCTGCGCCGCTGATAGCCGCTGCTCCATCGACAAGGATGACGCCATTATTCGTGACCTCACGCCCTCGACTGATTGCGGCCACATAGCTGTAGGGAGAGATTGCAAAATTCTGGAAGGTCAGGGTGCCGTCGTTGATGAAGCTGTTTTCATAGCCCAGCACGACCATCGCGCCGTAGGAAGGATAGTTGCCGGTTGCACTTCGTATAGCCGTCAGCGCACCCTTGCTTCTGACCAACAGTGCCGAATTATTGTAATTTTCGCCCGGCAGCCTAATGCCATCAACGATGTTGAGCAATCCATCTTCCGCGAAATTAAAGTTCGCAGCCAGCTCGACTGTGCCTTGACCAGCCAAAACGAGACTGTCGCTTTGTGTTGCAGGCGCACTGAGGAAGAGGGTCGCATCCTGCGCGACCTCATAGCTGATCGCACCGAAGCCGGCGAGGCGACCGAGAGTCGCACTGGCGTCGGTTGCGGCCATGTAACGAAGGCTTGCGCCATTCCCATGGACGGTGCCGTTGAAACCATCGAACATAGCGCCGCTCGAAACCGGCAGAGACACTGCGAGCGTGTCACTACTGCCCAGGATGAGGTCGCCATTGAGTATGCCACCCCGCAGCGCGATGTAGCTGTTACCATAGCCATAAATAGAATTGCTGGCGAGATTGACGGTTCCGTTGATCGTACCCGCATTGGCAATCGTGCTGTCATAGACTGAATAGTTGGAATTTTGCGGACCAATCGCCAAATTCCCGCCTGAAATAACCCCGTCCGCTTCGTTCAACAGCCCGCCGCCGGTCATCGCCACCGCAATGTGGGGAGAGGAGATGGTGCCGCTATTCTTGAGGCTGCCGTTAAGCAAGACGCCTACAGCGGCGCCATCAATCAGTCCTTTATTGATAAGGGGCAGACCATAATAGGTATCGATGTGCAGGGCGATATCGCTGGTCGAACGGATCATCCCAGAATTCACCATGCTACCCGATCCGAAGTAGACGGTCCGTTTGGTCGACGTTATATCGCCTTCATTGGTGAATTTAATCGAATAGAGCCCCAGCGCATTGCCTTGGACATTGATCGATCCACTATTGTCGAACGTCATCTGCGCAAACGACAGGGCCGTCATATAGGGGTCCGCGTTTGCGGCGTTAATGATGCCTTCGTTTCGGAAGGTCAGGCCATAGCCATAAGAGTCGCCCGCCCAGATTGTGGCGTTCGGCTCCGTCAGCATAATCCTGGTCTGGTTCCTGATAGTTCCATTGCCGGTCAGAAACAGCGGAGCATTCGCGACGAAACCATCGACTAGCGCGACATTTGCCGTGTTCAGCGCTGTGATGCGGACTTGTTCGAAGCCAGGAAGCGCGATGCGCTGATTGATGGTGCTGTCGGCTTCAAACCGCACATCAATCGTGTCATTCCCTTCGCCGCCATCGACACGCCCGCTGACGCCGGTGCGCAAACCCGCAACCGGATCAAACGTCGCAATGAGCAGGTCATGACCACCCCCCAGCAGCAGATCGCCGTTGATGGTGCCGAAGCGGGAATCGACGGTGCTCGTTGGCGAATAATAGGGAGATGAGAAAGCCTGCGTGATGACGTTGCCCTCAATCACACCCGCATTGGTCAATTGCAGACTGCCGGTAGCGCCAGTCGCGATAATGTCGCCTTTGATAATGCCGTCGGCCTGGTTATCGACAGAATAATAATAGCCCCGGATCGCGGTGCCGCCGCTGTCGTTGGCGATTGTTCCGGTGTTGACCACAACAGCCCCGGCACCGAGGTTGTCGATCGTCGCATTCGCGCTATCGGAGCGGATAATGCTGTTATTTTTCAGGTCTGCCTTCGGGCCGTAACCATCGCCAATCCTGCCGTCGATGGCACTCCATACCCCGCCATCAATTAGCCCGTCATTGCTCAGTTGGGTCAGCTTTCCGCTGATCGCACCCATGACCCCATCGTGGCGATTGACCAGACCGATATAGGCGTAAGCGGTGTCCGCGGTGTCATCCCGAATGGCATAGCCATCGGCGCCGGTGATCGATCCACTATTATCCACGTTCAGAGTCATGGAGGCGTAGGCATTGTCCGGCCCGTTTGACAGAAGAATGCCTGTGCTGCCGTCGATGCGACCGCCGGATCCCACCACGACACCCAAATAGTCGGAGGCATAAGCGGGGCTTGCAGCATCAAACCGGACGCCGACATGTCCTATGCCCTCGACATGACCGTCGATATTCAGGAGCACTGTGCTGGAGTAGACACCACTGTGCGCGCGCTGGACCAAAATGGCATCGCTGCCGGACGAAGAGATACGCGCACCGCTAGATAGCGAGACGCTCGTATTCTCGGATGTGATGACAATACCATCATTGTCGGTGCCATCGCAAATGGTCGTCCCACCTGTGATCGGCGGATCGGGCTGGCATTGAGCTATTGCAACGTCAGCGAGCATTGCTGACAAGACAAGAAGGCTAACGCCGCCGGCACGGCGCAGCTTGTCTGAAAATTGCATGTAAATACCCCCCAAACCCCATATAACGCCGCTATGGCAAAGTCCTGAAGCACTTGTCTAGTTATTTGGTCCCCGCATTTAAGCCGTCTCGGATCTATCGGAGGTTGTAACTATTATGTATTGAAAGTCGCCGACAAGGTGATCCCATGTGAGCCAAGAATCGAACGGGAGCAAACGCCTGACAAAAGTGGACCTTCCCCAACCGGGCGTTGAAATTTGGTCCCTGAGTGGCAAGGATCAGCCGCGAGCAGCATGAACAGGACGGTTCGAACCTGTAGCTTGAAAATCGAAGGCTGAGTGATCGAGACGGATTCGCGCCACTGCGAAGAGGCCGGAATTTCGGCCTTTTTTTGCTCAAGCTTGCACCGGTCAGTATCGACGACCAGCAAATCCAGGTAGGACGTCATCTAACCGATGTGATCGGCAAGTGCGGCACAGCATCTCGTCGTCGCATATCGGCTTTACACGCCGTTGCCCCTCAGTTGTCGGACGCGTGCAGGGCCGCGATATAGCCGAAGGTCATGGCGGGGCCGATGCTGCCCCCGCCGCCCGGATAGGCGCCGCGGAAAACGGAATTGGAATCCACGCCGACGGCATATAGCCCCGCTATCGGCGCGCCCGCCGCATCGAGCACGCGCGCCGAGGCATCGGTTTCCAGGCCGTTGATCGTGCTGAACTCGCCCGGCCTGATCTCCACGGCATAAAAGGGGCCGGGTTCCAGCGGACCGAGCGTGGGATCGGGCCGGTGCGCGGGATCGCCCTGTTCGGCGGTATAGCCGTCTTGGCCCTTGTAAAAATCGGGGTCATGCCCTTCGCGCGCGAAGCGATTGAAGCGTTCGACCGTTGCGGCCAGCACCGCCGGCTCCATCGCCAATGCCTCGGCCAAGGCGGGGATCGTCGCCGCAGTCCTGAGATATCCTTTGCGGATATAGGATTGATACGGCAGCGGCGCGGGTTTGACATGGCCCATGCCATAGGTGCGCAGCGCGCCATGGCAACAGATCAGCCAGGCCGACCGAATGGCCTTGCGGATCATCACATTGCCCAAATCCTGATAGGAGGCGCCTTCATTGACGAAACGGCGACCCTGCGGATCGACCAGCACAAAGCCCGGAAATGCGCGATCGCGAAAGATGTGAGGATGGTGAAGGCGCCTGCCGCGCCGATCCGTCATGGTGGACAGCGCCGCCCAGATGGCGTTGGCGATATTGTCCCCGACAATATGCCCGCCCACCTGCTCGCCGGCCCGAAGCCCGTCGCCGCCGTTCGTTTCGGGCTGCAGCGACCAGCCCGCATCCGCAAGCGGCAGGAATGCGCGCCGCATCTTGTCGTCACCGCCATAGCCGCCGGTCGCAAGCACAACGCCGCGCCGGGCGGCGATCAACCGCTCGCCGCCATCGCCCCCTATCGTCACGCCGCGCACCGCATCGCCCTCCCGGTGAAGACGCACCATCGGCGTGGACCGCCAGAGGGTCACGCCCTTGTCCAGCGCGGTCAGCAGCAATGCGCCGATCAACGCATTGCCGCCGACCAGCCTGGTGGGCCGGCCATGACGCAACAGGTCGCGCGCATAGCGGCCGATCTTCCCCGCCATATAGAGGAAGGCGGCACGGTCCCGGAACGCCGCGCTGAACGGCGCAACGTCGGCATAGCCGATCTGCATTCCGCCCAGCATGGTGAGATTGGGCAGGCCGGGACGGATCGCGGGCAGATATTTGCCCAGCCGCCGACCGTCAAATTCGGCCGCGCCGATGCTGCGCCCCCGCGCCGCGCCTTTGCGCCATGGCTCATAATCGAGACTGCGCCAATTATCGAAGCGAACCGCACCATGCGCTTCCATCATGCGGATCATGTCCGGGCCATGGCGCAAGAAGGCGCAGACCTTGTCGGCGTCATAATAATTGCCCATGAGGTCGCGCAGATACTGGTCCGCCTGCTCCGGGCTGTCGGACAGGCCGGCGGGCGCCATGTGCGGATTGTTCGGTATCCAGGCCACCGCGCCCGACTGCGCCGTGGTGCCGCCGAACCGTGCCGCCTTTTCCAGCACCAGCACCGAAAGCCCATGGTGCGCCGCAACGACGGCCGCAGTCAGACCTGCGGCGCCCGAACCCACCACCACCAGATCGAAGGCCTGTTCCTCTTGCATCATCCTGTCCTTGCTCATGGGGATGGCCCGGCGGCTTGGGCCGACATGAAACGCCGCCATCCCCGGCCCGCTTCAATCCCGCGGTGCGCCAGCCCTGACCCAGTCACGCAGCGTGGCGATGGACCGGGCATCGAGCGGGCCGGTCAGGGGCATACGCTCGCCCGATCCGCCAGCCTCGACATGCGTGCCCTCCACCTTGCGGATAAGGTAGCTTTGGTCCGCCCGGCCAGGCATGACGTAGAGCAAGGGGCTTTCCCCGCTCCTTACCGAAACGACCGCACCATAGGCCGCCCCGCTCTCAAGATTGAGCTTGCCCGAAGCGCCCTCAGACTGGTGGCAGGCTACGCAGTTGGCATCGAAGATCGGCTGGATATCCCGGTCGAAATTCGGCCCGGCGGCGGCCACTTGCGCGTTGTCAGCCTTTTGCTCCGCCCGCTGCGAACAGCCGCAGAGCATCAGCAGCATTGAAAGCCCGGTTAAGGACAGCGCGCCCCGCCGCGCGATCGCAAACGCCGTGTCGGTCATCCTGTCGTCCTCAACCCGCTATCGGCAGTTGCACGTCTGCGTCACTTTTCACTCGCTCGCTGGCGGCGTTCATGCCAGCCAGATGCCCATAGGTCATGGCCAGGCCCAGCGTGCATCCGCCGCCCCAATAGCTCTGGCCCGCCGGCGACGAGATGCAATTGCCCGCGCCGTACAGGCCGGGAATGGGGACGTCCGATGTGTCGAGTATCTGCGCCTTTGGATTGATCACCGGCCCGCCATTCGTGTCGAGCACGCCCGATCCCAGGATGATGGCATGATAGGGGCCTTCGGACTGGAAGGGATGCATCGTGGCGCTGGGCGCCTCGCCGGTTTTCCATGCCGTCCCCTCGCGCGGAATCGACGTGTAGCTTTGCCAGTCGCGGTCCCATTGGAAGGCGCCGCGGCTGAACTGCGCATCGACGCCGGTTGCGGCATAGCGGTCGAACGCGGAAAGCGTATCGACCAATCCCGCCGCGAAGCCGCGGTCGAGGCGAACATCGCCCCATGTGCCAGCGTGCCGATCGAGGCGGGCCTGTATCGCCGCCGCCAGGGCGGCAGGACTGTCGCCCTGGATGACATAGGATGCTGCCGCACCGGCCGCGGGCAGCGGGAAATTGCCGGCGAACAGGTCGGCGACGCGCCGGTCATAGATCATGAACAGAAACTGGTTCGGATATTCCTCCCGGTTGGCATCCCATGCGAAATGCACTTTCGAACGATCGTGATAATTATGTTTTTCGTTCACGACCCGCGCGCCATATTTATTGACGATGACCATGCTGTCGCCGGGCGGTTGCCATATGCCCTTGGGGACGCTGGGCTGGTCGAGCGTATGTTCCATGACGACCTGCATCCGCCATGCATTGTTGAGGTTTCCGAGCTTTGCATCGACCGCCTGGGCCATTATGAGGAAATCGCCCTGGCTCGTCGGGACGGAACAGGTGCCGTAGATCGGCGCGGGCTGGAAGTTGCGCATCATCGCCTTGTTATGCGCGAAGCCGCCGGTGCCGAAGATCACAGCCTTGCGCGCTCTCAGCCGTACCATCCGGTCGCCGGAGGTCGCCACTTCCAGCCCCACCACTTCCCCCTGGCCATTGCGCAGGATCGTGCGCGCGCGGTGTTTGAGCAGACAAGGCACCTTGCGGTCGTCCAGCCAGCTTTTAAGCTGACGCACGAGTTCGACGCCAAGGCCATAGTCGCCGTCGGGCTTTTGCGTCATGATCTGGCGACCGAGGGGAACCTTGTTCTCCGGTCCCTCATAATAGTCGGGCAGTTGCAAAATCTGCGTGGTCCTGAGCGCGCCGACCTTTTCCAGAAATTCAAATGTCCCGGACGCATTGTCGTAAAAGGCCTCCATCAACCGATATTCGGGTTCCGGCATGCCGAAGAAGGGCGCGTCGCGCCGGTACATATGCGGCCGCGCGCAGCGGGCCATGTAGCGCAGAGCATCCTCGCGGTCGTCGCTCTTGCCATTGGCGCGCAGGAAGCGGTTGTTGGGCACCCACATGCCGCCCTCCGACTTGGTGGAGGTGCCGCCATGGACCGGCCCTTTTTCCACCAGGATGACCGACGCCCCTTCATTCACTGCCGCGACCGCTGCGGAGAGCGCGGCTGCGCCGCTGCCCACGACCAGTATGTCGGCTTCCTGCGCCCAGGCGACGGCGCCGCCCGGCCCCGTCGCGGCGGCGGCGGCATAGCCCAGCGTCCCACCGACCGCTGCCCCTGCCGCCGCAGAGAAAAATTGCCGTCGCGAAGAAACAGAAGGCGCGGATGTCTGATTAGCTGCCATATCAATTCCCAAAAAAAAGCGCGGCCCTTGCCCCTCGCCGCCGGCGATGCGCTCAGTAATCGAAGGCGACGGTCAGCCCGTAAGTGCGCGGCGGCTTGACGAAGCCGATTACCGGGGAGCCAAGCAGCGTTGTTGCCACCTGCCCCGATGCGCGAATGGTTTCATTGCCGATGTTGCGGATGAAGCCCGTCAGCCGCAGCCCGCTGTCGGTGCGATAGGTGACGAAGGCATTTTGCGTATCGAACGCGGGTTGCGACACATAGTCGAGGTTGAAGGGCGAGAAATAGATCCGGTCGGACCAGTTGCTTTCCCCCCGGACTGTCAGCGAACCGCCAGGCACGTCAAAGCTATATTGGGCCGACAGATCGATCGTATATCTGGGCGCCTGCGGCAATGTGTTCCCTGAAAGGTCGAAGGCGGGCACGCCATTCTCGTCCAGTGTCGTGCCATCGCCGGCGGGCCGCGCTTGATCCGCCGTCACATAATTTTTGAACCGGGCGTGCAGCCAGCTTGCGTTGAGCGTGAGGGTGAGGTTGCGGACCGGTTCCAGCGTGAACTCGCCTTCCACACCATAGATTTCGGCCGCCGCAGCGTTTTCAAGGACCAGAAGCTGACCCTGGACCTTGCCCACCTGAAGGTCGGAATAGTCATAGTAGAAGCCCGACAGGTTCGCGCGGAGATGGCCGTCGAACAGGGTCGATTTCAGGCCGATTTCATAAGCATCGACTTTTTCCGGATCAAGCGCGGGACCGGTCGAGCCCAGGTTGAACGTGCCCGCCTTGAAGCCCTTGGAATAGGAGGCATAGACCATCACGTCGCGCGCAATGTCGAAGTCGAGCCCGATCTTGGGCGTGAAGGATTTGAAGCTCTTGCTGTCGCGGTTCGCCGGAAAGCGGGGACCGGCGGCCGGGTCGTACAGATCGTCGAAGTTGAAGTCCGACTGGTCGGCCACCTTCTTCTTTTCCCAGCTATAGCGGGCGCCCAGCGTCAACCGCAAGGCGTCGGTGATCGAATAACTGTCCTGCGCGAAGATGGCGGCAGCGTCGGTCTTGAGCCGTCCGCCGGAATAGAAGCCCTGGATGAACAGGTCCGGTCCACCCAGGGCACGAAGATTGAACGGCCCCTGGATGAACCCGTCGATCGATTCATGCATGTAAAAGGCGCCTATGACCAGCTTGTTTCTGTCGGTGTCGAGATTGAGTTGGAGCTCCTGCGAATATTCGTCCGACGTCTCGCCGAAGGTGATCGGGAAAAGATCGAGGCCGAGCGGATTGAGGTCCGAGTTCACCAGAAACGAACTGCTGCGATAGGCGGTGAGCGAACGCAGCGAGAGCGTATCGTTCAATTCATAGGAAATATCGGCGCGCGCGCCCCAGAATTCGGCGTTATTGGAAGGATCTCGTACGCTCGCCACATTGCGCGGGCCAGGATCGAAACCGCCGAGCAGCAGGCCGGTCGGTGTGACCGGATCGCCCGAAGCCGTAAAACCCGCCGCGCCTAAATAATGGTAAATGTTCGACCTGTCCTTCTGGTGATAATAATCGGCACCCAGCAGGATCGTCAGGCGCTCGGTTGGCTCGAACAGCAGCTGTCCGCGGATCGCTTGCGAATGTTTGTTATCGACGTCGGCGCCGGTGACGCGATTTTCGCCATAGCCGGAATGGCTCTGGATCTGGCCCGCCAGCCGCATCGCCACCTTGTCGTTCAGGCCGGTTGAATAATAGGCTTCGGCGTTGATCGCGTCATAATTGCCATAAGTCAGGCTGACGCCCGCCTTGGTGGCGAAGGTGGGGCGGTTCGTAATGATGTTGACGCTGCCGCCCGTGGCGTTGCGGCCATAGAGCGTCCCCTGCGGACCGCGCAGCACCTCGACCCGTTCGACATCGTAGAAGGATGCAAGGGCCGCGGCCGAACGGGAAAAGAATACGCCGTCCTGATTGAAGGCCACGCTGCTTTCCGCGCCCGTCGAGATATTGTCGACGCCGATGCCGCGCAGGGTCAGCCGCGCCTGCCCGACCTGTTCGGACACGTTCAGGCCGGGGACAATGGAGGCGATCGCCGTCAGGTCGGTCGAACCGCGCTGCGCCAGGGCCGCGCCGCTGATGGCCGACACCGCGATCGGGATATCCTGAACGGATTCCGCGCGCTTCTGGGCGGTTACGACGATGTCAGCGATACCGGTCGTTGCTTCGTTAGCCGCTACGCCTTCGCCGCCCTGCTGGACATTCGCCTGGGCGAGAGCCGGAGATGTAGCGAACGCAATTGCCGCCACGCTGGAAAGAGCCGCGCCGCGTACGTATCGATATGTCATATTTCCTCCCAATTGTCGCATTATCGTTATTTATCGAGGCGCCGGGGTTGTGGTTCAGCCAGCAGCCCTGCCCTCTTCCCTGCAAAGCTTGGCGATCTTGCGCCGCACCCGGATTGCCGCTGCATCGCTCGACAGGATGGCCGGGTGCATGTCCCAGAAATCGCGTCCCGCCATCCTGTCCTGGATCGCCTCGATCATCGGATTATCCTCTTCGAGGAAGATGCGGTTCTGCAGTTCACCGATCATGCGCGGCCGCCAGGCGTCCTTTTCGGCATAGGAGCCAGAGCTGCCGAAGAAATAATGGGTGGTCCGTTCGGTTTCGGGGGTGAAGATATGGAAGGCATAGCCGCCCTCGTCCTGCACCGGCGGTTCGCCCGGCAGCACCGCTCCGAAGTCGATTATCATCGCCGAGGGCGCATGCCATTCGACATTGTTCCACTGGTCGCACAACTGACCTTCCAGCGGTCCGAACGGGCAGATCGTATCCGGCATCCACAATTCAGCGCGGATCACGCCGCCCTTTTCGCTCACACGCATATCACCCGCCCGCATGCTCTCATTGCCGAGCGAGCCGTCGTGCAGATAATGGACATGCGTCAGGTCCATGATATTGTCGGTTTCGAGCAGCCAGTTGCCCTGGACGTGCAGATAGTTGCCGAGATTCTCATGACCGCCGGCCTCTGGTATCCGCGACAGGCGCGGGATCAGGTCCGGATTGGCCTGCCCGCCGTCGCCCGGCCATATCCAGATCGCACGGTGTCGCTCCACCAGCCGGTACGACGCCACCCGGGTATCCGGCGGAAAGCGACTATAGGTCGATGCATTGCCCAGGCACGCGCCCGAGGCGTCGAACCGCAGGCCATGATAGCCACACTGAACGACACCATCCTGCACACGGCCCCTGGAGAGGGGGGCGAACCGGTGCGGACACATGTCATTCAGTGCGGCGGGGGCGCCCTGCGCGTCGCGGAAGAGGATGATCGGCCGATCGAGCAGAGTTCGCGCCAGCAAGCGATCGCCTGCAAGGTCATCGGCCCAACAGGCCATATACCAGGCGTTGAGCGGATAGCTGCGATGGGGTGCCCGTGACGACAATGCCTGCTCCTCTGCATGTCTGGAAGGCGTCGTTTCGTCGCATCCTTCCTGGCCTTCATCCCTATTTCGTTCCGCCTAGCGCATCCAATTGTCCTTGCTGATGTGAAACATAAGGGTGGGATATCGGCGGCGTTCTGCCTTACCAATGCACCATCGGCAGACCGGCAACCGGCGAGGTGAAGGCAGGGATGTTGGTGCCCCGCAGCGAGCCGAGGCAGGCCGTGCGCAGGTCAGGCCCGGCAAAGGTGACGCTCGCCAGCCACGGGGCGACCGTGCCGCCGCAGGCAACCAATGTCTCGAACGACACCGGCGCGCCGCTTGCAAATTCCGCCTCGAACCGGTCGGTTGCCTGCGGATTGCCGAACTCGGCAAGTTCAAGGCAGTCGCCATCGGGGGTGATCGCGACCAGCCGGTCGGCGAAGATCATCGTTGCCCACAAATTGCCAAAGGCATCGAAGCAGATACCGTCGATAACGCCACGCCCCAGGTTCGAGGGGCCATAGACCTCGCGGTCGCTCAGCGACCCATCCGCGCCGATGCGCAGGCGGGTGACGCATTTGCCCGTGGTTTCGGCAACATAAAGCCACTCCTCGGCGGCATCCAGACGGACTTCATTGGTGAAGGCGAAACCGTCCGCCACCGCCCGGATGCCGCGATCGTCGACTAGCGCGATATAGCCGTCGCGGATTGAAGGGGTGATCGCATCAGTCCACGGATTGACCATGGTGGAGACGGTGAGCCAAAGGCGTCCCCGGCTGTCCCGCAGGACGAAGTTGACTTTGCCCAGCGGCCTGCCGTCGATCCGGTCGTGCAGCACGCGGGTCGCGCCGGTTTGTCGATCCATGATTTCGAGCCGGTCCGTCCCGAAATTGGCGACCAGGATCGCGCCGTCCGCGTCAAAAGCAAGGCCGTTGGGCAGCGTGCCGGACACCAGGCTTTGTTCCGCATCGTCCGACAGGTCGAAATGGGGGTCGGCGCTCTGACATAGCAGTGTCTGGCCGCCGTCCGGCGCAATCCGCATCACGCCGCCGCGCGCGTCGGCCGACCATAGGGTGCCGTCGCGCTGCGCCAATATACATTCCGGGCGTTGCAGATCGTGGCCGATCGTGCGCAGCATATGGTCTTCGACGCGAAAGCCCGTAAGGGGGTTGGGGCCGCGCGCCTGCTGGATCAGGGTCATGCCGCGATCCTCGTTTCCGATGCGCCTTTGAGCTGCAATAATGCACGGGCATCCTGCGGCGTCGCCACTTCCAGCGACAGGCCGTGCAGGACCGTGATGATGCGCTCGACCTGCTCGGCATTGGACTTGGCCAGGCGTCCAGGCTCGCCCCAGAGCGAATCCTCCAGGCCGACACGCACATTGCCGCCCATTGCGGCCGACATGGTTGCGATCGGCATCTGGTGCCGCCCGGCACCTAGCACCGACCAGACATAATCTTCGCCGAACAGGCGATCCGCCGTACGGCGCATCATGGCTACATCCTCGGGATGAACGCCTATGCCACCGCGTATTCCGAATACCGACTGAATGAAGAATGGGGGCTTCAACAAGCCGCGATCGGCGAAATGGGCAGCCGAGTAGAGATGCCCGATATCATAGCATTCGACCTCAAATCTCGTGCCCTGCGCCGAACAGCTTTCCAGGATATAGGCTATGTCTCGGAACGTGTTGCGAAAGATATAGTCGTCGCTGCCGCGTACATAGGGCTCTTCCCACGCATGATCAAAGCAGGTGAAACGCTGCAGCATCTCGTAAAAGGCGAAGTTCATCGACCCCATGTTGAGCGAGGCGATCTCGGGCTGGAAGTTCAGCGCCGGCGCCAGCCGCTCTTCAAGGGTCAGGACCGGTGAGCCGCCCGTGGTGATGTTGATGATTGCGTCGCAGCGGTCCGCGATCACCGGAAGAAATCGGCTATAGACATCCGGTTCCTGCGTGGGCCTTCCGCTTTCGGGGTCACGGGCATGGAGATGCACGATCGTGGCGCCGGCGCGGGCCGCCTCTATCGCTGAGCTGGCGATCTCTTCTGGCGTCACCGGCAGATGCGGTGACATGGAGGGCGTGTGTATTCCGCCTGTCACCGCACATGTTACGATCACCTTGCGCATCCGGCATCCCTTCCGTTGGTCTGTTTGATAGCCAAGCTTCCAGATCACCGGGCGCACGGGAAATCACTTTGCCCGATAGGACCGATAAGCCGGCCTGATCGGCATAGGGCACGGATAGGCAGCAATTATGCCACGCATACCGACAAACGATTTTTGCGGTCGGCCAAGGCATATTAACCCCGGTTCTCAACAGGGCATGACCGGTCTGACGGGCAGCCTCGAGTAGCCCGAGACGGGTACGGGAGGGATGGAGAATGGCAATCATCGGGATCAAGCGGCTGCGTTATTCGGTGTCCGACATGGACGCCGCGCAGCGCTTTTTCGCTGATTTCGGGCTGAATCCGGCAGGCGGCGGTGCGCCGGGCCTCTTCACGCTCGCCAACGGATCGGAGGTCGAAATCCTGCCCGCCGGCGACCCGGCGCTTGCGTCCGCGCAGATCGTGGGCGACGGGGTGCATGAAGTCTGCTGGGGCGTCGATGACGATGCGTCGCTCGGCGCGCTGGCCGACAATCTGGGCCGCGACCATGCGCTTGAAACGGTGGACGGCGGCTTTCGCGCGCTATTGTTCGGTGTGCCATTCTCGTTCGTCCGCTGGACGCCCCGCAAGTTCGCCAACGCCCCCGACCCGGTCAATGCGCCCGGCGTGGTGCGGCGCCTCAACACGCATCGCAAATGGCGTCGCCGTGCACGACCCAAGGTGATCAACCATGTCGTGTTCCGCCTGCCCGACTATATCGAGGCCGGACGCTTCATGCGCGTGCGCCTTGGCTTTCGGCTGAGCGATGTACAGACTGGCTTTGGTCATTATCTGCGCGCGAGCGGCAGCAATAATCATCATAACCTGCTCTTCCTCAACGCCGACGCCCATTTCCCAGGCTGCGACGGCCAGCTACGTTTCGACCACGCCAACTTCGGGGTCGAAGATATCGATGAGCTGATGATCGGCGCCAACTATATGGTGCGCCGCGGCTGGCAGCCGTCCGACATCGGGCTTGGCCGGCACCGCATTGACTCCGCCTTATTCTATTATCTGCCCTGCCCCGCAGGCGGGGAGGCGGAATATGGCGCCGACGCTGACTATGTGGACGACAGTTGGGTGCCGCGTGAATTCGATGTGCCGCTTTTTGGCTATAGTCATTTCACCCACAATGTTCCGCCTTTCCTGGAGATGGAGCCGGAATGGAGCTTCAAATATCTGACTGAGGCGCAGGTGAACGAAGGGCTCAATGATGTTTGAGCCCTTTCCCACCAACTATGTCTGGAACCTGTCCATCAACCTCGCTCTCGAAATGGGCGGGGCGATCGGCGAGATCGATACCGCCAATCGCGCGACCGCTCAGGCCGCCACGACAGGCGACGATGGCGTCGCCGCCTTCTTCGACATCTGGCTCGCCATGGCGGCCGGGGTCAACGCCATGGCGGAGGACGACAATAGGGCGGGGCATGTCGAAAGCGCCGCGGCCAAATATCGTCGCGCCTGCGCCTATCTCATCACGGCCGAACGGATGCAGGCGAGTGACTATCCACCGCGCCAGCAGGCCTATGCCGACATGCTCGGGGCCTTCGCGCGCTATATAGAATGTAGCGGCGAACCCTGTGAGATGGTCGATATCCCCTATGCCGGCAGCAGCTTTCCCGCGCTTTTCTGTTCTGCGGCCACGCAGGACAATCCCACGCCGCCCTGCATGATCTTCTGCAACGGCCTCGACAGCGTGAAGGAGATGGTGTTTCTGGTCGATGTGCCCGCAGCGTTGCGGGCGCGCGGCATATCCTGCCTCATCCTCGACCAGCCGGGCGTCGGCGGCGCGCTCCGGCGCAACGGCCTGCCCGCGATCGTGGAGACGGAAATCTGGGCGGGCAAGGCGGTCGATTGGCTGGAGACGCGCACCGATGTCGCGCCGGACAGGATCGGCATGATGGGCTGGTCGCTCGGCGGCTATTATGCCCCGCGCGCCGCCGCGTTCGAAAAACGATTCAAATTATGCGTCGCGTGGGGCGCCAACCATGAATGGGGCCAGGTCCAGCAACGGCGGCGTCGCAACGAGGGCGAGAATCCCGTGCCGCACTATTGGGCGCATGTCATGTGGGTATGGGGTCAGGATAATCTCGATGATTTCATGGCCCTGTCGGAACATATTACCCTGAACGGCGCGGTCGAGCATATCGACGTGCCATTCCTGGTCGTGCATGGCGAAAATGACCGGCAGATTCCGGTCGAATATGCCTATCGCTCTCACGCGCAGGCTGTGCGCAGTCCGCGCGCCGATCTTAGGATTTTCACCGCCCGCGAAGGCGGTGTCGAACATTGCAGCGCCGACAACATGGAACCTGTCCGCAGCTATATCGCCGACTGGCTCCGCGACAGATTTGCCGAAATGACCTGATCGCGCGACGGTCGCGTGAGACATATAATGGGAGTAGGGAAGACAATGACCGATCTGACAGGCGCCGTCGTTGCGCTGACCGGCAGCGGGTCGGGCCTCGGCCTGGGCCTCGCGCAACATTTCCAGGAATTGGGCGCGACGTTGGCGCTGCTCGACATTGCGCCCGCAAAGGTGGCGGCGCTTCAGCATGCCTTTGGCGACGACACGCTGGTCATGCAGGGCGATGTGCGGGATATCGACGCGCTGAAGGCGTTTCGTGATGCCATCCTCGCGAGGTTCGGCGGGGTCGACTGCCTGGTCGGGGCGCAGGGCATCTTCGATGGCAACCGTCCGATTTCGGACCTGCCGGTGGAAAAAATCCCCGCCGCCTTCGACGAAGTGATGCGGATCAACGTGCTCGGCTACATCCTATCGGCGGTGGTGTTTCGCGAGGAATTGGCAAAGCGCAACGGGTCAATCACCCTGACAGCCTCCTCCAACGCCTCCTACTGCGCGGACGGGGGCGGCCTGCTCTACACCGCCTCCAAGCATTCGGTGCTGGGCGTCGTGCGGCAACTGGCGTTCGAATTTGCACCTGACATTCGGGTGAATGCGGTTTCCCCCTGCGGCATCGCCGGGTCGGACCTGCGTGGGCCCGAAGCGCTTGGCCTTGCAGGCGAAAGCCAGAACGACATTCCCAAGGACAGCTTCATGTCGATGATCCGCAAGGTCACGCTGCTCGACCACCTGCCGACCGGCGCGGAATATGGTCCGGCCTATGCGTTGCTGGCCGATCCTAAGCAGCGCATTCTGACGGGCGAGATTATCATGGCGGACCAAGGCCTTGCCAATCGCCCTATCATTTCTGCTCGCTGAGGAAAGGAAGCGATCATGGTCATGCACATAGCGCAATCGCGCTCTGGTATCGGCGAGCGGCTCGACGATATTCTGGCGCGCACCCGCAGTGAACTGGACCGGGGCCTGGTGCCCGTCAACATCTTTGCCAATGCCGACATCTTCGATGCGGAGATGGAGCGCATCTTCGCGAAAAGCTGGGTATTCCTGGGCTTCGAGTCCGAAATCCCTGACAAAGGCGATTTCATGCAGCGTCGGATAGGGCGCGACAGCGTGATCGTGACGCGCGACACGAAGAACGATATTCATGTCCTGGCCAATTTCTGCCGCCATCGCGGCACCCGGCTGTGCCAGACCGATGTCGGTAACCAGAGCCATTTCCGCTGCCCTTATCATGGGTGGGTCTTCAGGAATAATGGGGACTGGATCGGCGCGCCCGATAAGAGCAAGGCCTATAAGGCGCTCGATCCCAAGAACTGGGGGCTGCTCAAAGCGCCGCATGTCGAGAGCTTCCTTGGCATGATCTTCGCCTCACTCGATCCGGATGCGCCAGCGCTCATGGATTATCTGGGTGGCGCTGCCTGGTTCATGCGGGGGCTGATGGATCTGCACCCTGCCGGTATGAGCCCGATGGGGCCACCTGATCGGTACAAGGTGCGCGGCGACTGGAAGACGGGTTCTGAAAATTTCGGGGGCGATGGCTATCATGTCGGGGTAGCGCACGGCTCGGTCCAGACCATCGAGCTCGCACAGGGCTTTGACGTGCTGAACAATTTTTCGACGCACTATGTCATTCCCGGCGGCCACAGCTTCCTTGGCCATGACTTTGACAGCATGTTCGGTCCCGATGGCCATGTTTGGTATTACCCGCCTGACATCCAGCAGCATTTCGATCTCGACCGCCTCGATCCGCTGTTGCAGGATGTGGTGAAAAAGAATCCGCCGATCGTCGGCACGGTCTTCCCGAACCTTAGCTTCCTGCGCTTCTTTGGCCCGCCTTCGCCCGGCAAGCCGCCTGCGGTCTATACCTCTTGGCGCCAGTGGCAGCCCACAGGACCAGGAGAGATGGAACTATGGTCCTGGCAGCTCAAGTGGGACTTCATGGACGAGCAGCAAGCCTCAGACAGCTATGCCGCGGGCCAGTTCGGCTTCAGCTCGGCCGGTATTTTCGAACAGGACGATACGGTTGTATGGGAAGGCGCGCCCGAAGCGGCGCGCAGCGTTTGGGCGCGTAAGGAAAACATCGCGTTCAACATGCAGATGGGCATGGAGGGCATGGGTCAGCAAAAGCTGGACGAAAGTTGGGAAGGGCCTGGGGAAGCGTGGCGTCCGGGGCCGGGCGAACCCAGCCAGCGCGCATTCTACCAGCATTGGCTGAGCCAGATGGCGGAGACGAGCCAGTGAGCGCGATCACACCTGCTGTAGAATATGCCATCCGCCAGTTTCTGGGCCGCGAGGCGATGCTTTTGGACAATGGCCGGCTCGACGATTGGGTCAACCTGCTTGACGAAGGGATACTGTACGAGATTCCCTTGCGCATCAGCGCCCGGAAGCAGGAAGATCAGTTCCCCAAAGGCGCCTTCCGCATGCATGAAGATATGGCGATGATTCGCAAACGCCTGGAACGCATGGGTACGAGTGAGAACTGGGCGGAAGATCCCGCCTCGCGTACGGTGCGGACGGTGGGGTCGATTTTTGTCGAGGAGGATGAAGGGGGCGGCATCTTTCGTGTCCACAGCGCTCTTTCCCTCTATCGCCAGCGCGCACTCGATCGGGCCTATGAATGGATTCCGGCACGCCGGATCGATCGTATCCGGATCGAAGCCAGCGGAGAATGCCGCCTGGTCCGGCGTACGATCATCTTGGCTGAAACGATCCTCCAGACCCCGAACCTGGCGGTTTTCCTCTGATGATGGCTACGGCCGCGGCGTGACCGGTTCAGTCCAGTTCCGCCGCGGCCTCTTTCATGACCGCGCGCAGCCAGATATGGCCGGGATCATCATCGCTGCGATTGTGCCAGATAAGCGTCTCTTCCAGGGTGCCGAGGTTAATCGGCGGCCGCAGGACGCGGACCTTCTGGGAGTCGGCCAACTGCTCCGCTAGCTTGCACTGCACCGTGGCGATCAACTCGGTGCCTGGCAGCATCTGGAGCAAACCGGCAAAGGTCGGAACGTGCAGCAATTCCTTGATGACGATGCCGCGCCGCTCGATCTCGGCCTCTTCGACCGTGCGCACATTGGCGCCGAAGAAAGCGAGGGCGTGCGGGTAGGACAGATAATCATCCTTCGTCATGCTCTCCCCGATCGGATGATCGCGCGCGACCACGCACACGAAACTGTCGGCGAACAGGTCGGCGGTCAGAAGGTCGACATCGCGTCCCTCGCGGCCAAAAAGGCTGCGGTCGCCATGGGTGACAACCATGTCGATATCGCCGCCCTCCAGCCTTGAGAAGCTGGGTCCAAACACATTCTCGATCATCAGCCTGAGCTGCGGCGCGCGGGCGGCGAGGATGCGCACGACCTTTGGCAGATAGATATGGACGCAATAGTCCGACATCGCCACGCGGAAAGTCCGCTCCGAAGTGCCAGGATCGAAGATCGCCTGCGTTTCGAGAGCGGCGTTGATATGCAGCAGGGCGGTGCGGACCGGCTCTATCAGCGCGCGCGCCTTGGGCGTCAGTTCCATCTCGCGCCCCACGCGCAGCAGCAGCGGGTCATCGAAATGCTGGCGCAACCGTTGCAGCGAACCGCTAAGCGCCGGCTGGGTCACGCACAACCGATCGGCCGCCCGCGTGACGCTGCGCTCGGACAGGAGCGTGTCCAGCGCCAGCAGCAGATTGAAATCGAAGCGGTTGAGATTAGCCATTATGCCTCAAGTCCATCCTCTCGTCCGACCGTTGTCGATGCAACTGCGGCTTTTCTGCGTCCCTCATGGCAAATCCTGCAAGCCTTTGCGCATCTTTTGAACTTATGCCCGACATAGGGCGAAGCAATTTCCGGCTCAGCTTCTGCGTGAGTAAGCCCCTTCAGGCAATGATGCAGCAGGATGAGGACAGGGATGACGATGATCGACCTCACGGGCAGGACCGCGATCGTGACCGGCGCAGGCGGCGGGCTTGGCCGCGCGCACGCACTGGCGCTGGCGGCGCATGGGGCAAGGGTGGTGGTGAATGACCTTGGCGACGGCGCCCGCGCGGTGGCGCAGGAGATCGCCGCGAACGGCGGCGAGGCGATCGTGGATGGGACCGACATCACTGATCTGGCCGCAGTACGGGCGATGGTGACCGATGTTGAGCATCGTTGGGGTGGTTTGGAAATCCTCGTCAACAATGCCGGCATTTTGCGCGACCGCAGCTTTGCCAAGATGGAGATGGAGGATTTTCGCGCGGTGATCGAGGTTCACCTCATGGGGTCGGTCCACTGCGCCAAGGCGGTCTGGGAGGGCATGCGGGCACGCCGCCACGGGCGGATCGTCTTCACGACTTCTTCCTCGGGCCTGTTCGGCAATTTCGGACAGGCCAATTATGCCGCCGCGAAGATGGCGCTGGTGGGGCTAATGCAGACGCTTCGCCTGGAAGGGGAGAAATATGGCATCCGCGTCAATTGCCTCTCCCCGTCAGCGGCAACGCGGATGACCGAAGGATTATATGGAGCCGATGAGTTACGGCAGCTTGATCCCGCGCTCGTCGCGCCTGCCATCGTCGCCCTCTCGGCAGACGGCGCGCCTAACGGGGCGATCCTGTGCGCTGGCGCGGGCAGCTTCGAAAGCGCGAAGGTCTTGTTGACGCAAGGGCTGTTGGTGAACGAACCGGATGCCGCGGCCGCGATACTGAACCGTTGGCCCGAGATCGACGACGGCCGGGGCGCGTTCGTGCCGCTCCATGGACCCGACCAGTTCAGCCATGAGATAGCAAGGGCAAGCGCTCAGCTACCTTTGCTCGCGGGCCAAGCGGCTGTGCCCGTGTGATCTGCTATAGCCTGGTGGAAGGATGCAGACATCGGCGGCTGGCATTTGCCACATCTGCTTGAATGAGCGCCCGCGTTACTCAGGGCGACGAGTACAGCTCCTCCAAGAGCGATCCGCGCAAGGCTGTTGTGGACATCAGCAGACTTTCGCGCCCATTCGGAAGAATGGCCGGACGTGGTCGTTATCGCATCGGCAATTCCAACCATGCCGGCATCGGGCCAACGGGGAACACCGCGTCGCGTTGTGCTGCCATAGGCTCGCATTCATGGGACCATATCGGTGGCGCCCCCCATATGGGTGCGCGGCGCCGTCAGAAAGACCCGCAAATTGGCGCTGGGCTTGGACAGGGCGCGCAATACATAACTGTCGCCGGTGCCTTGGTATCGCGGAGGACGAGCGACAATATGGCGCTTTCGAAGCCATTCTACGCGCCTGAGCAGAATCGCATCCTGTCAAGTCAAGCATCTGCGAAGGACGACCGATCGGCATGTGCGTCACATCCGTTCCTTCCAACCCGCTCTGATCAGCCACCAGTTGACCGGATAGGCGGTGACAAATCCCGCCAGCATCGCGATTTGCATCGCAAACCAGAATATGGGCGTCGTGACCTCCGCAACGCCGCCATAGGCCGGAGCGAACCAGCCGAACTGCATGATCGCCATCGCGCCATACATGCCCACCTGCCATGCGGAAATGGAGGCGATGTCGGCCTTGAGCGCAGCGATGATGCCCCCGCCGACCGACAGGTCGCGCATGGGCTTGATCGTGAAATATTGAAACGCCACCCCGATCGCGAAGGCCAGGATGAAATCCAGCACCCAGATCGCGAAAATCTTGTCTGCGAACAGGCTTTTCCACCCGAACCAGACCGCGATGACCGGAAAGGCGACCGCCAGCCATTCGGCGATCAGGTCGCCCAGGGTGCAACCCGCGCCGCAATGACTGGCGCCTTTGCCCACCATTATGGGGAACGGCAGGTCTTTGCGCTCATCATGGGGCGCCGGCGCCCGGCCCCAGGCATAATAGGCCGCCAGCCACAGCAGGCTGCCGAACAGGGCGGTGAGTGGCCATACTAGATTCATGATCCACATCGTCTGCGGCCGCCGGACTTCGTCGCACGCGATGATGAAGGCGCAGATGCCGCCCAGCGCCAGGGATATGGCGGCCGACAGGCTGAGCCAGGCGGGGAATTGCGCCACGGCCATCAGGCGCGGATGCGCACCGGCACCGATTTGGAGGCGGGCGTCTTCGAAAGGCGATCATGATGCGACAGGGGCACGAGCGGATTCATTTCCGGATAATAGGCCGCGACGCATCCGGACGGCAGGTCGAACGGCGTGACGGTCAGGCCGCCAACCGACCGCGCCACGCCGTCTTCCGCGTCGCTTTCCAACGCGACGACCTGGCCGGCCTCAAGCCGGGCCTTCGCCATTTCCTCCGGGCTGATGAGCAGCACGTCGCGCGTGCCCTCAATGCCGCGCATCCGGTCGGAATAGCCATAGATGGTGGTGTTGAACTGATCGTTGGAGCGTAACGTGATCAACCGGTAGCGGCCGGGCGCATCGGGGAAGCCGCAGGCGTTGAGCCCGTCCGGCACGGTGATCTCCACCTTGCCGCTTTGCGTCTTCCAGATTCTTTCGCGCGCCGCATTGCCCTTGTAGAATCCGCCGGGCGTGAACATGCGTTCGTTGAACTTTTCGAACTTGTCGGGATAGGTCGCCTCGATCAGATCGCGGACCTTGCCATAATCGCCGACCCATTCGTCCCACCGGATTTTGGGATGGGGAGGAAGCGTCGCCTTGGCGATGCCCGCGACGATGGCGAGTTCGGACAGGAGATGCGCGCTCGCCGGTTTGCGCTTGCCCACCGAACCATGGATCATGCTCAGACTGTCTTCCATGGTGACGGTCTGCGGACCCGACGCCTGTTGATCCGTCTCCGACCGTCCCAGGCAGGGCAGCAGATAGGCGACTTCGCCGTTGATCAGATGACTGCGATTGAGCTTGGTCGCGATCTGGACGGTCAGCCGCATTTTCTGCCAGGCGGCCTCCATCTTCTCGCGTTCGGGAATGGCGCGGACGAAATTGCCGCCCAGGCCGATAAAGGCGCGGACGCTGCCCTCGATGATCCCCTCACAGGCTTCCACGGTCGCCATGCCGGTGTCAGGCGGCGGGTCGAAGTCGAACAATTCCCGTAACTTGTCATAAGGCACCAGTTCGGGTTTTTCGGAAATGCCGACGGTGCGCTGCCCCTGGACATTGCTGTGCCCGCGCACCGGCGAGATGCCCGCGCCTTCGCGGCCCAGATTGCCCCGCATCGCCAGCAGGTTCACCAGCATCCCGATGGTCTGCGATCCATGGACATGCTGGGTGACGCCCATGCCGTAAATGCCGATGACATTATGCGCGTCGCAATAAATGTCGCCGGCCGCTTCCAGATCCTTGCGTGCAATGCCGGATTCGCGCTCGATTTCGTCCCACGCCGTCGCCTTCACCCGCGCAACAAAGTCGTCGAAGCCGTGGCAATGTTGTTCGATGAAACCCATGTCGAGAAGATGCCGGTTAGCATCGGCCAAATGACGCGCCTCGCGCGCCAGCACATGCTTGCACAGCCCCATGATCGCGGCGATGTCGCCGCTGGGCCGGACCTGGAAATAGAGTTCGGAAATCTGCGTTTCCCTACCCATCAGCATCTCGGTCGGGCTCTGCGGGTTGGTGAAGGCGATCAGCCCTTTTTCCCGCAGCGGATTGAAGGTCACGATCCTGCATCCGCGCTTCACCGCCTCCTGCAAGGGATGGAGAAAGCGCGGGCTGTTCTGCCCGGTGCTCTGGCCAAAGAAGAAGATCGCGTCGCATTTGGAAAAATCGTCGAGCACGCAGGTGCCGACCGACGATCCGGTGACCTTCTTTAGGCCGACCGATGTCGTCTCATGGCACATGTTGGAACTGTCGGGCAGGTTGTTATGCCCATAGAGCCGCGCGAACAGCGCATAGAGATAGCTTGTTTCCAGACTGGCGCGGCCCGAGGCATAGAAGATGGTCGATTTGGGATCGAGCGCCTTCAATTCCGCGGCGATCCCGGCAAACGCCTCGTCCCAGCCCACCGGCACATAGGTGTCGCTTTCGCTGTCGTATCGCATCGGCTGGGTCAGCCGTCCGGTCTGCTCCAGATCATAATCGCTCCACCCCTTGAGTTCCGTGATTGTATGTTTGGCGAAGACGTCCGGGGTGCACCGGCGGCTGGTGAGTTCCCACAAGGTCGCCTTGGCGCCATTTTCGCAAAATTCGAAGGGATGGGGATGGGCGGGCTTGGTCCAGGCGCACGATACGCACATGAAGCCGCCCGGCTTGTTCTGGTGCGCCAGCGTATCCAGCGCGGCGGGCGTCGCCCATTCCTTGCCATAGATGCTGGATATGCCCCGCAACGATCCCCAACCCCCGGCCGGGCCGTCATAATGAACGGTATCGTCGTCCTGCTTGGTCGGATCGCCCATGCTGTCCTTCTCCCTTGACTATGCATCGGGAACGGAGCCGCCGCCGATGCGTTCCGCGACATTGCGGAAAGTTCACATTATCCAGCGGCGCGTCAGATAGTCGGTCGCCGTCAGCATGATCAAAATCGCCAGCCAGACGAACCCGGCGATCGCAGCCAGCCGCGCCAGGCCGCTTTCGCGCCGCATCTCCATGAAAAACCAGAGGATGAGGATGGCCTTGGCCGTGGCGATCGCATAGGCGACCCACGGCTTCGCCATACCGATCGGCAGGAAGGCGGCGCCGACCGTCAGCGCCAGCAACGCCATCAGCGCGGCCCAGACCAGCAGCAGGCGCACTGCCCCGCTCATCGCACGCCCGCCAGATATAAAGTAGGGTAGAGAAAGACCCAGATTACATCCACCAGATGCCAGTAGAGCGCGACATTACCGATCAGCATGGCATGCCGGTCCTGGCGTGCGCCGCGGTTGAGCGCCGCCGCCGCCAGCAGCGCCAGGCCGAAGGTCACATGAACCGCATGAAGGCCGGTGCCGATGAAATAGAGGTTCATGAACAATTGCTGCGTCCGCCCTTCGAAATGGGTCGTCGCCATGCCCGGCATCAGCCCCTCCCGATATTCGCCGGCATATTCGACGCCCTTGATCGCCAGGAACACCGTGCCCAACGCCACCGCGCCCCACAGCGCACATGCCGCCCATCGCGCTTGTCCGTTCCGCGCCGCCTGCACGGCCAGCGCGGCGCACAGGCTGGAGGTCAGCAAAACGCCCGTATTGGCCGTCCCCAACCACAACTTCAGATGATGCGCCGCGTCGACATAACCGGCCGGATGCTCCAGCCGTAGCGCCAGCGCGGCGGCGAAGATGCCGCCGAACAACATCACTTCGCTGGCCAGAAAGATCAGCATCCCCAGCCGTTCGGCCTCGCGCTGGCGCGCCGCACGCGCGAAGGGTTCCTGGACGCCGCCTTCAGCCATCGTCACGGCTCGCGGGATGGGCCAGCGGATAGTCATAGGGCTGGCGGACGACCACTGGCTGCGCGATGAAATTATGCTTGGGCGGGGGCGAACTCGTCGTCCACTCCAGACCTGACGCTCCCCAAGGGTTGGCCGGCGCGCGGCGCCCCCCGGGCAATAGCGACCAGAGAAGATAGAAGGCGGGCATCGCATAGCCGACCGCCAGCAAGGCCGCGCCCAATGATGAGATGACGTGCAGCACCTGGAATTCGGGCGGATAGACATGGTAACGGCGCGGCATCCCTTGATAGCCCAGCAGAAATTGCGGGAAGAAGGTGATGTTGAACCCGACCAGGATCAGGATCGCGGCGATCCGCCCCAGCGTCTCGTTGTAAAGGCGCCCGGTCATCTTGGGCCACCAGAAATGCAGGCCGCCAAAGAAGGCGGTCACGCTGCCGCCGACCATGATGTAGTGGAAATGGGCGACCACGAAGTAGGTGTCGGTCACATGCACGTCGATCGCCAGCATCGCCAGCATCAGACCCGTCAGGCCGCCCGCCACGAACAGCCCGATGAAACCGAGCGCAAACAGCAGCGGCGCATCGATCGCGACGTCGGCCTTATAGAGGGTGGCGGTCCAGTTGTAGACCTTGATGGCGCTGGGCACCGCCACCGCGATCGACAGAAAGGAAAAGACGGCGCTCGCGAACACCGACTGGCCCGACACGAACATGTGGTGGCCCCAAACCATGAAGCCGATCACCGCGATCGCGATCGACGCGAAGGCGACGAACCAATAGCCGAAGATACGCTTGTGCGCGGCGGCGGTGATGAGTTCGCTGACTACCCCCAACGCCGGCAGCACCATGATATAGACCGCCGGATGGCTGTAGAACCAGAAGAGATGCTGGAACAATAGCGGGTCGCCGCCCAGGCGCGGATCGAACACGCCGATGCCGATCAGCCGCTCGGCCGCGACCAGCAACAACGTGATCGCCAGCACCGGCGTCGCCAGCACGAAGATGATGGACACGGCATAATGCGACCAGATGAACAGCGGCAGGCGGCTCCACGTCATGCCGGGCGCCCGCAGCTTGTGAATGGTGACGATGAAGTTCAGGCCGGTAAGGATCGTCGAAAAGCCGCTGATGAACACGGCGACGATCGTCGCGACGACCGCCCCATTGGCATAGACGGACGACAACGGTGTGTAGAAGGTCCAGCCGGTATCGACCCCGCCACTGACTACGACATAGAGCGTCAGCAACCCCGACAGGATATAGATATACCAGCTCAACAGATTGAGGCGGGGAAAGGCCAGGTCCCGCGTGCCGATCATGATCGGCACCAGGAAATTACCCAGCACATTGGGGATGGACGGGATCAGGAAGAACCAGACCATGATGATCCCGTGGATCGAAAAGGCCCGGTTATAGCCATCATTTGTGAGCAGGTCGCCCTGCGGCGTCAGCAGGTCGAGCCGGATCAGCGCTGCCGCACCCGCGCCGATCAGGAAGAACAGCGTGATCGAAACAAGATAGAGCAGCGCGATCCGCTTGTGATCCGTGGTGAAGAACCAGGAACGCAGGCTGTGGCTCTCGGCCAGATAGCTGGGCGCCCGTTCCTCGGGCGGATGCTCGAAACGCGGCTCGTCGGTCATTTGCTATCCTCGCGGGCGCGGCTGGATTTCAGATAGGCGACCAGCGCATTGACCTGTTCGGGCGCCAGCACATTGCCATAGGTCGGCATGATCGGGCGGTAGCCGGCCGCGACCTGTTTGTTGGGCAGCAGGATGGAATCGCTCAGATACTGATCGTCCGCGATCAACGTACCACCGTCGGCCAATGCGACCGGTCGGCCGAAAATGCCCTCCAGCGGCGGCGCCTTTACCGATGCGGCCGCGCTATGGCATCCGCTGCACCCCAGATCGCGAAACAGCCTGGCCCCTGCCTGCGCCAGCGTGCCGTCCATGCCGCCATCCCGGTTGCGCCCCAGCCAGACCGCATAGTCCTGCGGCGGCATCACGATCAGCGTGCCGCCCATCGCACTATGGTCCGCCCCGCAAAATTCGGCGCAGCGCAGCGGATAGCGCCCCGGCTTGTCGGCATTGAACCAGAGCGAGGTATAGCGCCCCGGCACCAGATCCTGCTTTTGGCGCAGCGCCGGCACATAGAAGCTGTGGATCACATCCTCCGACGTCATGATCAGCTTGACCGGCCGCCCCGCCGGCACATGCAGATTGTTGATCTCCCGCGCGCCGTCGGGATGCTGGAATTTCCACATCCACTGCTTGGCGACGACATGGATGGGGATGGCGTCGGGCGGCGGTCGATAAAGGTCGAGGAAAAGCATCGTCGCCCACACGTAAAAACCCAGCACCAGGATGAAGGGGATGACGGACCAGCCCACCTCCACCCAGAGGTTGCGGGTCGGCGCATGATCGCGATTGACCTCCCGGCTGCGCCGGTAGCGGATGGCGAACCAGCTCATCAGAACGAAGACCGGGATGGTCAGCAGCCAGACCATCGCACCGAAGCTGCCGATCAGCAGGTCGACCTGCTGCGCATGATGCGACGCCGCGGGCGGCCAGAGTTCGATGCCCGCGCTCATGCGGGTCTCCTGCGCAGGCGCCAGATCAGCGCGATCAGGCCGATCACGGTCAAGGCGGCGGCCAGCTTCAGCATCTTTTCGATCGACGCGGTGTAGCGGCCGGTCGCCGGGTCATAATGGAAACAGAGCAGCAGCAGCCTCTCGCCCCAGCGCGCCCGTTTGTCCTGCCCTGCATCCAGCACCGCCTGCCGCAGATCGGTCGGCCGGGGCGTCAGGCCGTAGAGCCAGCCCGACAGCCGCCCCTGCGGGGTCAGCACGGCGGTCGCGGCGACATGAGCATATTGGCCGATGCGCTCGTCCCAGGCATAGCGATAGCCCAGCGCGCCGGTGACGGCATGGATGGCTTCCGCCGATCCGGTAAGAGCAAAAGCGGGCGCCCCCTCGCCGGCATGTGCCCGAAGCCGCGCAAGGTCATGGGCGGCATCTTCAGGCCCTTCTTCGGGGTCGATCCCGAATGCGACGAGAGTGAAATCGCGGCCGGGGCGGAGCGGTTGCGCCGCAATGGCGTCGGCCACTCCGGCCAGGGTCACACCGCAGATGTTCGGGCAATTGTGCAGCACCGGGATCAACAGGATGGGCTTGCCATCCCCCAATTGCTTCAGGGTCGCGGGCCGCCCGTCGGCCCGCGTGAAGGGCGCGTCCATGGGGATCGCCGCGCCGGGCCGTTCGTCGATGCCAGCCTCGCCGAAGGGATCGAAGCCGGCCTGCGCCCGCACCGGAGCAGCCACGCATAGCGCTATCAGAAGGAGGAAAAGGCGCGTCATCGCCGCGCCTCCGCATGATCGCGCGCGACTTGCGCCGTAGACGGCGCGCCTGCGCCATCCCACCCCCTGCGCGCGACCATCGCCATGGCCGCGTCGATGGTGACAGGGCCATCGCGCAGCCGCCGCCGCGCGCCGGCCTCGATCCGCAGCCGCGCGCGGGTCGGGTCGGCGAGCAGAGGCGGCGCCGGCGGCTGGCGATCGGCGTGGCTTGCCGCAGCGGCGCTTGGATGGTGGTTCGACCAGCTGCTCGCGACCAGCCCCGCCGTTCCCAGGCCAACCGGCATCAGGCTCATGAACGCGGCGAGGACATAGGCGACCTTTGCCGGCGGCGCGTCACCAGGCTCATGGCCAAACGCCAGAGCGGACATGCCCGGCTCGGCTGGCTTGCCGCGCTGGACGCGGGTATCCTTGTGCAGCGGCCGGGTCATGCCGGCGCCCTCGTCCCGATGCGGCGACGCATCGCGACCGCCAGTCCGACCGCCGTCACAGACGCCAGCGCGGCGGCGGCCAGGGCAAAGCTTGCGACCGCCAACGGCCCGCTTCCCGGCAGCGCGAACCAGGCGAACTCGATGAGCTTGCCTGCGATCACCGATATGCAGAGCCGCGCCAGCCAAGCCGCATTCCTGCGAAACCGCGCGAGCAACAGCGCCAGCAACGGCCATCCGCCCAGCAGCGCGAACGCCCATTCCGCCGCATCCCATCCCCCCGCCCGGCGGCCATACCATGCCGCGCCGTCCGGCAGGCCCGGCGACCACAGGATGAAGAAGGTCAGGAACTGGATATAGGCCCACATAAGCAGCAAGCAGAGCAGCAGTCCCCCCGACACGCCGACGCGATAGGGCCGCCCGCCCAGGGTGATGCGAAACAGCAGCAGCACCGCGAACGCCAGCGTCACGGACAGGATCAGGATCTGAAGCCCGAAGGCCGATGATGCGAGCTTGAGGTCGAGCGACATCAGCCAGTCGATGGCCACCAGACTGCCCAGCACGGGAAAGGCCACCAGCGCGCCCGCCGCAACGACTCTGGTCCGGTGGCGCGCCCGGATCGCCCCGGATGCGCTCCAGAGCAGCGCAAACCAGAGCATGGTCCGCAGCGCGAAGGGAAGGGGGCCAAGCCAGACGCTTTGAAATGGCGTTTGGGGACCATGGATCATCCAGGGATAGATGACGCCCATCCCCAGCAGCACCGGCACAAAGGCGAGAAGCGCGGGCAGCGCCAACAGCGTTCCCGCCTCGCAGGTGAGGCGCAACGCTTCGCCCCAGACGCCGGGGATCAGCGTCATCATGGCCAGCAGGCACAATGATCCGGCCGGAATGGCGGCGAAGGCGGCCGCCGCGCCCAGCCAGCCGGTCAGCGCCGCGGCTGGATCGATCAGCGCAAGCGCGAGCGACGCGACCGCGCCCGCAGCGGCCGCAAACAGCATATGCCTTTCGGATGAGCGCAAATCAGCGCGCATCGGCGCCTCCCGCCGTCTGAAGCGCGCGGATATAGGCGGCGATGGCCCAACGGTCACGCGGGCTCACCCGATCGGCATAGGCATACATCACGCCATAGCCATGGGTGATGACGTTGTAGAAATGCGCGGTCGGCGCGGCGACCAGGCGCGGCTCCAGATAACTGGGCGGCCGGGGGAAACCGCGCGCGGGCACGATGCCGTCGCCCCGACCGTCAACCCCGTGACACATTGAACAATAAATATCGTACCGCTCCCGCCCGCGCGCCACCAGCGCCGCGCTCATCGGCGGCCGCAGTTCCTGCGCGGCGCGCGCCACGGCATCCTGGGCCACCGCGCCCTCCGGCGGCGCACCCATCGCGCTGCCATTGGCACTCAGCGGGGAGCGTTCGAAATCATCATAGCGCGGCTGCTGCACCATATTCTGGTCGCAACCGTTCAGCAGCAGCAGCGCCAGGATCAACGCCGCCCTCATGCCGAAACCTCAATGATCGCACGGGGACCGAGCGCGGCCAGAGCCTTGCCCGCGTCATCGCGATCAAAATCCGCGTCCGCCAGGATCGCCAGAAAGAAACGGTCGTCGGCCGACAGGTCGAAGCGGTCGGCGGCAAACACCGGATGGTTGAGGCGCGGCAGCCGATTGGCGACGAACAGCGTGCCGATCCCCGACAGCACCGCGCCCAGCACCAGCATCTCGAAACAGATCAGCATGAAGGCTGGCACGGCGATCAGCGGACGCCCGCCAACCCAGAGCGGATAGTCGAGATTGGTGCCCACCTGCATCAGGAACCCCAGCACCGCGCCCGCAGCGCCCCCGATCAGCATGGCGCGCGCGACCTTGTCATCGGTAAAGCCCAGCAGCCGGTCCAACCCTTCGACCGGGAAAGGCGTGAAGGCTTCCAGCCGGCGCCAGCCCTGCTCGCGCAGCCGGCGCGCAGCGTCCATCAGCCTTTCCGGGCTGTCGAATTCGGCCAGCAGGGCATAAGGTTCAGCCATCGCCGCCCTCCTGCGCCGCCTCGCGCACTTCAAAGGCGGAGATCACCGGCAGGAAGCGAATAAACAGCAGGAAGCAGGTGAGGAACAGCCCCAGCGTCCCGGCGTACAGGCTCCAGTCCCAGAATGTCGCCCGAAACAGCCCCTGCGAACTTTCCAGCCAGTCGCGATAGAGCGAGGAGACGAGCAGCATGTAGCGTTCCAGCCACATGCCGATCGCGACGCTGAGGCCGATCAGAAACAGCGGGATCGGGGACAGGCGCACGCGCTTCCACCAGAGCGCCTGCAACGGGACGAAATTGAGGATGACCGCCCCCCAGTAGCTCCAGGCGTAGGGACCGGCGAAGCGATCCCACATCGTTTCCGCCTCGCGCCCACCCGCCCAGGCTGCGGTAAAGACTTCCGCCAGATAGCCATAGGCGGTCATTAGCCCTGTCGCGAGCAACAGGATGCCCAGCATGTTCAGATGGCGCGGCGTCACCAGCGTTCCCAGCCGCAGCATCGCCCTCAACCACACGGTCAGCATCGACACGACCGCGAAACCGGAAAAAGCCGCCCCCAGCACGAAATAGGGCGGGAACACGGTCGAAACCCAGCCCGGCACTGGCCCGGCCGCCATCAGCAGCGAAATTTCCGAATGGACCGACACCACCAGCGGCACGGCGATCGCGGCGGTCAGGCCGTAGCTTTGCCGCCAGCGATGCCAATGTTGCGCAGAACCGCGCCATCCCAGCGCGCCCAGGCCGAAAAATATCTGCCAGCGCCGCCTTTTCGCGCGATCCCGCGCCGCCGCCAGATCAGGGATGATGCCGATATACCAGAACAATATGGATACGATCAAATAGGTCAGGACGGCGAAGAAGTCCCAGGTCAGCGGGCTCTTGAACTGCGGCCAGACGCCCATGGTGCTGGGATAGGGCGCCATCCAGTAAAAGCGCCATGGCCGGCCCAGATGCAGGATCGGATAAAGACCCGCGCACATGACGGCGAACAGCGTCATCGCTTCGGCAAAGCGATTGAGCGAATTGCGCCATTGCTGGCCGACCAGCAGCAGCATCGCGGAAATCAGCGTGCCGGCATGGCCGATGCCCAGCCACCAGATATAGTTGGAGATGGGAAAGCCCCATGCGACGGGAATATTATTCCCCCACACGCCCGGCCCCCGCGCAAACAGCACCGCGACCGAAATGAGGAACAGCGCCAGCAGGCAAAGCGCAAGCAGGAATAGCGCCCACCAGGCGCGCGGCGCGGGAAAGCGCGTCGGAATGACGACGACATGACGGGCGGCGACGTCCTGCTGGGCGGCTGCGGTCATGCCTGGTCCCCACGCCGGATGCGGGCCTGATAGGTGGTGCGCGGGCGGGTATTGGCCTCACGCAACAGGTCATAGTCGCGCCCATTGCCCTTGCGCTCCGACACCGCGCTGTCGTCGCGGGAAACATCGCCAAAGACGATCGCCTGCGTCGGGCAGGCCGCCTGGCAGGCGGTGACCACTTCGCCCTCGGCAATGGGGCGATCCTGCTTCTTCGCCTCGATCCGCGCCGCGCTGATCCGCTGGATGCAATAGGTGCATTTTTCCATGACCCCCCGCCCGCGCACCGTAACCTCGGGATTACGCGCGGCGCGCAGTTCGGGCGGGTCGCCACCGGTCAGGTCGAACCAGTTGAAGCGCCGCACCTTATAGGGGCAATAGGCCGAACAGGTTCGCGTGCCGATGCATCGGTTGTAGACCTGAAGGTTGAGGCCGTCGGGGCTATGCACGGTGGCGTTGACCGGACACCCCATTTCACACGGCGCATCTTCGCAATGCATACAGGGCACGGGCTGGAAGGCATGGGTCGGATCGTCCGGCGAGCCTTGATAATAGCGATCGACTCGCAGCCAGTGCATCTCCCGCCCCATCGCGACCTGGTCCTTGCCGACCATCGGGATATTGTTCTCGGCCACGCAGGCGACGACGCAGGCATTGCAACCGATGCACAGGTCGAGGTCGATCGCCATGCCCCAGGCAGGACTGGATCTCTGCGGCGGAAAAAAGCTGGAACGCGGCGGCTCCTTGGGCAATTTGTCGCCGGCGGCATCGACGAAGCGGACAAATTCGTCCTCTTCCATCGCAAAATGATGCTGGGTCGAAACGACAGCTTCCGTCCGGCCCAGCTTTTCGATCGTCACTGGCCCGCTCGCGTCCGCCAGCGGCCATGCATTGAAGCCCACCCCCCGCGCGACGCGCCCGCCCCGGCTGCGGCCATGGCCCAGATGCACCAACAGGGTATCGCGCTGTTGGCCGGGCAGGATCCATACCGGCCCCTCCACGCTCCGGCCGCCGATCGACAGCCGCACGACATCCTCATTTGCCAGCCCCTGTTCGCGCGCCAGTGCCGGGCTGACATGGATGGCGTTGCCCCAGGCGATCTTGGTCAGCGGCTTGGGCAATTCCTGGAGCCAGGGATTGGAGCCGAACCGGCCATCCCAGATACAGGGGTCGGGCCGCACGATGACCGAAAGCCCCTCGCCCGCGGCAGGAATCGCCTCCCCCTCGTCCGTCGCAGGCGGCTCTGACGGCGCCGGGGACGCTTGCGCGCCGGCAACATATCCGCTCAGCAGCGCCTGCCGCCAGCCTGCATCATCCAGCCCCCAGGTCGCACGCACAATGGCCCGGTCAGGCCGGTCGTCGCCTGTCAGGTTTGCGAGCACCGCATGGCGAGATCGCACCGCCAGCCAGGGGCGCACCAGCGGCTGGATGATGGCGGCGGACTGATCCGCGCAGCGCCCGTCGCTCCAGCTTTCAAGCCCATGGGCGAGCGGCAGGTGCCAGCGGCAATGCACGGCGGTCTCATCGGCATGAAGGCCCGCATGAATGCATTCGGGCACCCTGGCCATCGCGGTGGCGAAGGCGGGATCGGCATAGGCGGGATTGGCATCAAGTATCAGCAAGGCGGCCACCGCGCCCTGCTCCATATCGGACGACAGCGCGCGAAGATCCCCCGACCCCGGCACCTCCGGGGCAGGATCGGCCGCGACATTGCCCAGCATGGCCGCGATCCGGCGGACGGCGCGATGCGACGCGGGCGGGTGATGCGCACCCAGCGCGATCAGCCCCTGCCCGCGATGCCGGTTCAATTCAGCGGCGCAGGCCTGCACCCATGCCGCTTCGCGGGTATTGAGACCGGCTGGCGCATCGCCCGATCCGACCATGGCCTCCAGCGCCGCAATCAGGATTGCGATCCGGTCCTGCCGCACCGCCAGTCGATCGGTCGCCGTGACGCCGGTGATGGTGGGGCTGGGTTCGGCCACGAACATCGAGGCGCTGCCCTGCCCGGCCTGATAGTTCCGCCGCCGCTCGGACCATCCCCTGGCATGAAAGGTCTGGAAAGGCCCTGGACCGATCAGGTCGTCATCCAGCGCGACCACTATCTGCGCCTGTTCCAGGCGCAAGCCGTGCGGCCGGCGTGGCAGCGGTGACCATTGATGCCAGCGCGCTTCGGGCCAGCGAGCCAGCAGGTCGCCGATCTGGCGCAGCAGGGTTGGCGATCCCACCGGGCCGGTCAGCAGGCGAAAGCCCGCGCCGCCCGTCCGGTCGAAGGTACGACGCAGGCTCGCCATCGCGCTGTCCACCCGCGCCCAATCGATCTCGTCGCCCTTGAACAAGGGGGCTTTGGACCGTTCGGGGTCATAAAGGTCCAGCAACGCGGCCTGGGTGAACGCATCCGTCGCCCCGCCGCTGGCCGGGTGACGTGCATTGCCCTCCAGCTTGATCGGCCGGGCCATGCGCGTCCTGCCCATCACGGGCTGCGCCACGCCGTCCATCTCGACCGCCGTCGCATAATGACGCGCAATGCCGGGCGTCTCGCCCTCGGGCTGCACCACATAGGGCAGCGCGTCCTCGTCCGGCGACCGCTCGCAGCCATCTAGCCCCGCCATGGCCAGCGCGCCGCCCAGACATTTTAATATATCGCGCCGGCGCCAGTCCGCCCCCGCGCCGGCGATCGCCGGAAACGCCTGCGCCAGTCGATCGCGCATGTCGGGACGCGCAACCAGATCGTCGAGTCCGCGCCAGAACGCTCGCCCGTTCGCATCGCGCAGCGCCGACAGGGCCGCGTCCAGGGTGCGCCCGCCGTTCATCGGTGACATATTTCGCAGTTGACGAGGGTTTTTGGATCGATGCTGTGAGCAGCCATCACGCGCGCGCCATAGCGGCGCTTGTCCGCCTCGGACCATGGCAGCGGCTCCATTTGCGTCACCTTGTCCGGTGGACGAAGATGCGGAGCGGGATTCTGGTGGCATTCGATGCAGAATTGCATCTGGAACGGCTTGGCCCGCTGGGTGAGGGGCATGGTATCGATGCGGCCATGGCATTCGACGCAGGCGACACCGCGATCGACATGGATCGAATGGTTGAAATAGACATAGTCCGGCACTTGCGACACCCGGTGCCAGACGAGCGGCCGCCCGGTCGCCATGCTTTCCCGCACCGGCGCCAAAACTTCAGCGCCGGTCCAGAGCTGCGAGTGGCAGGTCATGCAGATATGGGTGGCGGGCAGGCCTGCATTGGCGCTGGTTTCCACGCTGGTATGACAATAGCGGCAATCAATGCCGGCGTCGGCGACATGATGCTTGTGGCTGAACGGGACGGGTTGATGCTGCACCCATCCCTGCTCGGTTTCATAGGGGGATCGCACACGCGCCCATCCGGCGACCCCCAGGGCGACCGCCGAAAGGCAGATCAATATCGCTCCTATCCGCAACCAGCTATCGGCCACGGGGGGGAATATCTGTGTCAGTGCGCCCTCCCTGCCTACAAGGGCAGGAAGACCGCAATGGCGTTTAAGTTCCAGCCAGACGCCTTTTTATCGCATGTTTTCATCCGGCAGACGGACGATGCAGTCGCCCGATCGCGCACCATGCCCGGCTGCGCTTCACTGGGGCGGCATGGTGCCGGGGCGCAGATAGCCGAACATATGCGCCACATAGTCCACCTTGCCCAGCTCTACGCCATTGCTGCGCAGGATGGCGTAGACGATCATCACATGGAAATAAAATTGGGGCAGCGTCCAGTCACGGGCATATTGCTCCGCGGTCAGGTCGAACACCAGCCCCATCGGCAGCGCATGAGCGATCATGCTGTCCGGATCGGTGTCGAGCGCATCGGGCGCCAGGGCATCGAGCATGGCGACCGTCTGGTCGATCCGGGCCTTGGCATCGGCAAAGGAGCCGGGCCGTTCACCCGCATTGCGCCCTTCGTCGAGCAGCTGTTCCACCGCCGCCGGAAACGCCTCTCCCTTCAGGCGGAAAACACCTTCCAGCGCCTGCACGCACGCGAAGCGGATCTGCGTCGCCAGCGGGAACATGTCGGGCGCCAGACGGGCCGAAAGCAGCGCTTCTTCCCTGTCCGGCGATTGCGCCTGCGCCTTGTCGAGCCAGGCCGACAAGGCTTTGAGCATCTGCGTGTAGGTGGGAACAAGGAGGTTCGTGAACGACATCATGGCGCCTTTCGATCGGAAGATTTTGAACCGATGTCATGCATATCCACTGAGAGCGGGGCCCCATGGCGCGACATCGGCGGTGCCGTAATACCTATGAAAAGCATGGCTTCACAAACGCATATTGTTGCCGCGCGCCCTTGCGAGCAAGCGCGACGGCATGAGCGGCGCATATTTCCATAAACATGAAAATATCATTGACCCGACCGTCCGCCAGATATATTTCGACGTTCATCGAATTGAAGGACGCGCCATGAACCAGGACAAGGCCGTGATGGCGCTCGCCGCCCTCGCGCAGGACACCCGCCTGTCGGTATTCCGCTTGCTCATCAAGGCCGGACCGGACGGCATGATCGCGGGCGCGCTGGCGGACGCGATGGCTGTCCCGCCCTCCACCATGTCGCACCATCTCGCCAAACTGGAGCAAGCAGGCCTGGTGTTGTCCTGGCGGACGAGCCGGTTGATCCATTATGCCGCCGACTATGCCGGAGTGCAGGCATTGCTCACCTTTCTGATGGCCGATTGCTGCCAGGGCGATCCGCGCGCCTGCGCCGACCTCCTGTCCGCCATCGTCTGCGACCGCGTGGGCGTGGGCGCCTGTTCATGAGCGACAGTCCTTCCACCGCACCGGCAACAGCGGCCAAAGGGGGAGCCAGGCACATGACCGCCGACATCATCATCTATCACAATCCCGATTGCGGCACCTCGCGCAATGTGCTGGCGATGATCCGCAATGCCGGAATCGAGCCGCATGTCATCGAATATCTGAAGACGCCGCCTTCGCGCGCCCTGCTGGAAAGCCTGATCGTGCGGGCGGGCCTTTCGCCCCGCGCCCTGCTGCGCGAAAAGGGCACACCCTTTGCGGAACTTGGTCTGGGCGACGACGATCTCTCCGACGCGGCATTGATCGACGCGATGATGGCGCATCCCATCCTCATCAACCGTCCACTGGTGGTGTCGCCGCTGGGCGTGAAGCTCTGCCGCCCGTCCGAAGCGGTCCTGGACCTGATACCGGCAGCGCAACGCCGCGCCTTCGCCAAGGAAGATGGCGCGCCGGTGATCGACGCCGCCGGCAACCGCGTCACGCCCGACTGATCCATGGCGCCGGCGATGCCGCCCCACCGCTTAAGGAACCCCGATGACTCCCAGCCCTCGTCCGCGCCTGTCGTTCCTCGACCGCTATCTGACCTTGTGGATTTTCCTCGCCATGGCGCTCGGCGTCGCGCTGGGCACGATGATAGAGGGATTGCCGCAGGCGATTGACCGCCTGTCCTGGGGCAGCACCAACATTCCCATCGCCATCGGCCTTATCCTGATGATGTATCCCCCGCTGGCGCGGGTGCGTTACGAGGAATTGCCGCGCGTGTTCGAAGACAGGCGCGTGCTGGCGATTTCGCTGGTCCAGAACTGGATCATCGGCCCGGTGCTGATGTTCGCCCTCGCCGTCCTTTTTCTGCGCGACCAGCCGGAATATATGACCGGCCTCATCCTTATCGGCCTGGCGCGCTGCATCGCCATGGTGATCGTCTGGAACCAGCTTGCCAGGGGCGACAATCAATATGTCGCGGCGCTGGTCGCCTTCAACTCGATCTTCCAGATCCTGTTCTTCAGCGTCTATGCCTGGTTCTTCCTGTCCGTCCTCCCGCCATTGTTCGGGCTGGAAAGCAGCATCGTCGACGTTAATTTCTGGACCATCGCCCGAGCGGTCGGCATCTATCTCGGCCTCCCCTTCCTCGCCGGCTATCTGACCCGCAAATGGCTGGCGGCGGCGAAAGGGCGCGATTGGTATGAGGATGTCTTCCTGCCCAAAATCGGCCCGGTCACGTTGATCGCCCTGCTGTTCACCATCGTCGCCATGTTCAGTCTCAAGGGCGGCGAAATCGTCACCTTGCCCGGCGACGCGATCCGCATTGCGATCCCGCTGACTGTCTATTTCGTTGTCCAGTTCACGATCAGCTTTTTCATGGGCAAGCTGATCGCCAGCGACTATCCGCGCACGACCGCCGTGGCCTTCACGGCCGCGGGCAATAATTTCGAACTGGCGATCGCCGTCGCCATCGCTGCTTTCGGCCTCGCTTCCCCGGTCGCCTTCGCCGCCGTCATCGGGCCGCTGGTCGAGGTGCCGGTGCTGATCCTGCTGGTGAGCGTCGCCTACTGGCTCGGGCGCCGATGGTTCCCGGATACGGTCCCCGTCGAGGCGCGATGAACCGAAGGCGATCCGCCGCCGCCATCAGCGGCGCAGCAGCCACCACATCAAACCAGCCATCGGCGACCAGCTTTCGCAACTGAAGCGGTGCCGCAGTCCGCAACTATGCATTTTGCCCCGCTCTTGCGACAGCTTCTGCGACAGGTCGGCAACCGCCTGCTTGCTCCTGGGTGCGCGTCGGCGCCTGAACAGCGAGCGCTGCCTAGGCAGCATGGGACTGCCGGGACGGCAGTTGCGCATAGAGGGCAAAAAGTTGATTGAAATGGTCGTCCATGGTCGTGACGCTGGCCGCCAGCGCGGCGCTACGCCGGCGCTGTTGCTCTGGATCGTTGCGCACGAAGTCCAGGATCGTCGCGGCCAGGCTCTCCGCCTGTCCGGCCTTGTAAAGCAAGCCGCCCCGCCCGCGCGCCTGGTCGGGTGCGCCGCCTTCATCGGGGACAATGACCGGCAGGCCGCTGGCGCGCGCTTCGGCCGCGATCATGCAAAAGGTTTCGGCTTCGCTTCCATGGACGAGGGCGTCCGCGCTTGCCAGCAGTTCGGCCAGCGCGGCCCGGTCGCGAATGGGCGCCAGCAACTGAATGTGCGGATTGTTCGCCGCCGCCCGCCGCACGCGCGCGCGATCGCGCCCATCGCCGACCAGCACCAGGCCGACCGGCCTGCTGTAACCGGCCACGGTCACTGCCTCGATCACCATCGGCCATCGCTTTTCAGGCGCATGGCGGCCTGCGCCGACCAGCAGCGTCGCGTCCGGTCCCAGGCCGCAGCGTTCGAGCAGGCGGGCGCGCAAGCGCTCATTGCGCCGCGTCGGTGAGAACCAGCCCGGCTCCACCCCCATGGGTACGGTCACGACCCGTTCCAGCCGACCCGATTCCAGCCGCTGCGTCAGGCTATCGCAAGCGCTGACGATCAGGTCGAAGCTCTGGTCCAGACGGCGCAGATGTGACCAGAACCATTCGAAACCGCGGTCGATGGTCTCGCGCCGCAGCACCGATCCGAACCAGCGATAGGCATAGGCGGACAGAGGGTCGGCGTGCATGATGAGGGCACGCGGCGCATTCCCGCGCCAGCGCGCCACCATCGACGCGCTCGCCCAGGGCGAGGCGGCCTCTACCAGGTCGGGCTGCAACGCATCGAGCATGGCGTGGAGCCGTTCCTCATCGTCGAAATAGGAATAGCGGCGGTCCAGCGGGAAATGACGCGCAGGCACCATCATGATCCGTCCGTCGCCATGGGCTTCGACCGCCTGGTGGCTGCCCGACGGGGCAAGGATGATGATCTCATGCCCTGCGGCCGCGCCGGCCTGAAGCTTGTAATCGACATAGGTCTTCACGCCGCCCCCACGCGGCGCGTAAAGGGCGCAGACGTCCACGATACGCATCGGCTATTTCTCCACCGGGCCGAAGGAAAAAAGTCCCCGGCGATAATTGAGGACGATCCTGAGGCGCGATGGACCATTGCCCACCGGCGCGCTCGCCGCGGTCGCCTTGGGCTTGCTCCAGCGCAGCTTGGGATTGCCGGCGAACCCGATACCATCGACGGCCAGGGCGAAGCGGCGATTGGCGTCGCGGTCATGCAGCAGGCTGAGCGCGTAGGTGCCCGGCCCTGGGGCGCGGATGCACAATTCCACTGGCCCGGACGACGGAACGGGCAGCTCGACCCGACGGAACGGCTTGCCCGCCGCCACCAATATATTGTCGTCGGCCAGGAAATCCTCGTCATTGTCTGGATAAAGTTCCAGCTTCAGCCGTCCCTCGCGGTCCTTCAGACCGACGACATCGACCAGATAGGCCGGCCCGTTTTCGTTCGCGCGGCACCGGCCCTCCGCCTTGCCCAGGTCGGGCGTGGACGGGATCGCTGCGGCCAGGAGAAAAAGCGCGATCATTGGCCCTGCCCCTCGCGCAGCAGTTCCGCCGTGCCCAATACCATGCCCACCAGCAGGTGCGCCGCCAGGATCAGCGAGGCCATCAGCGCCATCGCGGCTCCAATCTCATTGTCGTGTCCGATCAGGAATGCGGCCATCCCGGCAAAGACCACATCCTTGTTGGGCAGGAAGGGCAGGCGTGAAACGAGTTGCCGCAACGTCCCCAACAACACCCACCAGACGAGCGCGATGTCCGGCAGGATCATGTGCCACATGATCGCCGCCAATATATTCTTGCTCACGATCCGCAGGAAATGAATGGCCGAGATAATCCAGAGTTCTTGCCTGGGCAGGGTGAACAGGCGGTTGCGCAACAGCATCATCGCCAGCGACGTCACCAGGACGAAGAGGACCGAGCCGCCCACCTCCCAGCGGTTGAGGCCAGCGCCGACCACGCCCAGCAGGGGCAGCGCAAGCGCCAGCATCGCCAGCGTCACGACATTGCCGACCAACGCCGAGAGGATGGTGACATCCTTGATCGCGCCGAACGGGGCGGCGGTGATTTTGGCGCTGCGCCGCGCCCAGGCGTAGAAATAGACTTCGCCCAGATAGCCGAGCAGGATTTCGTTGCTCACCAGCTTGCGCAGCAACGCGGCAAGCCCTTCCACCGGGATCGACCATAAACGGCGGAAGATCACCCATTCGGCAAGCGGGGCAGCCAGATAATAAAGCCCGAAAACCAGCCAGAAACCGGCCGCCCCCGGCATCAGTTTCCAAAGATTGGCGGGATTGATGTCGCGGAACTGATGCAGCGCGGCGACAAGGATCAGCAGCGACACCAGCGGCCCAGCCCAGCGGGTCCAGTTGCGGCCCGTCTGCACCAGCGGCTTGGGATCGAGCATCGTGCCGTCGAAGGATGCTACGGGCGGAAAGGCGCCGGTAGAGATGTTTCCGGTCATAAGGAACTCGTCATTGTGGACGGGATCGGGAAATGCGGCGTCGGGCCGGTTTCGGCCATCGAAACGGGCGTGATGTCTCCGCCCATGGGCTGAGCCACCACCGCCGCAAAGGTGCGGAGATAGGCAAGGGACGCCGTCTCCAGCGCGAAACGGCTGGCCTGCGCCAGACTGGCCTGCGCGTCCTGCGTCAGATGTGCAGCGTCAGCCATGGCGGCGGCGAAGGCATGGCGGTCACCTGCGGGGACGATCCGGCCCAGCGCGCCATCGTCGAGCAACGGGCGTATCGCCCTGCTGCTCTCCGTCGCGATGACCGGCAGCCCGACCGCCAGCGCTTCCAGCAGCACGGCGGGCACGCCTTCATAGTCGGACGACAGCAAGAAAATATCGGCATGACCAAGACAGGAAGCCGGGTCCGGCACATAGCCCGCCAGCGTCACCCGGCTCGCCACGCCCAGCCGATCCGCCAGGGCGCCGAGGGCCGCACGGTCCGGTCCCTCGCCCAGGATGAGCAGCTGATCGTGCGGCCCGCCGGCCTGGGCGAAGGCTTCGATCATCAGCGCGAAATTCTTCTGGCGCACCAGGCGGCCGATCCCGACGAACAGGCGCCCGTCCGCCTCCCTGCGCACTGGCCGCTCTACCGACCGCAGCCGGTCGATCTGCGCCAGCGACAAGGCGGGATTGGGGATCACCGTGATCGCCGCATCCCCAGGCCGGATATAAGCCGCGACTTCGCGCTCCAGCCCCGGCGCCATCGCGACGAAATGATCGATGAAGCGCCCTTGCAGCCGCAACCAGAACCGATAGGCCATCCGCATGGGCCAGCCCATGTCGCGCCGTTCAAGGTCATTGCTGATCTTGGCGACGATCGACGGGCAGGCGCGGCCGAGCCGCAGCTTCATCGCCACGGCGACAACGGTATAGCTGTTCCCCGCGCAGAACAGCAGGTCGGGCCGCAGCCGCCGGATCGTCGCGGGCAGCGTCAGGATCATCCACAGGGTTTCGAAGCGCGCGACGGAAAAGGCGGGCTGGCGCGGCACATGCCGCTCCAGTTCCTCACCCAGCCCCGCCCGCATCGCGCCATCATCGCGTCCGACGAACAGCGGCGCGTCCACCCCCACCTCGCGCCATTGGCGCACCAGCCGCAACGCGACGCGCTCCACGCCGCCCGGCTCGAAACTGTGAAGGAAGGTCAGGATACGCATCGCTGCTTCACCCCGCCAGCAGGTCGTCATAGCGACCGGGCGCATGCGTGCGCGTCAGGCGTCGCAGCACCCGGTCGATACTGTCCAGAAGCTGCGGAAAATGAGCGTCCCCCGGATGCACCGCCACGCGCGCGGTCGCCGCATGGCGCAGCACCGGCGGCAGCAGCCTTGCCGCCAGCAGCGAAGACGCCCGGCGCGCCCGGCTGCGACTGGCCCAGGTCACCACGGGGCCGCGCGCCAGGACGCGGCCGGAGGGCGGGTGCCAGACCTTCATATGATCCTCGGCCAAAGCGAAGCCGGTCTCCGCCAGCGCCTCGATCGCGGGGCGGCCATAGAGCCAGGCCGGGGCGATGAAGCCGGCCACGGGCCGGCCGGTGATCGTTTCGATCAGGTCGCGGCCCGCGCCCATCCGCTGCGCCGCAGTCGCCCGGTCCAGCCCCAGAAACTCGCCTTCGCCCGCGGTCATATGGCGCGCCTTGAACCGGGCGACCGGCGTAGCATGATCGGCCATGTCCTTGTGGAACCAGCCATGAACGAACATGCTGGCGCCCGCGTCCGACCATGCCCGCACGCGCGCGGCGAAGGGTGAACCAATTGTCAGTCGATGCTGGCCCCAATGATCGGGCACCAACAGCATGGCCAGCCGGTCCGGCGCGACATGGCGCGTCACGCGTTCCAGCAACAGCTCCACCTCCGCCTCGAAGCGCGGGCCGACGTCATGAACCGAGAGCAGCAGACGCTTCATGGCCGGGCGCGCCAATCGAAAATGTTGCGTGACAAGCGCCCTATGATGGTCGCCGGTGACTTGCTCGTTACAAAATGCCCCGCCATGGGCGCTTCGCGCGCGCTGCATAAAGGCCCGGCGCGCCGACCTCGCTTTAACTTACTGCATCATCGATCTTTTTATGAGCAAATGAGAGCGCCTTCGGCCGCAGATATTTTGCACCTGCATCGAAATGAACCGCCCTTCTTCATGGCGGCGGGACCAGCAGCGTCGGCAATTCCCGCACCTGCGCCATCATCCGGCATGACGGGCGGCGCAGGAGTGTGTCCACGCACGCTGTTTCCTCGCCCCCAAGATGCTGAACGGCCATGGGAATGACGGACGTGCGGGAGCAGCCGTGCTGTTTCCGCCGCGATCTACGTAGCATCCTCGGCATCAACCAGTCCGCTCGTGATATACCTATGCACTGACATAGCGAGTCGATGGAGGCGAGACGCATGACTATCGCAGCACCCGAAAATCAGCCCACATATGATGGCTGGACCGAACTTCTCTATGCTTGGCAGATGCCTTGGCGGCTGGGCGCCCAATGGTGGGAATTATATGCCGAGGCCCTGCATGTCGCGTGTACGCATCCGCCCCATACCGAGCCGCATTTGTTCTCGAGCGATGAAGAACCCCTTCATGTCGAAGATGAGGAAGGTCTGTGCGCCTGACGGCGTGATCGTCGGGAGGAGTTTGGCGAGGCGTTGCCCCGGCCATGTGCCGGCATGGCGGCCGGCGCTCTGTCGCGCTCTCAGCCGCGCGCGACCTGGAAGCCGGCAAGGGACTGGGTGACCGGCATCAGTTCGATCCGGTTGAAATTCAGGTGCGGCGGCTGGTTCGCCACCCATAGCAGGGTCTGCGCAATGTCATCCGCCGTCATCGGGCGGGCATCGCCATAAAGCGCGTCCGACGCCGCCTGGCTGCCGGTGCGCACCAGCGTGAATTCGGTCTCGACCATACCCGGCTCGATCGACGTCACGCGCACGCCCGTCCCGTGCAGGTCGGTCCGCAGATTGAGCGAGAATTGAGTCACGAACGCCTTGGTGCCGCCATAGACATTGCCGCCGCCATAGGGATAGGTCGCCGCCACGGAACTCAGGTTGATGATCGCCCCCTTCCGCTCGACCAGGCGCGGCAGCAACTTGTGGGTGATCGCGACCAAGCCGCTGATATTGGTGTCGATCATCTGCTGCCACTGGGCTAGGTCGGCCTGTTGCGCCGGTGCTGTGCCCAGCGCCAGCCCGGCATTGTTAACCAGCAGGTCGATGTCGCGGAACCCTTCCGGCAGCGACTGCAAAGCCGCATCGATCGCGGCCGCGTCGCGCATGTCGAACGTCAGGCTGTGCATCTGCGGCCCGATTTGCGCCGCCAGCTTTTCCAACCGGTCGGCGCGGCGGCCGGTGCCGATCACCCGCCATCCCGCCTCTGCAAAGGCGCGCGCCGCCGCCTCGCCAATGCCTGCGGTGGCTCCCGTGATGAAGGCGGTCCTGTCGGTCATATTGGCTCCTGGGCTGAAGGTGCGCGCGGGAAGGGGCGCGGCCGCGCGCCTATGTGGCGCGCCGGTGACCCGGATACAATATCGCGGGTCGTTCAGGGCAGCGCATAGGCGACCAGTTCGTCGCTGACGGGCGTCTCCATGAAGTGATGACCACCCGCCATGATGACCAGATATTGCTTGCCATTCTGGCTATAGGTCATCGGCGTCGCCTGCCCGCCGCCCGGCAGCGTGTCGGTCCACAATGTCTTGCCGGTGCGCAGGTCGATCGCCCGGACCAGATTGTCGGTGGCGGCGGCGATGAAGATCAGGCCGCTCTTCGTCACCACCGCGCCGCCATTATTGGGCGTCCCGATGGTGAGCGGCAGCATGGACGGGATGCCGAACGGCCCATTGGTGCGCGCCGTGCCGAACGGACGGTCCCAGATGGTGCGCCCCGTCGCCAGGTCGATCGCGCGGATGCCGCCATAGGGGGGCTGCTTGCACAGCATTCCGGTGAATTTCATTCGCCACCCGGCATTGACGTCGATCGCATAGGGGGTGTGCGCCTGGGGATCGCCCGCGCCTTCCGCGCCGCCAATCCGCCCGCGCGCCTGGTCACGCGGCGCCCAGCCCCGTTCATTCGCTTCCGCGCGCGGGACCAGCCGCACATAATTGGGCATGTCGTTATAATTGGCGACGATGACCCCTCGCGCCGGATCGACCGCAATCCCGCCCCAGTCGGTCCCGCCATTATAGCCGGGATATTCGATCGAGCGCCGGTCCGCCTCGGGCGGCGTGAAGAAGCCCTTGTAGCTCGCCTTGCGGAACTGGATGCGGCATATCATCTGGTCGATCGGCGACATGCCCCACATGTCCTTTTCGGTCAGGTCAGGCTTGCGCAGGTCGTGATAGAGCGACACGCGCTGCGTCGGCGCGCGATCCTGCGGTTCCACGCCGCCGCCCGGCGCCTTGATCCGGCCGATCGGAGTCAACGGCTGGCCGGTGCGGCGATCGAGGATATAGATGTCGCCCTGCTTGCTGGGCAGGACCATCGCCGGCACCGGGCCGCGCGGCGTGGGATAATCCACCAGCGTCGCCTGCGCGCCGAAGTCGTAGTCCCACACATCCTTCTTCACCGCCTGGAACGTCCAGCGCGGCTTGCCCGTCGTCACATCGATCGCGACCAGCGATGTCGCATAGCGATTTTCCTGCGGGCGCCGCAGGCTGCTGTAATAATCGGCCGACGCATTGCCCATCGGCAGGTAGACCAGGCCCAACTGCTCGTCGCCCGACGCGATCGTCCACATGTTGGGCGTCCCGCGGGCATAGGTCTGGCCGGCTGGCGGCGGTCCGCTGCGTTCTGGATGCATCATGTCCCAGGCCCAGCGCATGTCGCCGGTCGTCGCGTCATAGGCCTGGATGACCCCTGACGGCTCCCAGCGATCCTGCCCGTCCAGCACTTGATGCCCGGTCACGATCACGCCGCGCACGATGGTGGGCGGCGAGTTGATCGAGACATAGCCGGGCCGCACCTGTCCCATGCCGTCGGTGATGCGCACCTGGCCATTCTCGCCGAAGTCGCGGCACTGGCGGCCTGTCCGCGCGTCCAGCGCGATGATGCGCGCGTCCAGCGTGCCCAGGATGATCCGCTGGGCACAGGGCGCGTCGGCGGCGGCATCGGGCACGGCATAATAGCTGACGCCCCGGCACGCGGCGGTATAGGGAATGGCCTCATCCTTGACGCCGGGGTCGAAGCGCCATTTCTGCCGGCCCGTTGCCGGATCGAGCGCCAGCACCATGCTTTTGGGCGTGCAGAGATAGAGCGTATCGCCGATCTTGAGCGGCGTCGTCTCCGCGCCATAGGTGTCGCGGATATTCTTTGAACTGGGCAGGTCGCCCGTGTGGATCGTCCAGGCGCGCTTGAGCTGCCCCACATTGTCCGGCGTGATCTGCGCCAGTGGCGAATAGCGGCGCGCGCTGTTGGTCCCGCCATAAGCGGGCCAGTCGGCGCCCACGCGTCCCAGCGAGGGGTCAGCCATGGCGTAGCGGTCAGCAGGCAGGCCGCCCTGGACCGGCGGGATATAATTGCCAGCGATGCTCCAGCCAAACAGGACGGCCACGACCAGCGTCCCGACCACGCCGATCCCCGCCAGTTTCCAGCGGCCCGGTCGGCGCGTCAATGTCGGCATGACCAGCATGACCGCGATCAGCAGGACCAGCGGCGCCACCACCCGCGGCACCAGCGCCCAGGGACTAAGGCCCACTTCCCACAATGCCCAGATCAGCGTGGCCAGGAATATCGCGCCATATAGCCATGCCCCTGCCATCCGCCCCCGAAACAGCAGCACGCCCGAGACCAGCATCGCAACCCCTGCGAGCAGATAATAGGCCGATCCGCCCACCGCCAGCAGCCAGCCGCCGCCGATCGTCAGCACCAGGCCGATCAGCCCGATCAGGATGCCCAGAATGATCGCTGCGATGGATCGCCGTGCAACGGGATGCGCGCTGCCCATTTCTGTTTCTCCTTTGTGTCTGCCGGGGGTTAATCCCAACAAAACTTGACTGGAGAATGGGTTCCTTGCCCTGCGAGATTCCTCCGAAACACGTGCGCCGCGCTCATGGCGCCAGGCGGGTCATCAGTCCTGCGGCGAACGCCGCCAGCGAACAGTCCTGCGCGCAATAGGCGGGCTGCAATGTAGCGCTCAGCGGCGGGCTGCGCCTTGTCAGGGGCTGGCGGTAACGCATCTGGTCCAGGCCCTGCGCGACATAACGCAGCCGCACATAATGCCCGTCATCGCCCGATCGCCGCCACAGTTCGAAAATCAGCCCGCCGCCCGGCGCGGCCTCCCCCGGTCCATAGCCGTCAAGATGCCAGTCCAGCCCCAGCAGGCCCGCCAGCATCGTCACGGTGCCGTCATGACCGCTCAGCACGATGATCTTCTCGTCCGCGCCAATCGGATCGGCCAGGACCGGCACGCCCGCCCCCCGCTGGAGCGTGGCCAGCAGGCGCATCGCCAGATAGCTGCTGGTCTGCCGGCCGACTTCGGGCGTCCGGGTGCGCAGCGCAATGCCCGCCCCATGCACCTGCAACGCAGCGCCGATCGTCCGCGCGTCGATCCCGCGCCACCCGTCGAAGGACAGGCCGTCGGCATAGGCCATCAGCAGGCTCTCCGCGATCCCCGCGACCTGAAGCGCGGGCGACGTGACGCGTAAATGCCCTTGCTCGTCCAGCCCAAGCGCGACCGGCGTGTCGGCCAAGGTCCGCCTGGCGCGACCGCGCTCCCGGTCGGTGCAGGGCGTGGCGGCGCATTGCAGCAGCAACGCCTCGAACCGGTCCCGGCCGGGGCGCTGGCGCGCATCCCAGGCGTGGAGGTCGCCACCCGCCTGCGCCCGCACCGCCTTCAGCAGGCGCGGACCGTCGGGCGGCGCGAGGGGAGTCAACGGCGCGTCGAACAGCGGGTCGGGACTGGCGGGCGCCCTATGCACCGGGGCGGCGCAGCCGGGGGTCAGCCCGGCGGCAAGCGCGGCGGCGGTCGCCTCCGTCCGCTGGGTGCGGTTCGCCCAATAATAGACGTTGCAGTCGTCCTCATCCAGCAGCCCTGCGGTGCGATAGTGATCGCGATACCAGCCACCCAGCATGGTGACGAGGCGCGCGCCGTTCGCGGTCAGATGGCCGGGCGGCACGGCGAAATGCGGCCAGGGCCGGGCGCTATATTCGCCCAGCGCCTCGGGCGAGGACATGGCGCTGCGCACGCCATGCCGCATCACGATGACGACCCGCTCCAGCCGGTCGGCCGGCGCATCGGCCGCTGCCGCAGGCGGGACGAACCCCGCCAGCAGCAGCGCGAACAGGGCGATCCGCATCAGAAGCGCGCCCGCACGCCTGCCATCAATGTCGTGCCATAGTCGGTGTAGCCCGCGAAGCGATTGTCGCGGACATATTGCCATTGCACGCCGCCCGCGACGTTGATGCCCTGAACGACGAACGTCACGTTCGGCGTCACCTTGTAGGAAATGTCGAAGTCCAGGCTGCCAAAGGCCGCGTCGTTATTGGCCGCCAGCCCCGCGCCGCCCACGTCGCGCAGCACCTTGCCGCGCCAGCTATAGCTTGCCCGCGCGCCTACCGGCCCCTTTTCATAGAAGGCGGTCAGGTTGAAACTGTCCGCCGCCACATCGGTCAGGTCGTCGCGGAAAGTCGTGCCGTCCGACGTGGCATAGGTGCCCTTGCTGGCCGTGTGGGTATAGTTGGCCTGGAAGCCCAGGCCATCGAATGGCGCAGGCAGCATCCGAAACAGCTGTTGATAGGCGATCTCGATCCCCGCGACATAGGCGTTGCCGCCATTTTGCGGAGCGGTCAGGCGATAGGTCTGGCCATCCAGGTCGAAATTGCGCGTCTGCTGGAAAACGAAGGTCGTGATGTCCTTGTAGAAGGCGCCGCCGATCAGGGCGCTGCCCGGCGCGAAATACCATTCCATCGTCGCGTCATATTGCCAGGCCTGGAACGGGCGCAGTTCGGGATTGCCGCCCACCGCGGTCAGCACCGTCGGGTTGGAATTGATGGTCAGACGCGGGGCGAGGTCCGCCAGCGAAGGCCGGGTGATGACCTTCGACGCGGCGAGATGCATTTGCAGGTTGCGCGTGAATTCGGCCACCAGATTGAGCGACGGCAGGACATTGTCGTAATTGCGTTCATAACGGACCGGCAGCGCGACGGTGCCATTGTCGGCATAGCCTGACGATGTCTGGCGGGTGTGGGCGTAGCGCACCCCGGCATCACCCCGGACGGTCACGCCGCCCAGCGGCAGTTCGAACGTCGCCATGCCATAGCCGGCGAAAATCCGCTCGTCGATCGCATAGCTGTTGCGGCGGTCGCCCCGCGTCAGATCGGCGGCGAGCAGCGCCTCCTTGCCGGTGGCCGCATCCCAGAACCGGTCCGGGTCGGGCATCAGCCATGCGCGGGGCAGGCTGCCGCTCGCGCCCTTCAGGAAATCATCGACGGGAAAGGCCTCGAAATAGCTGTCATCGAAATATTGGCCGGCAATGCCGCCGGTAAAATTGATGTCGCGCCGATTATAGGTGCGGTCACGCTTCTCATATTTGGCGCCGACGCGCAGCGAGCGCAGCGGCCCGTCCAGTTCGCGGGCGACATCCAGCGTCGCGGCGCGCTGCCGGTCCAGCGAATCGTTGACGCGATATTCGATCCGACGGCCCGGCAGGGTCTCGGCCTGCGAAAGATCGGCGTCGAGGAAGCTGATATTGGGCAGGCGGTCGCCGACCTTGGCATAGTCGAACGACACATTGCCGACCGCCCCGAGCAGGCGGGTGCGATAAATGGGCGTCGGTGTATTGGAATAGGCGCGCGCGATGCTGCCGTCGGCGGCAATCGTCCAGCCATTGGCCGACCATTTGGCGTTGGCGCCGATCAGCCAGTTCTTATAGTCCAGCGTCGACGTCTCCCGCCCGATCTGGGTGGATGTGGCGACGGTCGCCGCGGTCAGCACGCCATTTTCGACCACCGCCGTCCCCGGCACGATCGCGCCCGCCTTGGTGGCGGAAAAATCGGTCGAGTAGGTCAGCTCGTCATAGTCGATGCTCAGCTTGCTCCACAGCGCATCGACATTGAGTTCGAAATGATCGTCCGGCCGCCACTGGATCGCGCCGTTCAGGCCGATGCGGTGGCGGTTCTCCCGCTCCAGCGTCGGGCGGGTGCTGTTGGGCACCAGGATCGTGTCGCCGTCCAGCGCGCCGTCGCCATCGCTGTCGATCTGTCCCTCGACCCAGCCGACGCCGGTGATGCGGTCCTGCCGGGTCGTGCGTTCGTCATAGACCGCCGCGATCAGCGCGCCGAACGTGCCTGCGTCATTCACCCAGCTCGCCATGCCCGACAACCGGGGATCGACCGTGTCGGCCAGGCGCGGGGAGCTGGCGGTGGCGGACAGGGACAGGACCGGCTTCTTCAGGTCGATGGGGCGAAATGTCTGGAGGTTGACGGTGCCCCCGATGCCGCCTTCGGCCAGGTCGGCGCGCGGGCTCTTCACCACTTCGACCGCCGACATGAGTTCGGACGGCAGGGTGTCGAAGCGGAACTGGCGTCCGCTCTGCCCGCTGTCGCGCACATTCTCGTTCACTGCGGCGGACCTGCCGTTCAGCGTCACCACCTGGAAATTGGCGCCCAGGCCGCGAATGCGGACAAACACGCCCTCGCCACGGTCACGCACGATCGACACGCCGGGCACCCGCTGCAATGCCTCGGCAATGTTCTGCGCGGGAAACTTGCCGATATCCTCCGCCTTGACGACATCGACGACATTGGTCGCGGCCCGCTTCTGCGCGAGCGCGCCCGACAGGCTGGCGGCATAGCCGGTAACGACGATTTCCGGCGCGGCCTCGCTCGTCCCGCTCGCGCTCATGTCCTGGGCGGCGGCAGGCGCGGCGATCACCAGCAGCGCGCCATTGGGCTGCTGGCGCACGGCCAGCCCCTTGCCCGCGATCATCCGTTCCACGGCGGAACGGGCATCCATCTTGCCCTGCACCGGGGTCGCGGTCATGCCCGCGACGACGCCGGGCGCGAACAAAATGTCGGTGCCGGTCTGGCGCGCGAGCGTTTCAAAGGCCTGGCCAAGCGGCTGTGCGGCGATCTGGATGGTCTTGCTGCGCTCCTGCGCATGGGTCGGCACGGCGCAGAGCGCGGCCAGCGCTGCTCCAAGCACGAGCGAGCGGCGCAGATGGCGCGAACGGTGAACTGTCACGGAAACTTCCCCCCAAGGATGGCGGCAAAGGCGCCGCGCTCCCTCGACGCGCCACCTGCGTCCTACCTCACCTGCCCGTGCAGATTTTTTTCAGCCGCCCAGCAACACCGCGCCGTCGACTTCGCGCGCACGGATCGACAGCAGTTGCGACAGCGCCTGGGCCAGCGCAACATTGTCTCCCATGCGGTACATGCCGCTGACCCTCAATTCCGCCGTGCGGGGGTCGGCGATCACCAACCGCGTGGTGCTGTAGCGATTGGCCTCGGCCGCCACGGCTTCCAGCCGATCCTCATGGAATGCCGCGCGACCGCTTTGCCAGGCCAGGGTCGCTTCGGGGTCGGGGCGATCGACCTGCAACGCCGCAGCGGCATCAGCCCGCACGCGCTCGCCGGTCTCCAGGCTGCGGCGCGCGCCGGCGATCGCGACGTCGGCCTTCCCGGAAAGTGCGGTGAGCGCCAGCCGGTCCGCATCGTCCCGCCGCAGGTCGAACCGGCCCGGCCCGGCGATCAGCGATCCCTTGCCCGCTTCCACCGTGAACGGCACCGGCGCGGGCCGCACCGACAGGGCGATGCGCCCACGTTGCAGCCAGAGCTGGCGGCGCTGCGGACTGGCGATCACCCGAACCCGCGTGTCCGCGTCCAGGAACAGCGCCGATCCCTCGGCCAGCGTGATATGGCGCTGCTCGCCGATGCCCGTCTCGTACCGCGTGCCGGCATAGGCGGACTGGACCGCGACCAGCGCGCCGCCGCCCGTCACCGTCGCAATGCCGGCGGCCAGCACCCGGCGGCGCGACAAAATGGGCGTGCGCGTCACGGCGGGAGCGACCGATGCGCCCGGCACGATCGCCCAAAGGTCGGTCGCACGCTCGAACGCCGCTTCATTGTCGGGGCTTTGCGCCAGCCAGGCGCGGAACGCCTGATCGTCCTCGCTGGTCCTGCTGTCCGCGTTGAGCCTGGCAATCCACTCGGCGGCAGTCCGGTTCGAAACGTGCTCGCCGGTCATGTCTGGGCTCACCAATCCTTTGTCCATTCGCTCAGGAACGTCATCGCCCTGGCCATATGCTTCTCGACCGCGCTTTGGCTGATTCCCAGCTTTTCCGCAATCTCGCGATATTTAAGATTATCCATCCGCTGGAGCAAGAAAACCTCGCGCGTGCGCGGGGGCAACCGGTCGATCCCCTCGCTCACCCGTTTCAGCCGCGCTTTGGCGATGATCGCTTCATCCTGCATCGGCCCCTCGTCACGCAGCCGGTCCAGCGCGTCCTCGCAATCCTGCACGCCGCGCACCCTTTCCCGGCGATAGGCGTCGCGCGCGCGGTTGACCGCCGCCCGGACGAGAAAGGCTTCTTCATTGTCCGGCGCACCGGCGCGCGCGGCCATGCGGACATAGGCGTCGTGCAGCAAGTCTTCGCTGTCCGCGCGCCGCGTCAGCCGCTCGACCTGCGCCAACAGACTGGCCCAGCCCGCCCATAGCCGGCCGGGGGCGGTCCCACGCGTTTCGCTGATATCCCGATCGCCCATGGATGGCGGCAATTATGGGCCGTGCTGGAAAGTTTGATGACCTGCCGGGGTCAGTTTAATGACAATCCTCGCAAATGCCGGGCGGTCCGTCGCTCCGCCGGGCGGTGCGCTTACCAGTTGTTAACGATTGCCTGTGAAAGCTTATTCTCTCGCCGACGGATGCCTCAAGGCTTCCTTCTCGACGCTATGGCAGTCGCGACGCGCGGCTTTCGGAGGTGCTGGACAATGACGATCACTGAACTCGCAGCGCATTTCGACCGGCGGCGTCACCCCCGTTTCGTGACCGCGTTCGAGGCGGAGCTGATCGACGGCGAGGAAAGCCGCACGGTCATCGTCGGCGACGTTTCGTCGGGCGGCTGCCTGCTCGAACATCGGCTCGGCTTTCGCGTCGGCACCACGGTGCGCCTGCGGGCCAAGGGGCTGGACATGGAATCGCGGATCATGTGGTCGCGCGGCGACCTGTGCGGGATGCGTTTTGCCCAGAGCGTCGATCCGTGGCAGGTCATCCGCACCAATGTGGAGGGCGCGGCGCGTCTCCAGGATCTGATGAACGAAAGCGCCCGCCAGAAGCTGGAACCGACCCGCTGACGGCATCTCGGACGCGGTTGTCGCTCTGACCCGCGCCCCGCCAACCGTTCCGACGCCCGGCCCGGTCAGCGGCGCGCCGTGGCCGTATATTTGTCCTCGCGTCGCCGGCCAACCAGCATTCCACGCTCCAGCCGGGCGCACAGCGCTGCATAATAATCGGACAGGAAAGCATAGTCATCGCCATCGTCGGGTAGCCCCGCCTTGCGCCGGATCGTCGCGGCGACGGTGACGATCGCCTCCTCCTGCCCGGCCCGCAGCACATTTTCCAGCGTCTGCAATTCGTAGATGCCATAGAGGTCGAGCGCCGCGTCGGTGAAGATGCGACGCGGTTGTTCCGCCCGCGCCGCGACCAGGTCCGCGCCCAGCTTGGCCCGCACATTGTTCACGACCCATGTGCCCGCCAACAGGTCGCCGACGCGCAGCCGGTCCCGGTTGAACAGCGGGAAAAACAGGAAAATCCCAGTCCAGGCCAGGGCGAAGATGGTCAGGAAACCGTCCGCCATATCCTGCGCCGCCTGCATCGCCAGAAAGGAAAGCGGCAGGAACACTTCGATCTCGCGCAGCGCGTTGCGGGCGATCACCGCCCCGCCGGTCAGCCGCCCGCCATCGCGCGCCACCACCCGCAGGCCCAGCAACCTTTTGCCCGGCGTCGCACCGCGCCCGCCCATTTCGAACAGGATGAACCAGCCGTTGCGCAGCACGAACGCGCCGATCAGCCACAGGACCATGAACAGCTCGCCGCGCGCCTTGGCAATGCCCAGCAGGCCGATCGCGACGGTGGTCAGGATCAGGCTGATCAACAGGATCAGCATGTCCAGGATGAAGGCCGATGCCCGCGTGCCCGCGCTCGCCAGTTCCAGGCGCAGGTCGACGCCCTCGGGCGTGACGAAGCTGCGCCGCAGCGATTTGGGCGCGCGCGGCCCCCGCGCCTTACGCCGCCAGCGCATCTTGCCCCTCCCGCCGGCGCGGCAGATAATAATAGGCCAGCCAGCCGGCCAGCGCGGCCAAGCCGATGCCATATCGCATCGCATCCGCCTGCACCGTCTGGCGGCCAATCCCTTCCAGCAGGCCCGCCACCATCAGCATCAGAACCACCCCCGCCATCGCGACCGCCGCCTTGCGCCCGGCCAGCACCGCCGCCTCGGTCCGCGCCTCGCGCCCCGGAAAGGCGACGGCGGTGCCGATCTTCATGCCCGCCGCGCCCGCCAGGATGATCGCGAACATCTCGGTCGATCCATGGATGGTCAGCCATCCCAGGAAATTGAGGCCCAGCCCCTTTTGCGCGAACAGGCACAGCATCGCCCCCAGGGTCAGCCCGTTATAGACGAGCAGCAGCACCGTGGGCACGGTGAAGGCGAAACCCAGCGCAAAGGCGAAGATCGCGACCTGGCTGTTATGGGTGAAGAGATAGGCGGCGAAGGTGGCCAGCGCGCCGCCCTCCTGCTTGCCATAGATGGTGGCGCGCAGCGTCTCCACGCTGGCGGCCGGGTCGCGCCCGCTCGCCATCGCGTCGGGGATGATGCTGTAATACCAGCTCGGATCGGTCGCGACGAGCCACCAGCCCGCGACCGCGCCCGCGATCGTCAGGATGAGGCACGCCAGCGTCTCGCGCCAGAGCGAGCGGACGGCGGACGGCCAGTCGCGCGCCAGAAAGCCGCCAAGCTGCCGCAACGCCGTGTCGGGCACGCCGTAGAGCTGGAAATAGGCGCGGGTGCAAAGCTGTTCCAGATAGGTGACGAGCGCCCGGTCGAGCGACGTTTCCCGCGCCACCGACAGCGACGACAGCGCCGACCGATAGAGCAGCGGCAGCGCCAATATATCATCTTCGGACAAGGCGCGGACCGACCGTTTCTCGATCCGGGTCACCAGTTGGTCCAGCCGGTCCCATTCCGCCTCATGCGCGGCGCGGAAACGGCTGGCATTGACCAGCGGCGCGGCCGCGCCTTCGACCAGCGCGCTCACAACAGGTTCCTCCGCTTCAAATCGACATAGCCCTGCACCAGCCGCTCGGCCACCTGGTCATGCGCGCTCTCGATCACATGCGCGCCCAGATGGCGCAGCCGGGTCAGCACCATCAGCCGGTCCCTCAGCAACGCCGCCGCCGTGACTGCGCGGGTCACATCGTCGGCGCTTTGCGGCCGCCGGTCGAGGATCGATTCCAGCTCCTCGTCGCGCAGCACGACGACCATCAGCAAATGGGTCTCGACCAGGCGGGCTGCGGCGCGGACCAGGAATTCGGCGGATGTGAGGTCGGTGAACTCAGTGAACAGCACGATCATCGACCGGCGCGTCAGCCGCGTCGCGAGCGTGGTCAGCGCGTGGGTATAATTGGTTTCCTCGCCGCTATAGTCGATCCGCGCGGCCAGCCGCTGCAACTCGCCAAAGGCCGCCGCGCCCGACACCAGCCCGCTGGCGATTCGCGGCCGCGAATCAAAGGCGTGGAGCGCCACCCGATCACCCAGTTTCAGCGCCACCCATGCCGTCAGCAACATGGCCGACACCACCCGGTCCAACCGGCTGAGGCCCGCCACCGGCTCGCTCATCTGCCGCCCCGCATCGACCGCGAAGACGATCTGGTTGTTGCGCTCGGACCGGAATTCCTTGGCGTGCAGCTTGACGTGGCGGGCCGACTGTTTCCAGTCGATCGCGCGCCGGTCCATGCCGGACCGGAATTCGACCAGCGCATCGAAATCGGCGCCGTCGCCGCGATCGACCTGCGCCATCAGTCCCTGGATCGCATGGCGCTGGAAAATCTGCGCGCCGCGCTCATGCACCGGGCGAATGTCGGGCAGGATCGCGATCGCCGCGTCCAGCGGCACGATCC